>NZ_JABAZW010000059.1:1235-28790 GCF_018608325.1 Brevundimonas sp. | reverse complement strand
CTCCATGGCCCCAACCCGAAATCCCCCCTGCGACCGACGAGTGCACAGACACAGGAAGGCGAGGCGGCGCGCCCCAGAGCGATCTGGAGGTTCATGATCTTGTCCTTTGATGTTCAGGGAATGTGGGCGGCGGCAAAGGCCGCCGGGTCAGATGGCGAAGAGGTCTTCGACCGGATGGTTCAGGGCGCGGGCCAGGCGCACCGCCAGAGGCAGCGACGGCGTATAGAGGCCGGATTCAAGGGCGTGCAGCGTCAGGCGTGAGACGCCGATCTGACCGGCCAACTGGGCGACCGACAGGCTCTGGCGGTTGCGCAGATCGCGCACCCGGTTGTTCAGGGGGCTCATGCCCGCACCCGGTGGATCAGCCAGGCGACACCGTATCCGACGGCCTGACCTGCCAGCAGGCACAGGAAGCCGAACAGGGCCCAGACGGCGGGGCGGTCGGCCAGCGGCTGGGGGGCGATGGGCAGGCCCGCCGCCAGCCCGATCAGCAGACCGGCGGCGCCCAGCAGGATTCCGAAGTTCCCGCCGTGCCACCAGGCCTTGCGGTGGATCTGGCGCTGGTCTTCGTTCAGGTCACGCCACCAGACGGTCGAGTGCCAGAGGATGACCAGGATCAGGCAGGCGCCGACCAGCACAGGGCCCAGAGGCGGCGGTGCGCCCAGCGCCTTGGGCCAGAAGGGCGTGGCGGCGCTGACGGTGGCGCCGAGCACGATGACGGCGGCCAGGCTGGGTGTGACATGGTCACGGGCCGGCACGTCCTTGGTGATGTTCTGTTCGTTCATGACAAGCTCCCCTGTCGTTGTGACAAGGAAGCTTTACGTTCTGATGCTTGATTGGGTCAAGCGTCTTTTACGCAAGGACAAAGAAACTTTCCAAATGCCCGGTCAGTCTCCATCCGCGGGCTGCGGCTCCGGCGTCTGGGCGATCAGGTCGCCTGGGGTGCATTCCAGTTCGCGGCACAGGGCGTCCAGCGTCGAGAACCGCACGGCCCGCGCCTTGCCGGTCTTCAGGATCGACAGGTTGGCCAGGGTCACGCCCACGCGGTCGGACAGTTCGGTCAGGGACATGCGGCGCTCCAGCAGCAGCCGGTCCAGTTGAATGACGATCATGGCGCGCCCCTCAGACCGTGGTCATCTGTTCGTCGCGCATGGCCGATCCCTGCCGGAACACTTCGGCGAGGATGAAGACCACCAGAATGCCCAGCCACGACCCCAGGCTCAGATTATAGTCGATGGAGGACTCGCCGATGGACAGGGGCGCGACGGTGGCCAGCAGCAGGGCGCCCGCCTGAATCCCCAGCAGGCTGAACCCGACCGCCTGCAGCCGCCCGACATTGGCCGGTTCAAACGCATCGCCCTGGTTCACTGACAACAGGATGCGGCGCAGGCGATTGATGATCCACCAGGTCAGGCCGGTCGAGATGGCGGCGCCCAGCAGGGTCAGGTGGCCCGTGACCGTGATCGCCCCGGCCTGGACGCGGTTCTCATTCAGCGCATCCAGAACCTTGGCCCCGAACTCGGGAATGAACAGCGACAGCGCCGCAACGACCACGATCCCGATCGTCGCCAGCATCACGAACACATTCAGAAGCCCCAACACCCAGCGCAGGGCGCTGGCGGCGGAGCGTTTGCCGATAAGCTTCATTGGGTGACCCTCAGTGGCGCCGCCCCTGCGGCGTCTTCCCGACTATCGATACGGATTTATCGATAAGCAATCAATATCATTATCGATAAACGAGATGAAGCTTTCGTAAGGTTTCGCATCTGGTGCGCCGGGCGCCGGGTCGTCTCCGCCCAGGAAGCCCGGATGGCCAACATGGACGCATGTTCACTGGGCGGCCCGCTCTCGCCTCGCTAAACGGCGGATGAATGTGAGGGGATATCGAGAGTGAAGATTCGGAAACTGGCTTGCGCCATGGGGATGGCGAGTGCGGTCGTGTTCGCGAGCGGGGCCTATGCGCAAACGCCCCCGCCCGCTGATTTTACGCAACAGATCAGCCAGGCCAGCCTGCCCCTGGGCGTCGATCCCAACGGCTTTTCAGGCGCAGGCGCTGCGGTGCTGGGTCAGGCGGTTGCGGACAGCCAGTATGTGCTGATCGGCGAAAGCCATATGAGCCGGGAGATCCCCGCCTTCACGACCCAGGTCTGTCGCCTGATGGCGCCCTCTGGTCTGACGGCCATGGCTATCGAGACGGGGCCGGAAGCAGCGCGCGCCGTGGGGTCTGTCATGCGATCCGCTGACCGTGAGGCGCGGATCGCCGACCTCATGCGCCAGCACCCCGACGCCCTGGCTTTCTTCAACGGGCGTGACGAAGGTCAGATGGCCGCCGACTGCGCCGCCGCTGCCGGGGCGAACTTTGAACTCTGGGGGCTGGACCAGGAGTTCCTTGGGGCAGGCGGCTACCTGCTGGCTGAGATGTTGAAATCCAATCCCGGCCCTGTCGCCCGCGCCGCCATAGAGGCGATGGCGGCACAGGCGCAGGAGGCGACGGCTGCCGCCCTTGAGTCCGGTTCGCCCGGGGATCTGTTCCTGTTTGCCGTGACGCAGGACACGCTGGATCAGGCCGGTGTCGCCATCGCGCGTGATGGGGGCGAGCGCGCTCAGTATCTTTTTGGTCTGCTGACCGAGAGCCACGCGATCTATCACGCGTCGCAATCCCGTGCAGGCGATCCCAATGGCCGCCGGGCGCGCCTGATGAAGCGCACTCTGGCTGCTCACCTCACGGAAAACCCGAAGGCGCGGGTTCTGATGAAATTCGGGGCCTGGCACATCTACAAAAGCCTGAATCCGCTGAACCAGCGTGATATTGGCGCCTATGTCGCCGAACGCGCGGATGGCGAGGGCGTCAACGCCCTGCACATCATTGTCCTGGGGGCCAAGGGAACGGCGGGCAGCTATGCGGGCGTGGGCCGCGCGGTCACTGTGCAGCCGTTCGACATCACCGAGGATGAGGACGAGGGCTGGGGTAAGGACGTCCTGCTCATGCGGCCCGCCGATTACGCGCCGGGCGACTGGACCCTGATCGATCTGCGCAAGCTTCGTGCAGGCGGCGTGGCGTCTGCGCCGACGGAGTGGCGGAACCTTGCGCTTGGTTATGACATCGCGATCCTGGCCCCGAGGCTTTCTGCGACGACCGTGCTGGGCGTCATTGATGAACCCAAGCCCTGATTTGAAGGTGCTGACCGGCTCTTTAGTTCAGAGTCAGCGGAGGGGATTCAGACGCTGAATCCCCAGGCCGCGCGGGCGGCGTCCAGACGGGCCAGTTTGGCGTTCAGGGGCGACCAGTCGTCGTCTGTGGCGATGGCGGCCCAGAGGCTTTCGACCTCGTCGATCAGCATCTCCTCGGGTTCACGGGCGGCGAACATGGGGTGTTCCAGTCGCTCGATCCGGTCGGGCTCGTGCTCCATCAGGGCGAAGCGGAAGGCGTCGAAGGCCTCGCCCTGATAGAGTTTTCCGCGCGGCCCCGACAGGGCGCGGGCCGAGGAGGCGAAGCCGCCGAACCAGTCGAAGAACAGCGCCTCCCACCGCATCGCCTCGCCGTTTTCACGCAGCAGCGCCAGGGTCGCATCCAGCAGACGCTGGTCGGCGGCTTCACCCAGGCTGTGCACGCCCAGACGCATCAGGAAGGCCGCGCGCAGTTCGCGGATATAGGCAGGGCCGAAACTGTTCAGCGCCTCGGTCAGACCCTCGGGGCCGTCGACGACCGGCTTCAGCGCCCCCGCCAGCTGGGTCAGGTTCCAGAACACCGCCTCGGGCTGGCGCGCGAAGGCATACAGGCCGGTCTGGTCGAAATAGGCGGCGGTGAAGGCCGGGTCATAGTGGGGCAGGAACCGCCACGGCCCGTAGTCGAAGCTCTCGCCCGTGACGTTCAGATTGTCGGTGTTCAGCACCCCGTGGACGAAGCCCGCGGCGATCCAGCGGGCCGTCAGCCTGGCCGAGGCCTCGACCACGGCGCGCAGCAGGCCGGGCGCATCACCGGGCGCGACCTGCGGATGATACAGGCTGCGGACATGCTCCAGCAGGGCCTCGGTCTGGTCGGTGCGGCCCAGATAGGCGGCGCGCTGGAAGGTTCCGAACCGCACATGGGAGTGCGACAGGCGCACCAGAACGGCGGATCGGGTGGGCGAGGGTTCATCCCCACGCTCCAGCGCCTCGCCCGTCTCGATCAGTGAAAAGGCGCGGCTGGTCGGCACGCCCAGAGCCTCCAGCATCGACGCCGCCAGAATCTCGCGCATTCCCCCCTTCAGCGTCAGCCGTCCATCGCCGTTGCGCGACCACGGCGTCTGGCCCGACCCCTTCGTGCCCAGATCAAGCAGGCGGCCATTGGCGTCGCGCATCTGCGCCGCCAGGAAGCCGCGTCCGTCGCCCAGATCGGGATTGTACTGGCGGAACTGATGGCCGTGATAGCGCATGGCGACCGGACCGGGCTGGCCGGGCAGGGGCTGGAACCGGCCGAAGGCGGGGATCCATTCGGCGTCCGTCAGTCCCTCCAGCCCGACCTCGGCGGCAGCCCGGTCATTGCGAAAGCGCAGGATCGTCTGGGGGAAGTCGGCGGCCTGAACCCCGTCCGAATAGTCGGGGCCGAGGTCGATGAAGCGGGGTTCGGGGCGATAGGCGGGGGAGACGGGCATGGAGGGCTAGGTGCGTGTCCGACGGGTGAAGCGCAACTGCTTCCTTTGCTTGGTTCGTCATTCCGCTGTGCGATGCAGGGATCGCGAACGAAGGGGCGGTTGGCCTCGCGCCCAGCTTCGCCTATAATCGGCGACAGACATCAGGCCGCTGTGCGCGGTCAGGCTGGCGTCGCCTGCGGGCGGTGAATCCGGTCCGACGCCCGTCGATAACCTGGCGTCACGACGTTTCTTCCTTTCGTTTGGAGGCCGCCGTGGCGCGCAAACTGACTCTCGATTTCCTCAAGACCGAGGCTGCCTCCGGCGCCGCCTTGGCGTTGGCTGCTGTGGCGGCCCTGATGGTGGCCAACTCGCCCTGGTCAGCGGACTATTTCGCCTGGCTGAAGTCCTATCACATCGTCCAGATCGGCCCGATCCGGCTGGAGGAGACGATCTCCAACTGGATCAAGGAAGGGCTGATGGCGGTCTTCTTCCTCGTGGTGGGGCTGGAGATCAAATACGAGATCGCGCGCGGCGAGCTTAGCGATCCCCGCAAGCTGGCGACGCCGGTTCTGGCGGCGCTGGGCGGCATGGCGGGACCGGCGGCGGTCTATCTGCTGCTGTCGGGTGTTATTGGCGCACCGCATCAGGGCTGGCCTATTCCGCTGGCGACCGATATCGCCTTTGCTCTGGCCATCTTCGGCTTCGTGGGACGTGGTCTGCCGTCTTCGCTGCGGGTGTTCCTGCTGACCCTGGCCATTGTCGATGATCTGGGGGCCATCGCCCTGATCGCCGTCCTGTTCAGCGAAGGGGCGAACTGGACGCCGCTGCTGTGGGCCCTGGGTCTTCTGGTCGTGGGCGGCGTCATCGCCCATCGCATCCGCATCCCCACGCCCTTCTGGGCGCTGGGCTTTGCGGCGGTCTGGTATCTGACGGTCCTTTCAGGGCTCAGCACTTCCCTGACGGCTGTGGCCTTTGCGATGATCGTGCCGATCAGCCCGCGTCTGGAAGACGGCCAAAGCCCGCTGAAAGAGGCGATCCACGACCTGCATCCTTGGAACGCCTTCCTGGTCCTGCCCCTGTTCGCCTTCGCCAAGGCGGGGGTTTCGTTCGCTGGGCTTTCGCTGGAGCAGGCCTTGGCGCCCCTGGTCATCGCCATTGCTCTGGGCCTGTTTTTCGGCAAGCAGATCGGGGTGTTCGGTGCAGCCTGGATCGCCTCGGCGCTGAAGATCGGCGCGCGGCCCACGGACGCCAGCTGGCTGCAGGTTTACGGCGTCTCCCTGCTGTGCGGCGTCGGTTTCACCATGAGCCTGTTCATCGGGGTTCTGGCCTTCCCCGGCGCCGTGGATTCTCCCGAACAGGTCGAGGTCAAGCTGGGCGTGATCGGCGGCTCCATCTTGTCGGCGGTTGCGGCGGCGGTGGTTCTGGGGCTGGCGGGGCGCGCTAGACGCCCCGACGTTGTCGAGCGGCCTTGATTGTGCAGCGCAACCTGAGCGGCCTTGTGCGTTGCAAAATTACGGAATTTTCACGCAAATACTGACCTTGCGGAAGCATTTTATGTCGCTTCCGTGTCACAGCAGACCGCAACTGCGGCGAAAAATCGACGCAGGGAACAACGCTCGCTTGTGAGCCGGCCCGAACCACGCTTAGCCTCAGTCTTACTGAACTCGTCTCCACGCAGAGCCGGGTCGATTGGGAACAGGGAATGCTGCGGTCGTTGTTGCGGCCGGGCTCCAGCCGGGAGGTCGCTTATGCGCCAAATTCAACATCTCAAGACCACCGTATCCGCTGTCGTGATCGGCGCCGCCGCCTTTGGCTTCGCGGGCGTCGCCTCGGCCCAGCAATCGGCGCCGACGAGCGTCGATGACATCATCGTCACCGCCCAGAAGCGCGAGCAGAGCCTGCAGGACGTGCCGATCGTGGTCACGACCCTGTCGCAGGAACTGCTGACCGGCGCGGGCGTGCAGGACATCAAGGACCTGCAGATCCTGACCCCCGGCATGACGGTCACCTCGACCCAGTCGGAAGCCTCGACCACTGTCCGTATCCGCGGCGCCGGCACCGTCGGCGACAACCCCGGCCTGGAAAGCTCGGTCGGCGTGGTGATTGACGGCGTCTATCGCTCGCGCAACGCCGTCGGCTTCGGCGACCTGGGCGAACTGAGCCGCATCGAAGTGCTGAAGGGGCCGCAGGGCACCCTGTTCGGCAAGAACACCTCGGCCGGGGTCATCAACATCATCACCGAGCGCCCCTCGTTCACCCCCTCGATCGAGGGTGAACTGACCGGCGGCAACTATGGCGCCATCGGCGGTTCGGTTTCGGCCACCGGCCCCCTGACCGACAAGATCGCCGGTCGCATCTTCGTCGCCCACCGCGAGCGTGACGGCTTCTATGAGGTCAACGACGGCAAGGGCCCCAACACCCGCACCGACGACGGCACCCAGAACTACTGGACCAGCCGCGGCCAGCTGCTGATCCTGCCGAACGACGACGTCTCGATCCGCCTGATCGCCGACTACAGCAAGCGCGACGAATATTGCTGCGCCGCTGTCCAGACCCGCGTTGGTCCGACCCAGCAGTTCATCGCCGCCCTGACGGGCGCCAAGGGCCCGGGCCAGACGCCCTATGTCGCTGGCGTCAACAAAGCGCCCTTCTCGCGACTGGCCTACGCCAACCGCGAAACTCCGCAACAGATGGAGGACATGGGTCTGTCGGCGGAAGCCACCATCGACTTCCCCAGCATCAACGCCACCCTGACGTCGCAGACCTCGTGGCGCGACTGGTCGTTCCAGCAGGGCATGGACCTGGACTACACCGGCGCAGACATCCTGCACCGGGATAATGACGGTTCGAACGGCTACGGCGTGCGCAACCTGACTCAGGAACTGCGTCTGGCCGGAACGACGGATCGCTTCGACTGGTTGGTCGGTCTGTTCGCCACCAAGGAAGACATCTACCGCGATGACAGCTACGTCTATGGCGCGGATTATAACGGTTTTGTCTCCCTGCTGCTGACGGCTTCCGTCCCGCCTACTCTCGGTGGGCCGGGTGTTAACCGCGTGGGCTGTTTTACCGATCCGAAGGGCTTTTTGGTAAGCTTGACGCCTTCGCCGCCTTCTCCGTTACCAGTGGGCACCCCACTGTGTGCGGCAGGTTTGGCTGCGCCAAGCGCGACGGCGCCGACGTTTGGCACGGGCAAGGCCTATCAGGACCATTATTCGCAGTCGTCGCAGTCGGTGGCTCTGTTCACCAACAACACCTGGCGAGTGACTGATGCTTTCGAATTGAATCTGGGCCTGCGTTACACCTATGACAGCAAGCGTTTGTTGGGGGTCCAGCAGAATTTGGGAAACAATGGGGCAGCTTGCCTAGGGGCATTGGCTAACCAGAATCCCGCCAATCGTGATCCGGGCAAGGTGGCGACACCTGCCGCCGCACTGGGGCTGCTGTGCCTGCCCTGGTCGAACCCGCTGTATAACAACCGTGCGATCTCCGAGAAGTTCGATGACACGGACCTCAGCGGCACGATCAAGGCCTCGTATCGCTTCAACAAGTCGATTATGGCCTATGCCTCGTATGCGCGAGGCTATAAGGGCGCGGGCTACAACATGGACCGCGTGCAGACGGGCGTGACGCCTGATCCGTCGCTGCTGTTCAAGGCCGAGACGGTCGACAGCTACGAAGCCGGTCTGAAGACGACCCTGTTCAACCGCACCATGCTGCTGAACATTTCGTACTTCGATCAGAAGTTCGAGAACTTCCAGCTCAACACCTTCCTGGGCACCGCCTTCGTGGTGGAATCCATCCCCGAGTTGCGCTCCAAGGGCGTCGACGCCGACATGGTCTGGTTCACGCCGATCGAAGGCCTGATGTTCCAGGGTGGCGTGACCTACACCGACGCCAAGTATGGCCACTTCACCGCGGCCGACATGTCCAGCCCGGGCCGCTTCCCGCAGCTGTCGTTGCTGCCGGGCGCGCGCGCTTCCTTCGCTCCGGAATGGTCGCTGACCGGCGCCCTGGCGTTTGACCGTTCGCTGGGCGGCGGACTGCGCGGCGGCTTCAACCTGTCGGCTAAATACTCGACCGAATACAACACGGGTTCCGACCTGCTGCCTTACAAGCATCAGGACGCCTTCACTGTGGTCAATGGCCGGGTGTCGATCGGTGCGGAAGATGAGCGTTGGACGGTCGACGTCTGGGCTCAGAACCTGTTCGAAGAGAAGTACACCCAGGTCGGCTTCGCTGCGCCCCTGCAGGGCACGGCCTTCACGAATACGGCAACGCCGCAGCCGAACGGCACCTACTACAACCAGGCCACCGATACGGCGACCTATAACGCCTACCTCGGCGCACCGCGCACCTGGGGCGTGACGCTGCGGGTCAAATACTGATCCATCAGCCTCCGCGCTGAATGAGGAAGGGCCGCCCGGGAAACCGGGCGGCCCTTTTCTTTGGCTGTGCAGTGGTCGAACAGGAGAGGGGCAGGTCTTCGCCAGCGGGCAGGGCGATGCCGAGGCGCGGTCCGGATCGATGCGACGCCCAGGCCGTCACGCCAGCCTAGTCCCTATGATCAAAACAAAGGGCCGACCGGGTGTCCGGTCGGCCCTTGTCCTGTCAGCTTCGGATGAAGCGCGGCGTCTATTCCACTAGCGGGGCCTTGGGACGGGGTTGGCTCAGTTGACGCTGGCCTGCCGTCTTGCGGTGCAGGATGCCGCGGATCCACTGGGCGAAGTCGTCCACGATGGTGAAGATCGCCGGGATGTAGAGCAGCGACAGGAAGGTCGAGGAGATCAACCCGCCCAGCACCGCAATGGCCATGGGCGAACGGAACTGAACATCCGCCCCCACGCCCAGAGCGATCGGCACCATGCCCGCGCCCATGGCGAAGGTGGTCATCAGGATCGGACGGGCGCGTTTGTGTGCGGCGTCCAGAATGGCCTCGCGACGGGGCATCCCGTCCTTCTCGGCCATGATGACATAGTCGACCAGCAGGATGGAGTTCTTGGCCGCGATCCCCATCAGCATCAGCACCCCGATCAGGGCCGACATGGAGAAGTTGGCGCCGCCGATGGCCAGGGCGATGAAGGCGCCGCCGATGGCCAGCGGCAGGGCCGCCATGATGGTGATCGGATAGGCGAAGCTTTTGAACAGCAACGTCAGCACCGCGTACATCAGGAAGATGCCCGAGGCGAAGGCGATGGCGAAGCCCTTCAGCATTTCCTGAATGAACTCCTGGTCGCCCGCCGGAACCTGTCGCACGCCTTCCGGCAGGTTCTTGACCGACGGCAACTTCTGCACCGCCGCGCTGGCGGCGCCGGTGGCGATGCCGTCCAGTTCGGCGCTGATCGAGGCGATCCGCGAGCGGTCCTGACGGCTGACCGTGGCCGGGCCTGCGCCGAACTGGATGTCGGCGACGGCGCTCAGCGGCACGGTCGCGCCGTTGTTGGCCGGAACCCGCAGGTTCTGCAGCACGCTGATGTCTTCACGCGCCGCCTCGGTCAGTTGCAGGCGGATCGGGATCTGCCGGTCGCCCAGATTGTACTTGGGCAGGAACTGATCGACGTCGCCGATGGTGGCCACGCGTACGGCCTGCGAGATGGCGCCAGCGGACACGCCCGCCAGAGCCGCTTCATCAGGACGCGGGGTGACCAGGATTTCCGGTCGCGCGATGGCGGCGGAGTTGACGATATTGGCCAGCCCCTTAACCCCGCGCATCTCCTCCTCGACCTTGCGGGCCGCGGCGGTCAGCGTCTCGGGATTATCGCCCAGAATGGAGAAGGTGTAGCTGGTGCCGTCGCCGGGGCCGCCGCCCTGTTGCGCGATGCCGGCGCGAATGCGGGCGCCAGGAATCTGCTTCAGTTCGTCGACCATGGCGCGCGCGAAGGCCTGCTGGCTCAGCTTGCGCTTCCCCTTTGGCACCAGGTCGGCATAGACGTTGGCTTGGCTCACTTCCTGTCCGCCGATGGCGGCATAGACGGAGGTGACCTCCTCGCGGGCCTCAAGCTTGCGGGTGACCTGCTGCACGATCCGGTCGGTTTCACGCAGGGTCGCGCCGGGCGGCAGTTCGACCTGGAAGGCTGCGCGGGCCGTATCGCCCGGTGACATGAACTCGAACGACATCTTGGCCACGATCGAGGTGCCGACCGAGCCGACCAGGAACAGGATGCCCAGAAGGAAGACCTTCCACCGATTGCCCAGCGACCAGCGCAGCGCCTTCAGATAGCCGCTCATCCAGAACGGATCCTTGTCCTCATGATGGGTGTGCTTGAGGATGAAGGCGGCCATCAGCGGCGTCAGGGTCCGCGCCACCACCAGAGAGAAGACGACCGAGATACAGGCCGCCAGCGCAAAGGCCTTGAAGAACTGGCCGATGATGCCGGGCATGAAGCCCACGGGCGCGAAGACGGCGACAATCGTGCCTGTGGTCGCCACGACCGCCAGACCGATTTCGTCTGCGGCCTCGATGGAGGCGTCATAGGGCGGTTTGCCGTCGCGCATGTGGCGGACGATGTTCTCGATTTCCACGATGGCGTCATCGACCAGAATGCCGATGGTCAATGACAGCGCCAGCAGGGTGACGACGTTCAGCGACTGATCCAGCGGGCCCAGAATGGCGAAGGTCGGGATCAGCGACATCGGCATGGCCGTCGCCGCAATGAAGGTCGCCCGCCAGTCCCGCAGGAAAATGAAGACGACAATGACGGCCAGGATGGCGCCGACGACCAGGGCCTCCAGCGAGGCGAAATAGCTTTCCTCGATCTGTTCGACGCTGGCGGTGACCTGCTGGATGGTCAGTTCGGGGTGGGCGTCGTCGATCTTCTTGACCTCGGCGCGCACCTTGTCGGCGACCTTGACCTCACTGGCTTCACGCGAGCGCAGGAAGTTGAAGGTGACGGCTTCCTGGCCATTGTAACGCGCGCGGCGACGCGGCTCGCTCCACTTGTCCTCGACCGAGCCCAGATTATCCAGACGCACGGTCTGGCCGTTGCCCAGGGGGATCAGGGTGGCGCGAAGCTGCTCGATGGAGCCAGCGGCGCCCAGGGTGCGGATGGCCTGTTCCGAGCCGGAAATGGTGACGCGGCCGCCGGGCAGGTTGTTGTTGACGTTGGTCAGGGCCTGGCTGACCTGGGCTGCGGTGACGCCGAACGAGGCCAGACGCTGCGGGTCCAGTTCGACGCGAATCTCGCGATCCACGCCGCCCGAACGGTTGACCTGACCCACGCCGCCCAGCGCCAGCAGGGACCGGCTCATCTCATTGTCGATGAACCAGCTGATCTGTTCCGGCGTCATGGTGGGCGAGCGCACCACATAGGTGATCAGGGCGTCGCCGGTGATGTCGATGCGCTGGACCGCAGGCTCCTGCATGTCCTGCGGCAGCGAGGCGCGCAGGCCGGTCATGGCGTTGCGCACGTCATTGGTGGCGCGGTCGGTGTCAGTGCCCAGTTCGAACTCGATCACCGTGGACGACACACCGTCACGGATGTTGGAGTTGATGTGGCGCACCCCGGACAGGCCGGCGAGGGAATCCTCGATCAGACGCGTGACCTGCACCTCCATTTCGGCGGGCGCGGCGCCGGGACGTGCGGCTGTGACCGAAACCAGCGGGAAGTCGATGTCGGGGTTGGCGTTGATCCGCATGCCCGAGAAGCCGACCACCCCGCCCAGCGTCAGCAGGACGAACAGCAGGATGATCGGTATGGGGTTCTTGATCGCCCAGGACGAGATCTGGTTCATGATCGGGTCCTACTTGGCCGCAGGTTGGGCGGCAGGCGTGGGGGCAGGAGCTTGGGCAGGAGCTTGGGCCACGGTGACCCGGTCGCCCTCGTTCAGGAAGCCTGCGCCGTCCACGATCACGCGCGCGCCGATGGCGACGCCGTCCACCGCCGTCTGGGCGTCGCTGCGCGACAGGACGGTGATCGGCTGGAAGTGGACCGAACTGTCGGTGTTCAGCACAAAGACGCCGGGCTTGTTGTTGCGATACAGGATGGAGCCGGTCGGCACCGTCGTTGCGGGCTGGTCGCCTGCCGAGATGTCGGCGCGGGCGAACATGCCGGGGCGCAGATGGCTGCCGGAGGCCAGGGTGATGCGGGCCAGACCCAGACGGGTGTTGGCGTTGACCTCAGGCGTGACCAGACGCACCGTGCCGGAGGTGTCGCCGCCCTCGCTGGACGAGATATTGGCCGATTGGCCTGCACGCACCAGACCCAGTTGGGTCTCCGGCACCTGGGCGTTCAACTCCAGACGACCGTCGCGGACCATGCGGAACAGTTCCGTGCCTGCGCCGATGATCTGGCCCTTGGTGACGCTGCGGCTGATGATCAGGCCGGACACTGGCGCACGAATGGTGGCCTGCGACAGCCGGGTGCGGGTTTCCGCCAGCGAGGCGCGGGCCGAGGCCAGATTGGCGGCGGAGGCGCGCTGGTTGGCCAGGGCCGTGTCCAGCGCCGCCTGACTGAGGAAGCCGCGTTCCTTCAGTTCCTGCGCACGGGCCAGGGCGGCGTCATCGCGGGCGTTGTTGGCTTCTGCGGTCTGCACGCCCGCCTGCTGCTGCTGCACCTGGGCGCGCAACAGGACGTCGTTCATCTGCACCAGCGGCTGGCCTTCGCGGACATAGGAGCCCTCGTCGACATAGAGGGCCACAGCCGTCAGGCCGCCGGTCTCGGCGCCGACCGGCACCTCCTGCCAGGCCGATACGGTGCCGGACGCGGTGATGACGCGGTTCAGACTGGTCTGGGCGACGGTCGCCGCCGTGACGGTCTGGCGCGATGTGCCCGCTTTTTCGTCTTTCTTTTCATCACCTCCGTGTCCGCCGCAGCTTGCGAGCAACAGGGCGGAAAGCGCAACGGCGCTAAGGCCCAGAGCGGTTCGGGTCGTCTTTGACACGGGGAAATCCTCGGTTGCAGGCGAAGCGGATCATCGGCTTGCGCCGAGCCTGTAGGGCAAAGCTGTTTACAGCTTGTGTTTGTTCCTCTCAAACGCCGAAAGCGATTGTTGCAAAGCCTTAATCTGGCACTGACAAAGGCGCAGATCGGCGCCCGCTCTGGTCCCCGACACGTACGCGTGATAGGGCGCGCGGATGACGACTCCCCCTATCTCGAACATTCGCAACTTCAGCGTGGTCGCGCACATCGACCACGGCAAGTCGACCCTGTCCGATCGCCTGATCCAGTTCACCGGCGGTTTGACCGCGCGTGAGATGTCCGAGCAGGTTTTGGACAATATGGAGATCGAGCAGGAGCGGGGCATCACCATCAAGGCCCAGACCGTCCGCCTGAACTACAAGGCCAAGGACGGTCAGGACTATGTTCTGAACCTGATGGACACGCCGGGCCACGTCGACTTCGCTTATGAAGTGTCGCGGTCGCTGGCGGCGTGCGAGGGCTCGCTGCTGGTGGTGGACGCCTCGCAAGGGGTTGAGGCCCAGACGCTGGCCAACGTCTATCAGGCGATCGACAACAACCACGAGATCGTGCCGATCCTGAACAAGGTGGACCTGCCTGCCGCCGAGCCGGACCGCGTCCGCGCCCAGATCGAGGATGTCATCGGCATCGACGCCTCCGAAGCCGTGCTGGCCAGCGCCAAGTCCGGCATCGGCATCGAGGACGTGCTGGAAGCCATCGTCACCAAGCTGCCCGCGCCCAAGGGCGACATCAACGCCCCGCTGAAGGCCATGCTGGTCGACGCCTGGTACGACCCCTACCTGGGCGTCGTCGTGCTGGTGCGTGTGTTCGACGGCGTGCTGAAGACCGGCATGCGGGTCAAGATGATGCGCAACGGCTCGACCCACCTGATCGACCGGGTCGGCGTCTTCCTGCCCAAGAACACCCCCGTGGACCAGCTTGGCCCGGGCGAGGTCGGCTTCATCACCGCCCAGATCAAGGAAGTCGCCCACGCCGCCGTCGGCGACACCATCACCGACGAGAAGAAGCCCACCGCCGAACCGCTGAAGGGCTTTAAGGAAGTCCAGTCGGTGGTCTTCTGCGGCCTGTTCCCGGTGGACGCCGCCGATTTCGAGGACCTGCGCGCCGCCATCGGCAAGCTGCGCCTGAACGACGCCTCCTTCACCTATGAGATGGAAAGCTCGGCGGCGCTGGGCTTCGGCTTCCGCTGCGGCTTCCTGGGCCTGCTGCACCTTGAAATCATTCAGGAACGCCTCAGCCGCGAGTTCAATCTCGACCTGATCGCGACGGCCCCGTCGGTCGTCTACAAGATCGGCCTGCGCGACGGCGCCGAGATGGACCTGCACAACCCGGCCGACCTGCCCGACGTGATGCAGATCGAGACCATCGCCGAGCCGTGGATCAAGGCCACCATCCTGACGCCCGACGAATATCTGGGCGGGGTGATCAAGCTGTGTCAGGACCGTCGCGGCCAGCAGGTCGAGCTGTCCTACGTCGGCAACCGCGCCATGGTGGTCTATGAGCTGCCGCTGAACGAGGTCGTCTTCGACTTCTACGACCGCCTGAAGTCGATCTCTAAGGGCTATGCTTCGTTCGACTACGAGATCACCGAATACAAGGTCGGCGATCTGGTGAAGATGTCCATTCTGGTCAACGCCGAGCCGGTCGACGCCCTGTCCATGCTGGTCCACCGCGCCCGTGCCGAGACGCGCGGCCGGGGCATGGTCGAGAAGATGAAGGAGCTGATCCCGCCGCACCTGTTCCAGATTCCGATTCAGGCGGCCATCGGCGGCAAGATCATCGCCCGCGAAACCGTGCGCGCCCTGCGCAAGGACGTGACCAGCAAGTGCTACGGCGGCGACGCCACCCGCAAGAAGAAGCTGCTGGAGAAGCAGAAGGCAGGCAAGAAGCGGATGCGTCAGTTCGGCAAGGTCGAAATCCCGCAGGAAGCCTTCATCGCCGCGCTTAAGATGGACGAGGATTGATCCAGCCCTCTCCCTCCCCCGCGGGGGAGGGAGAAGGCGCAGATAGGTGCGCAACCGCCTGTAAACCCGCATCGAGATTCCTGTAGAATCCGCGCTCTAACCTCGAAAAATCTCGATCTACGCACCTGAGTTTCTCCATGGGCGATAATGGCCGCATGGAAAGACGACGCTACAAGATCCGCAGCCCCGAGGTCTGGGCCAGGGTGCGCGACGATTATCTGAGCGGCATGCCCGCCGCCGATGTCGCGCTGAAGCATGACGTGACCGAGGCCTCGCTGCGCGCCCGCGCCTGCAAACAGGGCTGGTCCCGCTATCTGCACCCGGAGGCCTGCACGGCGACGCCGCCGCCCTCCATGGCCCTGTTCGAACCGACGGACGGGCAGGGCGAGGCCAGCGATCCGGCGACGCTGGCGCGGCAGGCGACCCTGGCCTCGGGCCGGGCCATGTCGGCGCGAATGTGGAGCGAGGCACGGGCGCTGGCGGCCCTGGCCGAAACCTATCAGAAGCTGGCCGACCGCAAGGGCGGAGGGCGGGGCGACCTGACGGTGGAGACGGCGCCGCTGCAACTGGTGTTCGACATCCTGATGATGGAGCACACGCAGATCACCGAACGGTTCGGCGTCGATCCCGACAACCCCGACGCCTGCTCGCTGAAAACCGCCTTCTGGAAGAAGCGCGGCGCTGAAGTCGCCCTGAACGGGGATCTCATCGAGTCCCTGTCGCGCCAGCGGTTCGCCATCGAAGACCGTGTTGAGGCGTTGGAGGCCCAAGTGATCGCCGCAGGCCTGACACCGGTGGAAGAGGACGAGCGAAGACGCCTTCTGCGCACCGGCCGCGAAATGACCATCCGCCGCAATGGGACGGTCGTTCAGGTGCCGGTTAAGGAGTGGCAGGAGGTGTTTGGTTGGAAGTGATTGTTTTCCCTTCTCCCCTTGCGGGAGAAGGTGGCCCGGAGGGTCGGATGAGGGGTTGCTCCACCATCTGATCCTCCGACTTTCTTCACGTCAAACCGACCCCTCATCCGTCTCGCTTCGCTCGCCACCTTCTCCCGCAAGGGGAGAAGGATCAGTCGCCGAGACAATGGCGGCCAGCACCTTT
Source organism: Brevundimonas sp. (assembly GCF_018608325.1). Lineage (GTDB taxonomy): Bacteria > Pseudomonadota > Alphaproteobacteria > Caulobacterales > Caulobacteraceae > Brevundimonas. The sequence continues at coordinate 12,197 of NZ_JABAZW010000059.1, read as the reverse complement.
TCGCGATGGTTCTCGATCATCTGATTGGGAAATCGCAGCACCCGGAACCCCTGTTCGCGCAGCCAGGCGTCGCGTTCGGCGTCTTCGATCCGGTCATCATGCTGGGGGCCGTCCGCCTCGACGATCAGCCGATGCCTCAGACAGACGAAGTCGGCGATATAGCGGCCCAGCACCACCTGCCGCCTGAATTTCAATCCTTCTAGCCGTCGATCACGAAGTATGGACCACAGCCGCCGCTCATAGAGGACTGGCTCGCGGCGCATCTGTCTGGCGCGGTCATGGAGCCAGTCGTTCATATGGCGAAGCTTGTCGCGCACTCACGCCAACCGCAACCCTCAACCTCAAACCCGTCCCTTCTCCCCTTGCGGGAGAAGGCGGTAAGGCCTCGATAGTCGGAGGTGTTATAACCCCTCATCCAACCTCGCTTCGCTCGGCCACCTTCTCCCGCAAGGGGAGAAGGGAAGCTTACAACAGCCCCTTCCTGAACCGCTCCTGCGCCTCCGCAGCCGCCTCTTTGCGCCATTTCTTCGGCGCTGACCGGTCCACCTCTTCGCCTGCGCCGGTCAGGGCTTCGTTGGCGAACTCCAGGTCCATCAGCTTCATGCGCTTGATCTCGTCGCGCAGGCGGGCGGCTTCCTCGAACTCCAGGTTGGAGGCGGCCTCGCGCATGCGGCCTTCCAGATCGCGCAGGGCGGCCTGGAAGTTGGTTCCGACGAAGGGTTTGGAGGCCTCGGCCACGCCCGGCTTGGTCAGGCGGTCCATGTCGCGGGACTCATAGGGGCTGTCGAGGATTTCCTTGATGTCGCGCTTGACGCTTTCGGGCGTGATGCCGTGTTCGGTGTTGTAGGCGACCTGACGCTCTCGCCTACGGTCCGTCTCGGCGATGGCGCGCTCCATCGAGCCGGTCATCCGGTCGGCATAAAGAATGACGCGGCCGTCCACGTTGCGCGCGGCGCGGCCGATGGTCTGGATCAATGAGGTCTCGGAGCGCAGGAAGCCCTCCTTGTCCGCGTCCAGAATGGCGACCAGCCCGCACTCGGGGATGTCCAGACCCTCGCGCAGCAGGTTGATGCCGATCAGACAGTCGAACGACCCCAGCCGCAGATCGCGCAGGATCTCGATCCGCTCCAGCGTGTCCACGTCCGAGTGCATGTAGCGGACGCGGATGCCCTGCTCATGCATGTATTCGGTCAGGTCCTCGGCCATCTTCTTGGTCAGGGTGGTGACCAGCGAGCGGTAGCCGGTGCGGGTGGTGGCCTTGACCTCGTCGATGACGTCATCGACCTGGTTGCGGGTGGCGCCCGAGACGGGGCGGATCTCGACCGGCGGGTCGATCAGGCCGGTGGGGCGGATGACCTGTTCGACAAAGACGCCGCCCGCCCGCTCCATCTCCCACGGGCCGGGGGTGGCGCTGACGTGAACCGTCTGGGGCCGCATGGCATCCCATTCCTCGAACTTCAGCGGGCGGTTGTCGATGCAGGAGGGCAGGCGGAAGCCGTACTCCGCCAGCGTCGACTTGCGCCGGTAGTCGCCCCGGAACATGCCGTTGATCTGGCCGATGGTGACGTGGCTCTCGTCCACGAACAGCAGGGCGTTGTCGGGGATGTATTCAAAGAAGGTCGGCGGCGGCTCGCCCGGCGCGCGGCCGGTCAGCCAGCGGCTGTAGTTCTCGATCCCGGCGCAGGAGCCGGTGGCCTCCATCATCTCCAGATCGAAGCGGGTGCGTTGCTCCAGGCGTTGCGCCTCCAGCAGCTTGCCGTTCTCGACCATCCAGTCCAGCGTCTCCTTCAGCTCCGCCTTGATGCCGTTGGTCGCCTGGTTCAGCGTCGGGCGCGGGGTGACATAGTGGCTGGCCGCATAGACGGTGATCTCGGTCAGGTCGGCGGTTTTCTTGCCGGTCAGAGGGTCGAACTCCTGGATCGCCTCCAGTTCGTCTCCGAACAGGCTGATGCGCCAGGCGCGGTCCTCAAGGTGGACCGGGAAGATCTCGATCACGTCGCCGCGTTTACGGAACATGCCCCGGTCGAAGTTCAGGTCGTTGCGCTTGTATTGCAGCGCAATCAGGTCGGCGCGTAGCTTGGCCTCGTCGATTTGGTCCCCGACCTTCAGGGTGAAGGTCATGGCGGTGTAGGTCTCCACCGACCCGATGCCGTAGATGCAACTGACCGAGGCCACCACGATCACATCGTCGCGCTCCAGAATCGCCCGCGTCGCTGAGTGCCGCATCCGGTCGATCTGCTCGTTTATGGAGCTGTCTTTTTCGATGTAAGTGTCTGTTCTTGGTACATAAGCTTCCGGCTGATAATAGTCGTAATAGCTGACGAAATACTCGACCGCATTGTCCGGGAAGAAGGCCTTGAACTCGGAATAGAGTTGGGCCGCCAGGGTCTTGTTCGGGGCCAGGATCAGGGCCGGGCGCTGGGTTTGTTCGATGACCTTGGCCATGGTGAAGGTCTTGCCCGAGCCGGTGACGCCCAGCAGCACCTGATCCCGATCACCTTCACCCGCCTGGGCCACCAGTTCGGCGATGGCGGCGGGCTGGTCGCCGGCGGGGGTGTATTTCGTCTCCAGCCGGAAGGCGCCGCCCTTCTTGGTCCCCTCGCGTGAGGGACGGTGCGGCACCCAGCCGGACGGTGAGGCGACCGGCTCCTCCGGTGTCAGGCGCGGGCCGGTGACGGGGGCGAACATCGGCATGTTCTTCGCCGGCTTGCCCGTCTCGCGCATGAACTGGGCCGACGCCTCCTGCACGCCGGGGTTCGGCACATGGACGGGCTTGGTCGATTTCGAGGGGGAACGAGCCATGAACAAAGATTAGTGGTTGGCGTGCTTAATCGCCATGGGCGGCACGTGAAAATATCGTTTGTTTCGCCAGTTAATCAGTGGGTTTGTTGCCAATCTTACAGAAATGCTCGCCGTATTTTAGCTCAAAGAGAGCCGCGATATGGTCAAGCAGCATCTAAACTGCAACAAGAAGAAAAAAGTCAGAATGAAGAAAATAATTCCATTAATTTTGTTCCGGGCTCGAAAAATGCGGAAAAATAAACACGATTATCGCGTCATTGGGAGGATAATTGCGTTATCTCATTTTGCCTTGTGTGGCGGAATTGTTACGCGCCCGTATCGAAAGTGACCAAAAGGCGACCGGATTGCTGTCGTTTCATTACGCCCTCCTATAAGCCATCATCGGAACGCCTGTACGCGATGGCGTAGTCCATTTTTCAAGGGGCCTATTTGATTATGATGCAACTGAAGAACCAACTTATGGGGTCGACAATCGTCGCTGGCGTCGCTGCCGTCGCGATGATCGGTTTCGCACCCGCAGCTTTTGCCCAATCGTCCTCGACGACCCAACAAAAGGCTGATGACGCCTCGACCGTCGATGAAGTCGTCGTCGTTGGTTCGCGCCTGCGTCGTGACAACTATAATGCACCGTCGCCAATTCAAGTCGTGACGCGTGAGGACGCTACGCTGGCCGGCTTCGCCTCGACTACGGAAGCCCTGCAGGGGACGGCCGTTACGGGCGGCACCTCGCAGATCAACAACGCTTACGGCGGCTTTGTCACCAACGGCGGCCCAGGCGCGAACACCCTGTCGCTGCGCGGCCTGGGTGCTGAGCGCACCCTGGTTCTGCTGAACGGCCGCCGTGTGGCGCCTGCTGGCTCGCGCGGTTCGGTTGGCTCTGCTGACCTGAACGTTCTGCCGTCGGCAATGGTCGAGCGTATTGAAATCCTGAAGGACGGCGCATCGTCGGTCTATGGTTCGGACGCTGTTGCGGGCGTTGTGAACATCATCACGCGCAATAACATCGACGGCGTAACGGTTGAGGGGCAATACAACTCTCCTACGGACGCTAAGGGCGCGGGCGATCAAACCCGCCTGTCGATCGTTGCTGGCACGAGTGGTGATCGGTGGCGTGCGTCCGGTTCGGCGGAATACTACAAGCGCAATGAACTTCGCCTTCGTGACCGCAACTTCACCCAGTGCGCCGTTGATGGTTTCACCAATGGGCAGGATTATATTGATCCGCTGACCGGTCGTTCGAAGTGCTACACGGTTGATGGTGGCGGCGTGACGATCAACACGATCGGTACGAGCAACCTGACCAGCGATGCTCGCGTTGGGCTCGTTGGCGTCACGGTGCGTCCTGGCCTGATCGGCGCGAACGGCGTTCCTGGCGTGGCGTATGCAAACGGCGTGTACTTTAACCGTTGGCGTCCAAACGCTGCAGCCAGCACGGGCCTCGTTGGTTTCGAAGGTGTTGGCGGCGCTTATCTGGACAATCCGGATCTTGATTTGGCTGAAGGCTTCCTTGGTTTGTCCACGGCGATCCGTGACACCTTTGAAGATCGCATGCTCAACGAGTCGCTGATTTCGCCGGTCGAAGTCAAAACGCTCTTCTTGGAAGGTTCTTACGACCTGCAAGCGCTGGGTAATGCGGAAGTTTACGGCGAGGTCCTGATCAACCGCCGTGAATCGTCGCAAACGGGCTACCGTCAGCTTTCGCTGGACTACCTGCGTGGCAGCCCGCTGATCCCAGGCAACCTGGCCTTCTCGAACTTCTCGGCGAACCAGGGTCTCAGCCCGCTCACCGGACCGAACGCCAATGCTCGCGTCGGCGTGCGCGCCTTCATCGGCTACGGCAATGACCAATCCGAGCAAACGGTTGATTTCGCCAAGAGCCTGGCTGGCATCCGTGGCGACTTCGTCATTCCGGGATGGCGCTACGACGCCTATGCGAGCTACACGCGCTCCAAGGCCTCCTATACCTCGCAACAGTTTATCACGAGCCTGCTGCGCGACTCGCTTGACGTAGTGACTGCACCCGCAGGCATGGATCCGCGTCTGACGCGTACGGGCATTCTGACATCGGGTGCGACTGGAACGGTAACCTGCCGCGTCAACACGATTGATCCGACGGCGGGTTGTATTGCTGCACCCTTCCTGAACGGCGACACCATTGGTGGGCGTCTGCCGGAAGATTGGAAGAACTACGTCTTCCGCCCGATTACCGGCACGACCGAGTATGTTGAAAAGGTCATCAGCGTCGGCTTCGACGGCCCGCTGTTCTCCCTTCCGGCCGGTCAGGTTCAGGCCTACGTCGGCGCTGAATGGCGTGATGCTGAAATCGACGACACTCCGGCGATGGACATGCAGACCGGCAATATCTTTAACTACTCGACGGCGACGCCGACGCGTGGTTCTGAGTCGGTTTGGGAGGTCTTCGGCGAAGTTGAAGCGCCCTTGCTCGCCAATCTGCCGCTTGTTCAGTCTCTGACTTTGAACGCCTCGGTTCGTTATACTGATTACGAGAATGCTGGCTCTGACTCGACCTACAAGATCGGTCTGGTTTATGCGCCGACGTCATGGCTGACGGTCCGTGGTACCTACGGTACATCATATCGTGCTCCTGCGTTGTTCGAGCAGTTCTTGGGCGCGACTTCGGGCTTCCTGACTGCACCGAACGATCCTTGTAATGAACTGACAGCAACCTCGAACCCCAACAGGGTTGCAAACTGCACCTCCTTGGGTCTGGGCAACTTCGTGGCGACGCAGGGCGTTCGCGTCTTCACGCTTGGTGGCGCGGCCAACAACCTGAAGCCTGAAACCTCGGACAATCTGACGGTTGGCTTTGTCTTCCAGCCGCAACTTCCGTCGGGTTGGGGAGAGCTGTCGTTCGCGACCGATTATTATGAGATCGAGATCAACAACAGCGTCGTTCGTCTTGGTGGCGCAGCCATCCTTTCGGATTGCTACAACTCCAGCACTTCTGATTTCAACGCGCGAGTGGGCAACTGCTCGTTCATCACGCGGGATCCGGCTAACAATGCTCTGACGGTTGAAAGCAGCTACATCAACATCGCGACTGACACCGCTAAGGGGCTCGATTACACCCTGCGCTACCGTCGTGACGTTGGTCCGGGCAAGGTGACGTTCAACCTGGGCGTCACTCAAGTCACGGATTCGTCGAGCCAGACCTTGCCGACCGACCCGGTTCGTAACCAGAAGGGCCGTATCAATGTTCCTGAGTTCTCGGGTTACAGCGATGTGACCTATGCTTGGGATAACTGGCGCGTTCGTTACGGCGTGGAGTACATTCAGGGCACCAGCGACCAGGATTATTACCTGCGTGAGTACGGTGATGACTACGCCGCTGAGGGTTACAACCTGACTGTGCCGGATTACTTCCTGCACAATGCATCGGTCCAGTATCGTACCGACAATTGGACCGCTACGGTGGGTGTGCGTAACATCTTCAACCAAGACCCGCCGTCGATCACGACGGGCGTGTACAACCGGGTCGGCAATGCCCCCCTGTATTCGGGCTATGACTATGTCGGACGCTCGGCCTTCGTGAACCTGTCGAAGTCGTTCTAAGTCGAACGAACCTTCGGGTGAGAATTGGGGCGGTGGACAATGTCCACCGCCCTTTTTCTTTGTCTCGATGGTCGGTGTAGACGGTGTGAGATTGACTCCATCGCACAGTATGCCTCATACACTGTGTGTCACACACTATGTGGCGCACGGAGATGGTCGTGAGCCAGAATGAGGAAGAGCTTCTGTTCGAAAGCTTGCGGCTGGAGCTGCGGCGGGGGTCGTTGATCCTGGCGGTGCTGGCCAGTCTGAGGCGCGAGCAATACGGCTATTCGCTGCGGGTCGCGCTGGGCGAGGCGGGGATCGAGATGGAGGAGAGCACCCTCTATCCGTTGCTGCGCCGTCTGGAGAGCCAGGGACTGCTGAACAGCGAATGGCGTGAGGAGGATCGCAGGAAGAAGCGGTTCTACCGGTTGTCAGGGCGCGGCGAGGCGATGCTGGCGCGGCTGGCGACGGAATGGCGCGGCCTGTCGGCCTCGCTGGAGAAGATGCTGTGAAAACGGGAAATCAAGCGGGAGCAACCGGGATGGACCTGGTGGAGCGTTATCTGAACGCCGTGGCGGCGCAACTGCCTCGGGATTTGCGCGAGGACATTGTCGCCGAGCTGCGGGATGAGATCATGGGGCGTCTGGAAGCGCTGGAGGCGCGGCTGGGCCGGGCGCCGAGCGACAATGAGATCGAAGCCCTGCTGCGCGAGGTCGGTCATCCGCTGACGGTGGCCGCGCGCTATCGATCCGGCCCGCAGGCGCTGATCGGGCCGGAGCTTTATCCCTGGTGGTGGTTCGCGGTGAAGGTGGCGCTGATGGTGCTGGTCTGCGTGACTGTGCTGGGCGCTGTGGCGCGGGTGGCGACGGGCGACGTCTATGCCGGTCAGGCGATCGGGCAGGCGATCAACGGCTTCATCAGCGGCGGTTTCACATTGGTCGGCGTGCTGACTGTCATCGGCTTCTTCATCGAGCGGCAGGACAAGAAGCCGAAATTCATTTCGGAGTGGCGGGTCAAGGATCTGACCCTGTTCGAGATCGGCAATCTGGACGCAGAGACCTGGGGCGAGCGTCTGGCCAATGGCAAGGGCTGGGGTGACTGGTCCGGGCCAAAGACCAAGAAGGGCGGCGAGGTCCGCAAGAGCGCGCAGATGTCGCCGGTCGCGGGGGCTGTTGCCAGCGCCATCGGCTGGACGGTGCTGCTGCTGTGGTGGACCAATCTGACGCCGATCACCCCGGTTCGACCGCAGGATCTGGCGGGCGTCATCAATGGTGTGGACTATGGTGTCATCCTGCGTGGGATCGTCGAGGCGGCCTATTGGCCGGTGATCGTCTTCGCCCTGGCGCGGATCGCCTTTGACATAACCCGTGCGGCGACGGGATCGCCAGTGCGTCTGACGGCTCTGGGCGACCTGGTTTTTGCCGCGGCGACGGCCTGGGCGATATGGTGGCTGTTCTTCCATTCGCCGCTGACACCGCTGATCTGGGTCCCGACGCCCGAGGCGTACTGGCAGCGGGTCGTGACACTGTACCTGGATGGCGACGTCAAGGTGGTGATCATGATCGCGGTGGTCTGGGGCTTCATTGCCGAGGTTTGGCGAATGATCAAATCGACGGCGCGGCTGATCGTGGGGCGCGAGTCCTGATCGACCGAAAGACCGGCCCCGGCGTGACCGGGGCCGGTTCCTCTCAGCGGATGGAAGAGACGCGGTTGGCCATGCCGACACGGTTCAGATCGCCCGTCGAGCGGCTGATCGTGGTGCAGCGACCGCGATAGCGGGCGTCTTCGCAAATCTGGACCCGACCGCGGATGACCCGGATCGAGCGGATATTGTCATTGAAGCCGCGATGGTTGGCCAGATTGTCGATGGGCTGGCGGATGCGAAGCTGCTGCCCGCTGTAGTTGGCGCGGGTGTAGGCGATGACTTCGAACGCGCCGCCGGACGGGGGCCGCGGCGGCTCAGGACGTGGAGGCTCTGGCGGGCGCGGACCGGGGCCGGGCGGCACGGGCGGGCGAGGACCGCCGCCGCCGGTCGAACCGCAGCGCAGATAGCCGTTGTCATTGCGGATGTCGCTGCCGCGACAGCTGTTGGTGTCCAGGGTCGAGGAGACGGGCGCCCCCCGCTCATTGGTGCATTGGGCGCGCAGCAGATTGCCGTTCAGCGAAATGCCGCGACAGGTCTGCTGGTACGAGCCGGGCGGAATGCCGCCGCCGGGCGGGCGGGGCGGACTGGTGCGTTGCTGGGCGGAGGCGCTGAAAGCCATTGCGGCGACGGCGCCGATGACAACGAGATGAGGCAGGCGAACCACGACGTTACTCCCTCTCTTTTATGTGCAGACGGCGTGAGGCTATGCCTGTCGCGATCTGAGCGCGAATTGAATCTCGCTCCGCTTGAACATCTGCACAGACGATCCATGTCCGAAAACCGCGAGACAAGCGGCGGGTGAGCGCCCATCTTGCCGGTCATGGAACAGATACTGGATCAGGAAGCCTGCTGGCGCGCCGTGGTGGCGCGGGACGCCCGGTTCGACGGGCGGTTCTTCACCGGCGTGTTGTCTACCGGGATCTATTGCCGCCCGGTCTGCCCGGCGCGGACGCCCAATCGCGGCAATGTGGTGTTTCATCCCACGGCGGCCGCAGCCCAGGAGGCGGGCCTGCGCGCCTGTCTGAAATGCAGGCCAGAGACAGCGCCGGAAATGGGCGCATGGCGCGGCACCTCCAACACCGTCAGCCGGGCGCTGGCCCTGATCGAAGCAGGGGCATTGGACACCGGGGACGCCGATACGCTGGCCGCGCGGCTGGGCGTGGGCGAGCGGCATCTGCGCCGCCTGTTCCGCCAGCATCTGGGCGCGGCGCCGGTCAGTGTGGCCCAGACGCGGCGAGTGCTGCTGGCCAAACAGCTGATCCACGACAGCGATCTGTCGATGGCCGAGGTGGCGATGGCGTCCGGCTTCGGCAGCGTCAGGCGTTTCAATGAGACGTTTCAGGCCCTGTACGGCCGCCCGCCTTCGGAACTGCGCCGCCGCACAGCGAACGAGGCGCGCGGCGAGACGGTGCGGATCAGTCTGGCCTATCGCCCGCCCTATGACTGGAGCGCGATGATCGCGGCTCTGAACGCGCGGGGCGCGGATGGGGAAGCCGTAGATGCTGGCGTGTGGACGCGGCGGCTGACGCCTCAAACCGACGGGACCGAGGGTTCGGTGTCGGTCCAGCCGGGCGTGGCGAACCGGCTGGCGGTCGAGGCGCGGGTGTCGGAGTTGAAGGCTCTGCCCGGCGTTCTGGCGCGGGTGCGACGGGTGTTTGATCTGGCGGCTGATCCAGAGGCCATCGCCCATGACCTGTCGCACGATCCTGCGCTGGCGGCGGCGATTGAAGCGCGGCCCGGCCTTCGTCCGCCCGGCGACTGGATCGACGCTGACGAGGATGCACCCAGCGACCGGCTGACGACGACGGATGCGGCCCTGATGGTGCGGGCCGAACACTGGCGGCCGTGGCGCGCCTATGGGGCGCTGTACTGGAAGACGATCAAGGAGACGCGTGATGACGAAGCAGCTTGAGACCCTGATCCTGACGCTGGACCGCATCGGTTCGCCGGTGGGCGAGGTGCTGGTGGCGACTGATGCCCAGGGCGCAGTGCGGGCGTTGGATTTCCATGACTATGAGGCGCGGTTCCTGCGTCTGCTGCGCCGCCACTATGGCGAGGTGATGCTGGTCCCCGGTCAGGCGCCGGAAGCCGTGCGGCAGGCGGTTCAGGCCTATTTCAGCGGCGACCTGTCGGCGTTCGATGGGGTCGAGGTGAAGACCGGCGGCACCGATTTCCAGCGCGCGGTCTGGCGGGCCCTGCGGACCATTCCAGCGGGCGAGACCTGGACCTATGGACGGTTGGCTGATGCTGTGGGATCGCCCAAGGCGGTGCGGGCTGTGGGTCTCGCCAACGGCTCCAACCCCATCGCGGTCATCGTGCCGTGCCACCGGGTGATCGGCGCGAACGGAACCCTGACCGGCTATGCTGGCGGACTAGAGCGCAAGCGCTGGCTGCTGGCGCACGAAGCGGGCGGACGGCTGATCTAGCCGCCCATGGTGAAGCGTTCCGGCGGCAGGGCGGTCGGGGTGAAGCGGCCCTGGCGGACGGCGCCGCGGAATGGATAGACGCGGTTGATGCGGATGCCGACCGAGGCGCGGCCGGGGCCTTGCGGGCGGAAGGCCAGCGGCGCTTCGCCCTGCAGCACGCCGTTGACATAGGCGCGGTAGGTCGCGCCGTCGAAGGTCTGGGCCACGTGGCTCCACTGGCCCAGCGGATGGATGCGGTCGGGGAAGATCAGCGGCTGACGATAGCCGGGGCCGAAGGCGAAGGTGTCCAGATACCAGCCCTGTTCGACGATCCGCACCTCGAACAGCATCCGCGCCTCGGGGGCATCCGGCGCGGGGTCGCTTTCCAGATGGAACCAGCGTTGTTCAAAGGCGCCGCCGTCGGGGCGGAACAGGGCCTCGAAGGTGAAGGTCCGGGCGCCCGCCAGCGGGTGATTGTCGATGAACAGGGCGTCGCCCGCGCCGTCGAACCAGACGGCCTGACCCCACGGACTGTCGATCAGGCGCGGCGCGCCC
>NZ_JABAZW010000059.1:0-1222 GCF_018608325.1 Brevundimonas sp. | reverse complement strand
GTTCTGAAACCGCCGATGTCTGTGAGGCGGTCGAAGGTCCAGACAGTCTGGTCGGACGTCGGACCTGTCCGGGGCAGGGCGATGTGGGGCAGGGCGGCGCAGGCGCTCAAGCCGACGGGCGCGGCCAGCACCGCCCGTCGGCTGAGCCGTGCAGGCCCGACGTCAGACGACGCCGTCAAGGAACAGGCGGCAGGCGGGATTGGCGGTTTCATCGACGTATGGGTAGCCCAGCAGGGCCAGCGCGTCTTCCAGCAGATGCTGTTCGTGCGGCGGCACGCAGATGCCCGCCAGCACCCGGCCCACGTCGTCGCCGTGGTTGCGGTAGTGGAACAGGGTCATGGCCCAGGCGGGCTGCAGGCTGTTGAGGAAGCGCAGGAAGGCGCCGGGTCGTTCGGGGAACTGGAAGCGCAGGATGCGTTCGTGCGGCAGGCCAGTGGTGCGCCCGCCGACCATGTAGCGGACGTGCAGCTTGGCCGTCTCATTGTCGCTCATGTCCTCGACGGCATAGCCCCCGGCGCGCAGGTTGCCGATCAGGTCGTCGCGCTCATGGGGGCCGTTTCTCAGGGCCACGCCGACGAAGATCTGGGCCAGACCATCGCCGGACCAGCGATAGTTGAACTCGGTCACCGAACGGCCGTCCAGACTGTTCAGGAAGCGGCGGTAGTCGTCGCGATCGTCCTTCATCGCCACGGCCAGCAGGGCCTCGGCGCCCTCGCCGATCTCGGCCCGCTCGGCGACGTGGCGCAGGCGGTCGAAGTTGACGTTGGCGCCCGAGTTGATGGCGATCAGGCTGCCCGATCCCGGATGGGCGGCGGACCAGGCCTTAAGTCCCGCCAGAGCCACGGCGCCTGACGGTTCGGCGATGGCGCGGCTGTCGTCGAAGATATCCTTGATGGCGGCGCAGATGGCGTCGGTGTCGACCAGCACGATCTCGTCCAGCAGGTCGTTGCACAGGGCGAAGGTCTGGTCGCCCGCACGGCGCACGGCGACCCCGTCGGCGAACAGGCCGACCTCGTTCAGGGTGACGACCTCGCCCGCCGCAATGGCGGACTTCATGGTGGGGGCGTCCACCGGCTCGACGCCGATGACCCTGGTTTCGGGACGCAGGAACTTCAGTATGGCCGCGACGCCTGCCGCCAGACCGCCGCCGCCGATGGGCACGAAGACGGCCTCGATGGGGTCGGCGTGCTGGCGCGCGATCTCCAGCCCGACGGGGCCTTGG
>NZ_JABAZW010000178.1 GCF_018608325.1 Brevundimonas sp. | reverse complement strand
CGCCAGATCCTGGGCCGCATCGCCGGTCGGTGTGTTGGCCTGAATCGGGGCGTTCAGCTCAGCCGCCGTCTCCAGCTTCTGGATACGGGCCTCGGCGTCGCCCAGACGGCGGCGAAGGGCGGTGTTGTCGCGCTGGCTTTCATCAAGCTGGAAGGTCACCCGCTCGCCGTCGCCGGTGATGCGGCGGATGGTGGACGACAGGTCGTTCAGGCGCTGCTCCAGAATATCGACCCGCCCCTGCAGGGCGATCACCTCGGGATCAGGCTCGACCAGAACAGGCTGGCCTGCGGCGTTGCGCTGGGTCAGGGCGCGTTCCAGACGGCGGACATTGCGGTCCAGCTGGTCCAGACGGCGATTATCCCATTCCGTCCGCTCCATGATGTTGGGCGGCGCGGGCTGCTGGGCGACGGCGCCGCCTGCGATCAGGACCACGCCCAGAGCGGCGGCGGCGATGGCGCGATTGCGCGTGAAGGAAAGCTTGAGCGTCATGACTGACTAGGTTCCACCGATTTGGGGCCGCCGCAAGGCGTCAATGGCCAAAGCCGAGATACAGGACCGCAACCAGGAACAGCGTGGCCACGAACTCACAGAACAGCACCAGCAACACCGTGCGCCACAGGGCCGAAAACACCCGCAGACTGTAGGCGCCTTTCAACTGTGCGAACATATGCACCGGTGCGATCAGGACGGCGATCATACCCGCTATGACCCCCGCCCCCTTCAGCGTCGTGGCCAGAAGCACCACGATCATCAGCAGCAAGGACATGAAGGTCAGCGAATACAGGACGAAGACCCCGTGGTCGTACAGGGTGAAGCCCCGCTTCCACAGGAACAGCAGCGCCATGAAGGGGATCGAGAACGGCACCAGCAGGAAGGCGAATTTGTAGATGGTCTGCTGCAGCTTATAGAGCGCCAGATCCGGGTTCTTCAGCTTCTTGGCCACCGCGCCGACAATGCCGTGGGCCTGGCCGCTCTTGCTGACATCATTGGCCATGTCCGCGACCTGCGCCTGCCAGGTGCCGGAGGTCAGGCCGTCCTTGCGCCCCTCCACGGCCTCCTTCTCCAGTTGGGCCAGCTTGGCCTTTTCGGTGTTCAACCCGGCTTGGGCGCCCGCCATCACGCCTGCGACAGCACCCGCCCGAATGCCGATCCCGGACGGAGGCGGACTGCCGTCGGCAGGTTCCGCCGCCTGTTGGACGGCTTCGACCTCTTTCTCAGCCGCCGCCACCACCTGCTCGGCCTGCGCCACCACTTCCCGCTGGGCCTCGACCTGCTGCGGCAGGGTCAGGGTGTGCTCTTCCTTGTGCGGCATGAAGCTCAGCGCAAAGAACATCACGAACAGGGTGAACAGGAACATCGCCAGCGGCGAGACATAGCGGGTCCGCCGCCCCTCGACCCATTCGCGCGTCAGCTTGCCGGGATTGATCAGCAGCAGCGGCAGGGTGCGCCAGAAGCGTCCGTCGAAATGCATGACGCCATGCAGCAGTTCTTCGCCCAGATGCAGCAGGGTGCGGTGAACATGGGTCGCCTGGCCGCAGTTCGAGCAGAAGTTTCCGCTGGTTTCAGCCCCGCAATCCGCACAGGCGCCGTGGCCATGCTCGCCCGCCGCACCGGTCGGTTTCTCGATCGCGCCCGCGACCAGACCCGCCGTCACGACGCCGCCGACACCTTCGATATCCATGCGCCTGATCCCCCTGGCGTTGCTCGCCGACCTTTAGAAATCCGTCGCTGAAAAGAAAAGAGGCGCCGGCTTTTCAGCCGACGCCTCTGATCTTCGATCCGACTTTTCGTCTTAGCGCTGGGCGCCCGAGACGATGGCGGTGTGGGCGTTGCGGTTGCGCGCCCACGCATCCTCGTTCGAACCTTCAGCGATCGGGCGCTCCTTGCCGTAGCTGATGGTGGTGATGCGGTTGGCGGGGATGCCGCGACCGATCAGATAGACGCGGACAGCCTCGGCGCGGCGGGCGCCCAGAGCCAGGTTGTACTCACGCGTGCCGCGCTCGTCGGCATTGCCTTCGATGCGGATGGTGACGGCCGGATAACGCTGCAGCCATTGGGCCTGGGCGTCCAGACGCGGACGGGCTTCCGGGCGGACCTCGATGCTGTCCAGATCGAAGTAGACGCGGTCGCCGATGTTGACGACGAAGTCCTGTTCCGAGCCGGGGATGGCCGAACCGACGTTGCCGCCCTGGATCGGGCCGGTCGGTGCAGTCGGATAGGATGGCTGGGTCGGAACCGGGGTCGACGGGCCGGGGATGCCGGTGTCGACGGGCGGCTTGCGCGTGCAGGCGGCCATGGCGGCGACAGCACAGCCGACCATGGCCACGGTGATGATGCGGGAAGTCTTCATTGGGGTCGTCTCCATAAGATGTTTTGAGGACGGCGGCCTCAAGCGCTGCAGTATCTATTGCCCCGGTCCATTTGGGGACGCCAGATCGGGTAACGCACTGTTGAGATTAAAGGCTCCGGTTATTGAAAACCGATGTTAGGCGGTTACGACGAACAGCTGTCCGGCCCCTGGTTGAAGCCCAGGTTGGCGGGCGGGCCGTCCAGCAGGGGCGACCACGCCGGGTCGGTGCCGCGCCCCTGATAACCGGCCTGCGACACGACGCGGCCCGACAGGTCCACGGTCCACAGACGGGTGTCGCCGCCGCGCGTCTGGCGGGCGAACATGATGTAGCGGCCATTGGGCGCCCAGCTGGGGCCTTCCTCGAAATAGGAGGACGACAACAGGCGCTCGCCCGAGCCATCGGCGTTCATCACGCCGGTCGAGAAGCGGCCGCCGCCCGACTTGGTGAAGGCGATCATGTTTCCGGTCGGGCTCCAGGCCGGGGCCGTATAGGAGCCGCCGCCCCGGCTGATCGGGCGCTGGCCCGAGCCGTCGGCGCGCATGACATACAGGCGCGGCTGGCCCGAACGGTCCGAGTTGAACACGATCTGGCTGCCGTCCGGGCTGAACGACGGCGAGGTGTTGATGCCGGGATCGGTCGTCAGGCGCGACAGCTGGCGGCTGCGCAGGTCCATCACATAGATGTCGGTGTTGCCGTTGCGGATGATCGAGAAGGCGATCTTGTTGCCGTCGTTCGAGAAGCGCGGCGCCAGCACCTGACCATCGAATTCGCCCAGGCTCTCACGGCGGCCCGTCGTCAGGTTCAGCAGATAGATGCGGCTGTAATCCTTGCCCAGCGCCACATAGGTGACTTCATCCGGCTGGTTGGGCGAGAAGCGGGGCGACATGATCACCTCGTCGCCCTGCGTCAGATAGATCGGCTGGAACCCGTCCTGATCGGCAATCGTCAGGCGGTTCTTGCGGTTCAGCTGATCGCCTTCTTCCGAGACGAAGATGACGCGGGAATCGAAGAAGCCCGGCTCACCCGTCATGCGCTGATAGATGATGTCCGAAATCTTGTGCGCGATGCGGCGGTACTGTTCCGGCGTCGCGGTGAACTGATAGCTGACCAACTGGCACTGGCGGTACGGGTCATACAGGCGGAAGCCCACGTCCACGCGGTTGTCCGCGCGCGGCGTCACCGCCCCATACAGCACCGCCTGGGCGCCGATCTGGGTCCACTGCGGGAAGTTGGGGGCGTTGGCCAGCGTCAGGCCAGTCTCGATGAAGCTGGCCGGGTTCAGCGGATCGAAATAGCCCGAACGCTTCAGGTTGCCGCTAACGATGGACGAGATGTCCGATCCGCGCTCGCCCCGGAAAGGCACGACCGCAATGGCCAGCGGGCGCAACACGCCCTGATCGACCACCACGTCCTGCACGGCGCCGTTGGCGGGCGCCGCCTGAGCCTGCACGGGGCTGCTCTGCACCAGCAGGGGCGCGGCCATCACAAGGGCCGTCGCGGAGGCCAGAAGAAGGTTCAGACGCATGGTGCGCTCCCAAAGTTCTTGAGACAGGTTCGACCCTTATCACCGGGCCTTGTGACAATCGCCAGCTTCACGGCGATTGGGGCGACTTCACGACCGATCAGCGATTGGCGCATTGGCGCGCGGTCTCGAATCTGAACGGCACTTCCTGAGACTGGAAACCCGCCGGGACATTGAAGGGCGCAGTGGCCCGCAACGCCCGCAGCATGGCGTCCGACGCCGCCCGCCATGTGGGATCCGAACGTGGATCCTGAAGCTGGGGCGAACCGACGATATGGCCGTCCGCCGTCAGGCGCACCGTCACCCGGATGACCAGCGAATCCATGCCCGGCAGGTCGCAGTTCAGGTTCCAGTTCGGCGTGACCTGGGCGCCCAGCGCGGCGAGCTGCGATCCCGTCGCACGGCTGGCGGCCCCTGCCCCGGTCTGTCCTGTCGCGGGGCGGCCCGGCGTGTTGGTGTTGCGCGGCGGCCCAGCCAGGGCGGCCAGATCCAGCCCCGGCTCGGCGCGCGGCGGCGTCGGGCGCGGCGGGTTAGGCGTCGGCGTGCCCTTGGTC
>NZ_JABAZW010000122.1 GCF_018608325.1 Brevundimonas sp. | reverse complement strand
CGCCTATGCGACCCGTGCGGGTCTGGCCGCCGGGCGCGGCGTGATCGAGACCCTGAGCCTGAACGGCGCCACGGATGGACGGATCGCCTGGCTGTTCCAGCGCCGTTTCGCCCTGCTGGCTGCAGGCGCGGGAGCCATCGGCGCCCTGCTGGCGGCGGCCCTGCTGGCCTTCCTTCGCTTCCTCGGCGGATCCAGCGGCCTGACCCAGGCCCTGCCCATCACCTGGGGCGATCTGCTGTTGCTCTCGCCATGCCCGCTGCTGGCCGCTACGGTTGCACTTCTCGCGGCCAGATTCGCCGCCATGCAGGTATTGGGATCAGCTAGAGGCAAGGGATGAGGCTGCTGACTGTCATCGGCGTCGTCGCCCTGATCTGGCTGGTCGGCCTGTTCGCCTTCGCCCATCGGGTGCGTGAGCTGACGCCCGCCGACGACCCCGCCCGCGCCGACGCCATCGTGGCCCTGACCGGCCCATCCGCCGAGCGGGTCAACGCCGCCATCCGCCTGCTTGAGCAGGGCAAGGGCGAGCGTGTGCTGATCTCGGGCGTCAACCGCGAGGTCCGCCGTCAGGAACTGCGCGAACTGACCCCCGGCTCGACCAAGTTGTTCAACTGCTGTGTCGACCTGGGTTTCGAGGCCGAGGACACGGTCGGCAACGCCCAGGAGATCGCCTCATGGGCGCGCGCCAAGGGCTACACCCATCTGATCGTGGTCACCTCGGACTATCATATGCCGCGTTCGCTGGTTGAGCTGCGCGGCCAGCTGCCGGGCGTGGAGCTGACGCCCTATGCCGTTTCAACGCCGTCGCTGGACAATACGCGCTGGTGGCGGGCCGTGGTTTCGGCGCGTCGCATGACGCTGGAATACATGAAATATCTCACCGCCCTGGGCCGCGAGGGAGTGCGTCGCCTGACGCGCGACCGCTCCACCGTCCGGGCCGTCGCCGCCGATGCGGACACACCAGAAAAAGCGCCCGCCTGAATGAACACCGTCCGCTCCCTCCTCTTTACGGTCTGGCTCTATCTGTCGATGCCTGTCGTCGCCGTCGGCCTGTCGCCCGCCCTCCTGCTGCCGCACCGTTTCGCGCGCGGCGTCATCAAGCTGTGGGCCAGGACCGTGCTGTTCGGCCTGCGCTGGATCGCAGGCGTGAAGGTCGAGTTCCGGGGCCTTGAGAACCGCCCCTCCGGCGCCGCCCTTATCGCGTCAAAACATCAGGGAATGCTGGACATCGTGGCCCTGCTGGCGGTGCTGCCCGACGCCTGTTTCGTGATGAAGAAGGAGCTGATGCCGCTGCCCTTCTTCGGCTGGTTCGCCTGGAAGGCCAAGATGATCGCCGTGGACCGCGCCGGTCACGCCAAGGCGCTGAAGGACATGACCCGTCAGGCCAAGGATCGTCTGGCCGAAGGCCGCCAGATCGTCATCTTCCCCGAGGGCACGCGCAACGACCCCGGCGTTCCCGGCGACTACAAGCCCGGCGTCGCGGCCATCTATCGCGACCTGGAAGGCCCCTGCTGGCCCGTCGCCACCAACTCCGGCGTTCACTGGCCCGCCCATGGTTTCCGTCGCTATCCGGGCACGGTCGTCTTCGAATTCCTTGAGCCCATTCCGGCCCAGTTGAAGCGGGGCGCCATGATGTCGTTGCTGGAAAGCCGCATCGAGACGGCTTCGACCGCCTTATTGGAGCCAAAAACAGCCTTAGTGCATTCCGCACCGGCCTGATCCTCCCCACGTTCGGGCGCCGCAATGGAAACGCCCGATGATCCGCACACTGATCCTGACCACCGCATTCGCCGCTATCGCTGGATCGGCACTGGCCCAGTCCCAGCCGTATGAGGAGGTCGAGGCCCCCAAGACCTGGCGGGTCGAGGTCGGCGGCGGCATCACCCACGGCTTCAGCCCCACGGGCAAGACGGGCGAGGACATCAACTACACCGCCTGGGGTTCGGCCAACTACAAGGGCGTCATCTACGCCAATGGTCTGGACGGACTGGGCTGGAACGCGATCAACGCCGACGACTTCCACGCCGGGGTTCAACTGCGCCCTCGCTTCTCGGCAGGCAAGATCGAGGGCTCCAGCCTTGATCGCCCGGGCCTGGGCGCCGACGCCGCCCTCTATGCCTACAAGCGGTTTGGCGGGATCGTCGTCGGCGGCCATGTCGCCCAGGATGTCAGCGGCGACGACGCTGGACTGCAGTATTTCGCCTCGGTCGGCCATCAGCGCGTAACCCCGGTCGGCCTGATGCGCGTCAGCGGCTATGTCACCGGCGGCGACAGCGAACGACTGCAACGCTATTTCGGCGTCACCCCCGAACAGGCGCCGGGCAGCGGCTATCAGCCCTACAAGGCGTCGGGCGGCCTGTCGGGCGCCGGAGCCGTAGCCTTCCTGGCCATCCCGGTCGGCGACCGCTTCGGCGTCGGCGGCTTCATCAACTATGAGCAACGCCTGGGCGACACCAAGGACAGCCCGCTGATCGACAAGGACCACGTCTGGCGCGCGGGCCTGATCGGTGTCGTGCGGTTCTCCAGCGCGGATTGAACGACGCGTCGCCCTGCTTCTTATCCGTCATCCGCGCCACCAGGACGAGGATGACGGAATGAGTACGTAATCAGCGCGCCGCAAACTCGCTAAGGGCGTCGATGACCGCGCGGTTCTGGTCTTCAGTGCCGATGGTGATGCGCAGCGCCTGCGGCAGGCCGTAGCCGCCGACCGGGCGGACGATGATGCCCTTGGTGTTCAGATAGTCGTTGGCGGCGGCAGCGCGCTCGGCGCCGTCGAAGATCACCAGAACGAAGTTGCCTGCACTGGGCAAAACCTCGAAGCCGAAACCGCGCAGGGCCTGGGTCAGACGCGGCTTCCAGCTGGTGACCAGATCACGCGACGCCGTCTGGTGCGCGGTGTCCGACAGGGCGGCGGTTGCCGCGTCCACGCCCGGCACTGAGACGTTGAACGGCAAGCGGATGCGGTCGATGGCCTCTGCGATCGCCAGCGGCGCATAGCCGAAGCCGATGCGAAGACCGCCCAGACCGTGGATCTTGGAGAAGGTGCGGGTGACGACGATGTTCGACGCCTCTTTGGCCAGCGGGAAGGACGTCTCCCAGTCGGCCTCGGTCACATATTCCGCATAGGCTTCATCGACGACCAGAATGACGTGCGACGGCAGGGCGGCGTGCAGGCGGCGGATTTCCTCGGCCGTATTGTAGCTGCCGGTCGGGTTCGACGGGTTGGAGACATAGACGATCTTGGTGCGGTCATCGACCTGGGCCAGCAGGGCGTCGACCTCGGCCTTGAAGTTCGGCTCGGGCGCCAGCTTGACCTGCGCCTCGCAGCCCAGGGCGCTGATGCGATAGGCCAGGAAGCCGTACTGCCCGCAGACGATGTTGTCGCCCGATGTCAGATAGGTCTGGTTCAGCAGGGCGAACACCTCGTCCGAACCATTGCCGAAGATCAGGCGCTCGGGCTCCAAACCATGCAGTTCGGCGACGGCAGTGCGCAGCTTGGTGGCGCGGCCGTCGGGATAGACGTGGATGTTCTTGCTGGCGGCTTCATAGGCGGCGCGCGCCTTTTCGCCCGCGCCCAGCATGTTCTCGTTGGAGGACAGTTTCAACGGCTCGGCGACCCCGGCGATGGACGACTTGCCGCCCACATAAGGCGCGATGTCGAGGATGCCGGGCTTCGCCACGGGGCCTTGGGGTGCGGGCGCGTCGGTCATGGGATGCCTTAAGTCAGAAAATGGGGGCGGCGCCGATGACGCCGGTCAATTGTCCGGGCGCGCCGATCAGCCGCCCGTCCTCAGGTTGGACATAGCCTGTCAGCACAAACAGCTTCAAGCCGCCTGCCGCCGCCAGCGGGTCCGCGACCAGGCCAGATTGTCCCAGGGCGTCGGTGATGCGGGCGTCAGCCCATTGGCTGTCGGTGACCCAGAAGCTGCGATCATCGCCGGTCGGGCCGGACAGTTCCTTCGACACCACGAACGCCTGCGGGCGCGCGCGACGATCATCAGGCAGAGCGGCGACGACGCGCATGTCCGGGCGGGCCAACAACCGCCCCCACCACGGACGATCAGACGACAGGTCCAAAATCCCTCGTGCGCCGCCGTCGACGGCCTTCAGCACCTCATCCGCCATCATGGGGCGTGCGGACAGGCCGTAACGATCCGCCGCCAGAAGATTGGCCAGGGCGCCGCTGGCCGCCATCGCGGGTCCGCCCGCCGCCTCGATCCGCCCCCACAAAGCCTTCACCGCCGCCGCCTCAGCGGGCGAAACGCCGTTCAGCAGTTGGCGCAGGGCGATGGCGCCGGCATCCGCGCGGTCACGCGGACCGGCGGCAAGACGGGCGCGCACGGCCTGGACCACCGCCCGGTCCAGCGCCAGCAGGGCTTCATCGGCCTGGGGTTCGCTGAGCAGAGCCATCAGAACAGCTTGGGCGCGGGGGCCAGAGAGAACGGCCCCAGCCAGGCGCGGCCGTCCCGGAACACCAGCGCCAGGGC
>NZ_JABAZW010000162.1:26446-29248 GCF_018608325.1 Brevundimonas sp. | reverse complement strand
GCCCGATCCTCATGTCAACCGCCCTTTTCAGAGATTTTGCAAACCGAAGAGCGAACCCTTCAAACCCACAAAATATCGCCGGGAGTAAGCTGCGAGGCTGACCCCTAAACCGTAGCTCGGCGTTTCGATTGAAGCGCGGAAACTAATGAGGCCAACCTGAGAAAGCAAGAAGTTTTTCAACTCTTTCTTCCTGAAACCGTGGAGACTTTCGTCGCCGCGGCCCCACCGGCCGGCCCGTTTCCGAGCGAGGCGGCTCTATACGGACCGCCCCATTTTACCGCAACCGGAATCTGACGCTTTTGCGAAGATTCTGGCAGACCCCGGATCGGTCAAGCGGAACACCCTGCCCTATCGAGCTTAGAGTTCGCGACGCACCAGTTTGCCGTAGTGGTCCATCAGGTCCAGCGACAGGGCGCCCGGGGTGAAGCGATAGTCGCCCACCTCTGCCACCGGCGTCACCTCGACGGCGGTTCCGGTCAGGAAGCATTCCGTAAAGTCGGACAGCTCTTGCGGCAGGATGTCACGAACCACGACCTCGATGCCTTTTGATCTGGCGATCTCGATGACCGTCTGGCGGGTGATGCCATCCAGGATGTGCTCGACCTTAGGCGTATGGATGACGCCATCCTTGACGAAGAAGACATTGGCGCCGGTCGCCTCGGCGACATAGCCGCGCCAATCCAGCATCAGGGCGTCAGCATAGCCATTACGCTCTGCCGTGTTCTTGGACATGGTGCAGATCATATAGAGGCCCGCAGCCTTGGCCGTGGTCGGCGCGGTCTGGGGATCGGGGCGACGCCACCTGGACCATTCCAGACGCAGGCCCTTGGCCTTCACTTCCGGGTCGAAATAGCTGGGCCAGTCCCACACGGCGATCGCCAGATGGACCTTGTTGTTCAGGGCCGAGACGCTGGTCTGTTCGGCGCCCAGATAGGCGACCGGGCGGACATAACAGTCGGTCAAACCATTCTTGGCGCAGGTTTCATTGCAGAGCGCGTCGATTTCAGCCACGCTGTACGGGATCTCGAAATCGAGCAGGTTGGCGGAGCGTTTCAGCCGCTCCGAGTGCGCGGTCAGCTTGAAGATTTCGCCGCCATACATACGCTCACCCTCGAAAACCGACGAGCCGTAGTGCAGAGCATGGGTCAGAACGTGCGTTTTTGCTTCCCGCCAGGGTACAAACTCGCCATTCATCCAGATCCAGCCGTCACGATCGTCGAAAGGAACGAAGGCCATTGGAACACATCTCCCGCGAAACTGACGGTGTTAGAGCCGCCCGAATCGTTCAGGTCAACGCCCTGAGCGGGAGGAAAGACGCATGAGCATGACGGATTCACGCCCCTATGGTCGTTCTGGCCCCATCGCCGGGCCTGGCGTCGGCCGCCATCTGCTGATCGTCGACGACGATGACCGCATCCGCGAACTGCTCAAGGAGTTCCTGGCGCGCGAAGGCTATCGCGTCACCGGCGCCGCCCACGCCGCCGCCGCCAAGCGGATGATGGAGCTTATCGAGTTCGATCTGGTGGTGCTGGATGTGATGATGCCGGGCGAGAGCGGGTTCGACCTGACCACCTGGGTCCGCGGCAAGGCAGAGTTGTCCAAGACGCCGGTTCTTCTGCTGACGGCGCGTGGCGACCCTCAGGACCGGATCGAGGGTCTGGCCCGTGGCGCCGATGACTATATGTCCAAGCCGTTCGAGCCGCGCGAGCTGGCGCTGCGGATCGAGGCTATCCTGCGCCGCACGGGCGGAAAGCCCATCGGTCCGCGCGAGATCAAGCTGGGCACCGCCGTCTTTGACATGGAGCGGCTGGAGTTGACCCGCGAGGGCAAACCCCAGCGCCTGACCGAGGCCGAGGCGCAACTGCTGAAGACCCTGGCGCTTCACGCCCATGCGCCGGTCGAGCGCATGAGCCTGTCACCGGACACCGCCGACATCACCGGCCGCGCCGTTGATGTTCAGGTCACCCGCCTGCGCCGAAAGCTGGAAAGCGACCCCAAGAACCCGCGCTATCTGCAGACCGTGCGCGGTGTCGGCTATATGCTGGCGCCCGACTGAGGCTCTGAGCGGACCGGCTGAGGAAAAATGCGGCTTCTGCCCGCCTATCTGTGGCCGCGCTTTCTGAAGCGGCGCCTGCCCACCTCGTTGTGGGGGCGCTCGCTGCTGATCATCGTCCTGCCGGTGCTGGTCATGCAGGTTGCGGTGACGTGGATATTTTTCGACGCCCACTGGCAGACGGTGACTGCGCGCCTGTCAGAAGGTCTGGCTGGCGACATCGCCTGGGCGGTTGAGTCCTATGAGGATGATCCCAGCCCGCAGGGGCTGCAGCGCCTGGCCGACCGCGCCGAACGCTCCATGTCACTATCCATCGCCCTGCAGGAAGATCGCGTCCTGCCGACGGAGCAGAGGCGCGGTCCCATAGGCGTCGTTGACCGGGTTCTGGATCACGCGCTGCAATCGCGACTGGATCGACCCTACTGGTTCGACACCACCCGCTACCCCGCCTATGTCGATATTCAGGTGCAGGAGCCGCAGGGCGTTCTGCGCATCATCGCGCCGCGCGAACGGGCGGTGGCGACCCAGGCCCATATCTTTGTGCTGTGGCTGACGATCGCCACGGTGCTGCTGATGGGCGTGGCCATACTGTTCATCCGCAATCAGGTCCGGGCCATCGAACGTCTGGCCGACGCCGCAGAATCCTTTGGCCGGGGAGAGACGGTTCCGCGCTTCAAACCCCATGGCGCACGTGAAGTCCGCGCCGCCGCCACCGCCCGGCACGAGCGTCTCGTTGAATGAGAGCATGG
>NZ_JABAZW010000162.1:15110-26436 GCF_018608325.1 Brevundimonas sp. | reverse complement strand
GCGCACCGCCCTGCTCGCCTCCGTCAGCCATGATCTTCGCACGCCCCTGACGCGGTTGCGTCTGGAGTTGGCGCTGGCTCCGCCCTTCAAGCGTCAGGCCGCCATGCGCGGCGACCTGGACGAGATGGAGCATATGATCGACGAATATCTGGCCTTTGCGCGCGGCGAGGCCGGGGAAACGCCACAGCCTGTTTCCGTCCCTGACCTTCTGGGCGCCGCCGCCGATGACGCCCGGCGTGCAGGGGCGGAGGTCGAACTATCGGCGCCGGACGGCCTGACGGCCACCTTGCGTCCCCTCGCCTTCAAGCGCGCCCTGGTGAATCTGGCCGGAAACGCCGCCTCTCACGGCGAACATGTTCGGCTGTCGGCGCGGGTGCTGACCTCCGGCGGTGTCGAGATCGCCATTGAAGACGACGGCCCCGGCATTCCCGACGACATGCATGAAGAAGCCTTCCGGCCGTTCTCGCGTCTGGACGATTCACGCAATCAGAACCGCAAGGGCGTAGGCCTGGGTCTGGCCATCGCCCGCGACGTGGCCCGCAGCCACGGCGGCGACATTACGCTGGAGCGCAGCGATCTGGGCGGGCTGAAGGCTCTGATCCGCATCCCCGGCCCCGTTTTGCTCATGCCGACCGACACGCCCGCCGACTGAAGCTCCAGAGACCCGTGTCGTTTCAAAACTGAAACGCCCCCTAGCGAAACCCCACGTCAAGGCGCATCTACCATCGCGACAGGGTTGGAGATGGAACATATGCGTAAACTTGCTTTCTTCGCCCCCTTGGCTGCGACCCTTGCCGTCGCCGCCATGGCTCAGGCGCAACCTCAGGCTCCGGCCCAGACGACGGCTCAGGTTCAGGCTGAAAATCAGGCCCCGGCGAACGTCACAGTGACCATCGGACGTGATCTGCAGAACCAGGTCGCCAAGCTGGGCGAACGTGAGGTCAATGACCAGATCGCCACCCTTCAGGGCAACGTAGCCCGTGTGCTTCAGGACTCCTATCCTGGCGCCAGCGCTCAATTGGTGCTGACGGACCTCAAGCCCAATCGCCCGACCATGCAGCAGCAACGCGACACGCCCGGACTGGACCCGATCCGCAGCGTCTCTATCGGCGGCGCTGCCATCGAAGGTCAGCTGACTATGGCCGACGGCCAGACGCGGGCGGTGAAGTTCTCATACTTCTCGCCGACCATCCGTGATGTCTGGGGTTATGGCGTCTGGCAGGACGCCGACCGCGCGTTCGAGCGCTTCAGCGCCTATCTGCAACGCGGCCGTTTCTAAGATCTAGCCCATCTCGCGGTTGCGGCGGACCGCCGCTGCAACCGTGTCATGAGTCATGGCCGTCAGACGCCCGTCACGCGACAGGGCGTCCAGACCGGCGCGGGTCGAACCGCCCGGCGAGGCGATGCGGTCGATCAGAACCTCCAGCGGATCATCACCCATCGCATCGGCCGCTGATCGCAGGGTGGCGCGCGCCAGAATGTCAGCAGTCGCCGCATCCAGACCTGCCGCTTCGCCTGCCCGCGCCAGGGCTTCGGTGAAGGCGTAGAAATAGGCCGCGCCCGATCCAGCAACCGCAGTCGCCGCATCCATCAGGGCTTCATCCGCCAGATTGACCGTTTCGGCCATCGGCTCGAACAGCGCACGGCCCAACGCCCGTGCATGATCATCTGCCGACCAGACCGAGGCCACGCCGCGTCCACGCGACACGCCTGTCGTCGGCATGACCCGCACTATGGGCCATCCGCCGATGCCTTCAGCCAACGTCGGCGCGGTCACGCCCGCCATCACCGACAGGATCACGGCGTGATCGTTTAGGAAGGGCAGCAGAGGCGTCACCACCTCGCGCCATTTCGCCGGCTTGACCGCCAGCACGATGACCTTGGCCTGGGTCAGGGCCTCAAGCGGCGGATTGATCCTAGCCCCCTTGGCCCGCGCGGCTTCCGCAGCGGGCTTTTCGGACGGGCTGAGAATGATCAGGTTTTCAGCCGCGACCGTATCGGTCAGCAGCCAGCCTTCCAGAATGGACGAGCCCAGTCGGCCGCAGCCGACCAGAACGACGGTTTCATTGACAGCCATCAGGCGGTGCCGACGGTCTCGAACAGGCAGGCGTCGATCGCCTCCTGCGGCTTCTTGTTGCCACGGACCATGAAGTCGAAGGCGGGATAATAGCGATCCGCCGCCTCAACCGCCGCATCGATCATCGACGCCGCCTGCGCCAGCGTCGGGCGCTCGCCCATCGGCAGGGCCAGCGAGTGACGGAAGACGATCTCACCGTCCTCGGCCCAGACCTCGAAATGGCCCATCCAGGTGCGCTGGTTGATCATGCCGACCAGTTCATAGGCAGCGGCCTTGCGGCTCTTGGTCACCCGCAGGTCCAGCGCACAGCACAGCTGAAGGCAGTCGCCCTCGGGCCGCCAGGCGAACCACAGCTCATAATCCTTCCAGTCGCCGGCCAGCGCGAACGCCAGATCACCGTCGTTGGTGCGGTCGAACGGCAGGTTTTCGGCCGTCAGAACGTGTTCGACCACTTCCAGCGGGTCGAAAGGCACGTCCGTTTCCTCTGGCCGGGCGATGTCCATCAAGCGTCTCGATTCAGGCGGCGGCCCCACGAGTCGGGGGCGTTAACGGGACGGTAAGCCTGTTCGCGGATTCGGCTCAACTGTCTGCGTCCGTTGCGGGAGTTCCATCTGTGGACGTTCCCTTGCGAGGCTTGCCAGAAGTCTTTTCTGCGGGCTTTTCAGCCGCCTTCAGCGTCGCGATCTCGGCGCGCAGGGCGGCGATTTCATCTTTCAGAACATCGAATTCATCGCGACGGACCAGATCCATCTCTGCGGCGATGCGATCGGCCTGTGCGCGCCAGGCCGTCTTTGCCTCTTCGCCCGCCGCCTGCGCCAGCCCCATAGCGCCCGTGGTCAGCTTGGCGAACTCATCCAGAATGGGGTTGCGGGTCTGCATGGCGGGCTCCGACCTTACGTCGTTAACGAAATCTGACCCAATAGGGTGAACGAAACCTTTCTTTCTGCTGCTTCGGAGGCGCCATCAAGGCGTCGTCTTCACCCATCACAGCAAGACGCCTTCACAGGCGACGTAGGCGTCGTCGCTTGCTAAAGCTTCAGCGACTGAACCGACGAGGATCCCCGCCTTGCCCTTTCCCGAATTCGACCCGGTCCTGATCCATCTGGGTCCGTTGCCGATCCGCTGGTACGCCCTGGCCTATGTCGCCGGCATTGTGCTGGGCTGGTGGTATGCTTCAAGTCTGGCGCGTCGCGAAAGCCTGTGGGCGCCGGGGCGCCCGCCGGTCAACAATACCCAGCTGGATGATCTGGTCCTGTGGATCACGCTGGGCATCATCCTGGGCGGACGGTTCGGATACGCCCTTTTCTACAAGCCCGTCATGTTCGCCCAGTTGTTCACTGGCCATACGCTGGGCGAGCGGTTCGAACTGCTGCAACTGTGGACCGGCGGCATGAGCTTCCACGGCGGCTTCCTGGGCGTGGCCATCGCCATCATCCTTTATGCCCGCCGCCAGCAGATCAACATGCTCAGCCTGGGCGATCTGGTCGCCCCGGTCGTGCCGCTGGGCCTCTTCTTTGGCCGCATCGCCAACTTCATTAATGGCGAGCTGTGGGGACGTGAGACGACCGTTCCCTGGGCCATCCGTTTCTGCAACGCCCGCATCGAACAGATGTACGGTTTCTGCCCCGCAGGCGACGTCCCTCGTCACCCCAGCCAGCTTTACGAAGCCGGACTGGAAGGCCTGCTGCTGTTCTCGGTCCTGTCGCTGGCCATCTGGAAGTTCAAGCTGCTGCAAAAGCCGGGCTACATCACCGGCCTGTTCCTGGTCGGCTACGGCATCTGCCGCGCTGCGCTGGAGAATGTCCGCCAGCCTGACTACGGCATGCCCGCCTTCCCGTTCGGCCTGACCATGGGCATGATGCTGTCGATCCCGATGATCCTGGTCGGCGGCTGGCTGATCTGGCGGGCCTGGAACCGCCCGCCCGCCGCCGCATGAGCGCCCCGGTCGAAACCCTGAAAACCCGGTTGGCGCGAGAGATCGCCCTGACCGGGCCGATGACGGTCGCGGACTATGTCACCCGCTGCCTGCATGATCCCAAGGGCGGCTATTACGCCTCGCGTCCGTCGCTGGGCGAGCGTGGCGACTTCATCACCGCCCCTCTGGTCAGCCAGATGTTCGGCGAACTGATCGGCCTGTGGGCGGTCGAGACCTGGCATCGTCTGGGCGCGCCCGAACGGTTCCGGCTGGTCGAGGTTGGGCCCGGCGATGGCACATTGATCAGCGACGCCCTGCGCGCGGCGCGTCTGGCGCCGGGTTTCTTGGAAGCCTGCGACCTCATCCTGATCGAGCCGAGCGCTCCCCTGCGCGCGTTGCAGGCCAGGGCTCTGGCGGGCGCCGACCTGTCGCCACGCTGGGTGCGAGATCTGACACGGATCGAGACGGATGCCCCCGTCATCCTGATCGCCAATGAGGTGCTGGACTGCATGCCTGCACGCCAGTTCGTCCGCACCGAAGGCGGCTGGGCCGAGCGCCGCATCGGCGTCACCGACGACAACGACCTGACCTTCGGCCTGACCGCCATCTCCGGCGGTTTCGACAAACCGTCCTTCGACATCGACCCCGGTCAGGTGTTCGAGATTTCAGAACAGCAGCCTGTCTTCGGCCGCGACCTGGGCCTGCTGATGAAGGCCGCATCCGGCGCCGCTCTGCTGATCGACTATGGCCGCGCACGTCCCGAGGCGGGCGACACGCTTCAGGCCCTGCGCCGTCACCAGAAGGTGTCGCCGCTTGACAATCCGGGCGAGGCCGACCTGACCCAATGGGCCGACTTCCCTCTGGTGCTGGAGGCCGCCCTTCGCACCGGGGCCGACGTTACCGGGTGCCTGCCCCAAGGCGAGTTTCTGCGCCGTCTGGGGATCGAAGCCCGTGCTGAACGGTTGAAATCGGGACGGCCCGACGCCGCCGCCGTCATCGACCGCCAACTGAACCGCCTGACCGCCGACGACCAGATGGGAAGCCTGTTCAAGGCCGCCGCGATCTTCTCGCCCCGCTCCCTGATCGTGCCCGGTTGGGATGCCGAGTAGAAGACGACCATGAGCGACCTTGCCCCCATCACCCACCCGCTGCTGACCGCTGCTGGCGTCAAGCACGGCTTCTTCACGCGCGCGGGCGGTGTCTCGACCGGCATCTATGAGGGGCTGAACGCTGGCGTCGGCTCCAAGGATGATCTAGCCGCCGTCACGGAAAACCGTCGCCGGGTCGCAGAGGCGATGGGAGCGGACGCCGATCACCTGAACGGCTGCTACCAGATCCATTCCGCCGTCGCGCGCGTTGCCGATGGTCCCTGGCACGGTGACCGGCCAGAGGGCGACGCCGTCGTCACCGCCAATCCCGGTCTGCTCTGTTCAGTTCTGACCGCCGACTGCGCGCCGATCCTGATGGCCGATCCCGAGACCTGCATTGTCTCCGCCGTCCATGCCGGATGGAAGGGGGCTCTGGGCGGCGTCGTCCATTCCGCTGTCGCCGCCATGGAGGCGCTGGGCGCCGACCCACGTCGCATCCTGGCCGTCGTCGGCCCCTGCATCGCCCAGGACAGCTATGAGGTCGGCGTCGATTTCGAGGAACGTTTCGCCCATCACGACCGGGGCAGCGAACGCTTCTTCCATCCCGGCGCGGCTGCCGACAAACGCCAGTTCGACCTGCCCGGCTTCGTCCTTTGGCGACTGCAGCAGGCGGGCGTGCGCCAAGCCGTCTGGACCGGCCACGACACATGCGCCGACGAAGCCCGCTTCTTCTCCAACCGCCGCGCCTTACAGCAAGGCGAACCGGACTTCGGGC
This sequence comes from Brevundimonas sp., assembly GCF_018608325.1. Classification (GTDB taxonomy): domain Bacteria; phylum Pseudomonadota; class Alphaproteobacteria; order Caulobacterales; family Caulobacteraceae; genus Brevundimonas. Next base: position 20,581 of record NZ_JABAZW010000162.1, on the reverse strand, counting down.
GGTTGATCAGCGTAATCGGAGTTTGAAGATCAGGCTCGCAGATCGTCTAGCGCAACTTCGATGCTGTCGGTCTAACACTAACCTGTCTCCACTTCGGCCGACGTAAGTCGCTGACCGGAGACCTCAATTCGTGAAACCACTGTCGTTCAAGCGCCAACAATTCCCTGCGGCGGGATCCGCCAGGCTGCATGGCTCTACTTTCGTTTCAGCGTTAGCCTTCGCCATGGAAGAGCTGATGGCGGCGCGGGAGATCGATGTCGGCTACGAAACCATTCGCTGCTGGACGATCAAGTTCGGACTGCAGATCGCTCGGCGCCTGAAGAAGTGGCGCCCTCGCCTTCAACCCGCCTGCACCCCACGAAGTGGTTTGCTCCATCGGCAGGAAGCGGATGTTCCTGTGGCGCGACGTCGATGACGAAGGTGAGGTGCTGGACCTCGTCGTCCAGCGACGACGAGACACAGAAGCGGCCCTGAAGCTATTGAAACGCCTCCTGCGAAGCCGCCCCGTTGAGCCAGAGAAAGTCCTCATCGACGGGCTGGTTCATATCCAGCGGCGCTTGATCGTCTTGGCTTACGGCACCCACATTCACACGGCCGGCTGAGGGAGAACAATCGGGCGGAGAATTCTCATCAGCCATACGATGCCGCCTGCGCTGCCATACCAGCACGATCATTGCTGGCTCCGGCCGCACGGTTCCAGGCACCATCAACGCCTTGGCGATAGCAATCTACGGGTCGGCGGAATGGAAGCAGCTAAGAAAGCCTACTCAAGCAACATATCGCGGCATCATTGAGCGGTTGCGGACGGAGTATGGTGGGCAGTCTGTGCGGGGTCTGCAGACACAGCCCATCCTCAAAATGCGCGACCGCAAGGCCGGCTTTCCAACGGCGGCCAATAACCTGGTCAAGATCATGCGTTGGATGCTGGCCTTCGCTGTCGCCCGGCAATGGCGGATGGACAATCCAGCCACCGGCATTAGCCCGCTAAAGATCCCTTCTGGCGGTTTCCCCGTGTGGAATGAGGCGGACATCGCGAAATTTGAGGCGCATTGGCCCGTGGGATCCCGCGAGCGCCTGGCATTTGATCTTCTGCTCTACACCGCCCAGGGGTCAGGCGACGTACGTCAGATGGGCCGCCAGCACGTCCAAGGCCGCGCAATTCTAGTGCAGCAGGAGAAGACTGAGGCCTGTTTAGAGATTCCGATCCATCCACGCCTCAAGGCGTCGCTCGACACCGTTCCAGCAGGTCAGATGCTCTTTCTGGTCACGCAGTCGCAGGTCGGCTTTACGGCAGGCGGTTTCGGCAACTGGTTCCGTGGAGCCTGCCGGGCAGCAGGCACTCCTGATCGTTCGGCGCACGGACTTAGAAAGTCCGCTACAACACGCCTAGCCGACGCAGGCTGCACCGAAGCTCAGATCAATGCGGTAACGGGCCACCAAACCTCCAAGGAGGTCGAGCGGTACACCAAGGCGCGAGATCAGCGCCTGCTCGCAGAAGCGGCCTTTGCCATGATCGGCGGCACGCAACGCGAACAAACCTTGGCTAACCCTGCGGGGAAGTTAGCCAATCGGATCAACAACTAGCTGAAATATAAGGAGATCGCGATGATGGTGGCGGACAGAGAGTCTGAAATTTCAAGTTCTTATCGATTTCCGGCCACTACCCGCCGCTACCTTTTCTCTTTTGAAGACGTAGCCTTAGCTAGAGCGGGCGTTGCTAGAGATTTCCGGTTATTTCGCGACATCCGCCATCAAGCGCGAAACTTTTGGTGGGTGTGGTGGTGGGTGTAAATCACTCTGATTATGGCTGCAGGATTGTCCGCCATGCATCAAAAGAACCCGACGCGAGAATAATGGAGGGTGAGATGGCGGGCGTCATAGTCATCCGCTTTTAACGCCAAAAGCGTCCGCCATATTCACCGCATTTCATGCGGTGAATAGCGCCGCCATTCGCCGCAGGAGCGTTGCTAGAACCGGCGCGGTTACCGGTTTCGTTCATGCAAACCTCGAAATCGCGCACCATTGATCAACCTGAGAGCCATTTAAGATTCCCGCCTGAATAGTTCTGTGAGATTCTGCACTCTTGATTGTATTGGCGTGATGGAGGGAGCGTGCCCAAACTACCGGAGCTCATGGGGCCTCTGGCGGTATCTCGGCTGACCAAGCCAGGTCTGCACGCTGTGGGCGGTGTGCCGGGGCTGGCACTGCAAGTTTTGAAGTCGGGCGGGCGGACCTGGATCCTACGCGTCATGATCGGAACTCGAAGGCGGGAGATGGGGCTCGGAGGCTACCCTGGGGTGACCCTGGCGATGGCGAGAGAGGCCGCCCGGGAAGCCAGGGACATGATCCGGCGGGGTATCGATCCCATCGAATCCGCCAAGGCGGCACGCGCGGCGCTCAAGGTGGAACCGACGGTGGGCTACACGTTCCGGGCCGCCGCAGAGGCGTATATCGCCTCCCACGAAGCGGGCTGGAAGAACCCCAAGCATCGCGATCAATGGACCGCCACGCTAAAGAACTACGCGTATCCGGTCATGGGGAAGCTCGACGTCGCAGCTATCGAGTTGCCGCACGTCATGCGCGTCCTAGAACCGATCTGGATCAGGAAGATCGAGACGGCCAAACGCCTTCGCGGCCGAATTGAAATGGTCCTCGATTGGGCAGGCGCGCGGGGGTTTCGCACCGGTCCCAACCCGGAACGCTGGCGCGGACATCTCGACAAGCTGCTGGCAAAGCCATCCAAGGTCCATCGGATCACGCACCACCGCGCCCTGCCCATCGATGAGATAGCCCCTTTCATGACCCAGCTTCGGGATGCGGAAGGTACGGGCGCGCGAGCCCTGGAGTTCGCCATCCTAACGGCCGCGCGATCCGGCGAGGTACGAGGTGCCACTTGGAAGGAGATCGATCTGGACGCTCGCGTCTGGACCATCAGCGCCACGCGCATGAAGGCGGCGCGCGAACATAGAGCGCCTCTCTCCAAGGCTGCAGTCGCCGTCCTGAGCGCCATGCCTTCGGGGCGAGCGGACGCCTATGTGTTCAAAGCTGCGCACGGGGGGCGGATCTCTGACATGACGATCTCCGCCGTGTTGCGACGGCTGGAAGTCGACGCCGTGCCTCATGGTTTTCGCTCCACCTTCCGCGACTGGGCGGCGGAACGCACCACCTATCCCCACGAGGTCGCCGAGATGGCCCTGGCGCACGCGGTCGGCAACAAGGTCGAAGCCGCCTACCGGCGGGGCGATCTGTTCGAGAAGCGGCTCGCCATGATGGATGACTGGGCCGACTTCTGCCTCGGCCGACCTCAGGAGACAACCAACTCTCCAAAGCTCGCCAGCGCTAACGGCGCATCCTGAGAAATTTCTGGACCTGCCTCTCAGGTGGCAGGCGGTTTCGGCCGTCTAGACGGTGTCGCCGCATTCTGGCGACGCGCTCCTGGAGCCTGTCTTGCCTACCCCTGTATCGACTGCATCCGTCCGCCCCCGCCGGGGGCGTCGTCCCGACCCCATCATCACCCATCCCGAGCCTCTCTGGGATCTGGCCCAAGACCCCGGTGACTTCCACTCTGCGCTGGATGCGCAGATGGCCCGCCATGGCGACACCAGCTACAGACTGCACAAGGTCGTGGTGGCTGCAGGAACGCCCATCGACCACCACACCATCGTCGCGTGGCGGAGAGGCGCCAAGACCCCACAGACCGCCGCCAGCCTCAAGGTTTTGGCCCTGATCGAGCATCGCTATCGGCTCGTGCCGGGGTATTTCTCGGCGCGGATGCGGCAGGGCGGTGCGATCCGAGGGCAGACGACCGTGGCATTATCGACGTCGGAGTCGCGGCGACTGGCCTGGCATCTCCCCGACGATTTCAGTTCAAGAAGTGCTACCGAACGGGCCGAGATTCTCCACTGGGTCCGAACCCGCATCGTGTCGGGCGGAACGGAGTATCGACGCTACCAGTCGGACATGTCCCGTCACCGTTTCGGCTTCCGGTTCGACGGGAACGGCGCGTCATGGCTGCAGGCTCCACCTCAGTTGGCGACGGAGATGGCGGCGCTGAAACGGTTCAAGTCTTCGACGCTGACCGACATCGGGTTCGAACGATCCGGCGTCTGGGGTGAGGCCACGGCGACGCAACGGACCGAGCACCTGGCGTTAATGTTCGGCGCCATGGCGGCACCGGCTGATGGGGAAGTTCGTGGACTGGGCGCGTCTGCTGAAACCCTGACGCTCGCCTTCCTCGTCTTCCCCGCCGTATGGGACTGGTATCTACAGTGGCGTGAACACAGGCGCGGCTTCTACACGGGCTGGGAGTCCGAGATGCTGCTGCTGGCAGCGGCGTTCATGCGCGAGCGGACGGGCTGGCTCAGGCAGAACCCCGCATTCGCCGACCGGCTCACGCCCCTGCCCGGCCTTGTGACCGAGAGCGACATCGAAGAGGCGCGTTTGAACTGGGATAGTGTCTGCGACATGGGGCACAGGCATGCAATCTCCAGGGCGCGAGAGGTGCAGCGTGTGGCGCGAATCCATCGCGATCCGTTCGAGCCCATCCTGCCGATACTCGAGGCCCAGAGCCCCGTCGGCGAGTATCGCAAGATCGCCGATGAGGTCTTGCTTAGGATGCCCAACGAGAGACGCTATCCTCGCGCAGCAGCGGAGACGGTTCGCTCATTCCTCATGGTGAGGCTGGGGCTCCACCTCGGTCTTCGCCAGAAGAACCTGCGCGAACTTCTCATTGCAGATCGCGACCAGATTCCACGGACCGAACGCGAGTTGGAGGCCCTCAAGCGCGGCGAACTGCGTTGGTCTGCCCGAGAGGCGGGCTGGGAGGTCTTCATTCCTTGCGCCGCCTTCAAGAATGCGGACTCCGCCTACTTCTCGAAGCGCCCATATCGATTGGTGTTGCCTGACCTCGGCGGGCTCTATGCGATGATCGACCGCTACCTTGCGCGAGACCGCCCTGCGCTCCTTGCGGGCGCGTCCGATCCAGGAACCTTCTTCATCAAGACGGTGAAGGTCAGCAGCAGGAATGCGGCTTTCACCCAGTCGGGTTTCTACGAGGCTTGGCGGCTGATCATCCAGCGCCATGGCATCTACAACCCCTGGACCGGACGCGGCGCGATCGAGGGCCTGATGTCCCATGGGCCTCACAGCGTGCGGGACGTCCTGGCGACCCATGTCCTGAAGCAGACCGGCTCCTACGAGCAGGCGAGCTATGCGATCCAAGACACCCCCGCCACGGTCGCAGCCCACTACGGCCGGTTCCTACCGCAGGATAAGGCGGCGCTGGCGGCCAAGGTGCTCAATCAGGTCTGGGAATCTTGAACTTACTCCGCTTCTCGAAAGAGAGGCGGAGTGCTTCCGATACCCCCAAACGGGTTTGGATTCATCACGGGCCGAAGCTTCGCGTCGGATTGAAACCGCCGCCCCGTCTATTGAAAGTGGAAATCCGTCGGCGTCGGCAGCCTCTTTCCGGC
>NZ_JABAZW010000162.1:0-15100 GCF_018608325.1 Brevundimonas sp. | reverse complement strand
GGAGGCCGCCGAGCCGCTTGGATGATGTCTAGTTCGGCGCCCAGGCCGCGAGATCCGCCGACAGTCGCGTGGATCGGTCGACGAGAAGGGCCGACAGACGCGGGATCATGGCATGGTTCAGGCCGGTTGCGACGAGATCGGCGGCGACAAAGGGTGCCTCGCCTACGATTTGATCGGCCATCGTCTGGGCGCGAGCGATCAGCGAGGCGGGGTCCTGTCGGATTTCGACCGCCATCTTGGCGACCTGACGCGGACCGATGTCGCGAAGATAGTATTCGCCGCCGAGCTTCATCGCGAGCTTGAGCCGCTGATACTGAAGACCTTCATACGGCAAGGCGCTCGAGACGTCATAGAGCGGAGCCAATCGCACCTGTCCCTCCTCCGCGATGAGCAAAGAGTAGTTCTTGGCGTGAGCGTCTGTACCGCCGATGATCCAGTTAAAAAGTATGGCTTGAATGAAGGTGTCCACGTCCTCGCCGGGTTCGCTCGATTGGTCGCGGATCAGAGTGACGCAGCGCCGCACGTCCGGGCCTCGTTCGGCCTGATACTTCCGCGTAGGCGGAACGCCGAGGGCCTGGCAGATGTCCTCCTGGTGGATACGAAGTAGTCGTCCGTCGACCGCCTGCCGATCATAGCGCTCCACAACGATGGCGATCTCTTCGCCGAAACGTCTAACCTCCGACCAGGCCACAGGCAGGCCCAGACGCGCTGCCAGACGGAGGCAGAAATGTTCGTTTTCCGCGTGACCGTCAAAGGCGCCAGAGGGCGGTTTAAGGATATGACTCGTGGGGTTGCGGCCTGACGGCACGCCCCATCGTCCGTCACGCTGCAGCAAGGCCGTCTTCGGCTGGGCTCCGGCAAGGCTGAACTGCCCGTGGTCTCGTCGATCACGCCAGGCAGCGTGATCCTGTCGAAGCGTTTGAAGCCGGTCTTCGATTTGTTCGTCGTCCAGCCATTGGACGTCATCCTCGTCGCCCTGCGTCAGCGCTTCTGCTCGCTCGGGCGTCACGAACTGAACCGCGCCGGCGCAGTCTTCCCCAACAGCTCCGATCAGAGCGAACGGATTGCGGGCCGAGACATGAAACTGGCGAGCCCATCGATCGAGAACCTGTTCATTGTCAGGCAGCAGTCCCCAGATGAACGCGTTAATCGCGGCGTGGGGGTGGTCCGGCGATGCGAGCGGCATGGATAGAGAGACCGGATATGCAGCCGGATCGTCACGCCACGCGGAATCGTAGTGGAGCGAGAGCTTCTGGCCGTTTCTCCGCACTTCGCCGACTTGACGCCCATTCAGTAGCAGGATGAGGACATGCTCCGTCATCGACGGCGCGCCGCGTTGATGAGCGCGTTGAGGTCAGTACGCGGGGCTGGCGGGACAGCGGGTGTCGATTGCCCCGACGAGGTGGACAGGGGCATGTCCAGAGCCTTTAGGGTCTGCAGAACGAGACCAAGTTCCAACGTGGACTTGCCGTTTTCCAAAGCGCTGATCCACTGCCGGGAAACGCCAACGCGAACCGCCAGAGCAGCTTGGTCTTCACCAAGCGCTTTGCGACGCGCTTTGACGGCTGCGCCCAATTCCATCGCCGAACGAATAATCATGGCCAATCCGCGTGTATCTGACAAAGCATCATGTCAGCGTACGGCGACAAATTCAATTGTCAGCGTACGACGACACGGACAAATGTCGCCTTACGCTGACACGGATGCCGAAGCTTCTGGATTGATGGCCACAAAACCAGCCAAGCGTCGACCGGTCCTTCCAGTCGCAGCCGATGGCAGTTGATCACACGGTGCCAATGTGGGGAGCCGGACTGCGGTCACCGGCAATGGGCCCGCAATAGCCGCGTCTGACTCGTTAGCGACTTTGGGAATGTCTGCTTCAGGGCCAGAGCTATAGCGGATCACGGCTATCGGCGGGACCTCAAGGCTTCCGCTCTGGCAGCGCCGCGCCCGGAAACCCAGGCGTTACAGCATGCGGGCAAAGCGTACTTGCTGGGCTACGGCACGACATCTGAATCCACGATGCGCCGCCAGAGAACCTTGACAACCGAAGAAATGTTGCTATTTTGTTCTATAGCTCGACGAGCTTGTTGGACGCGGAGGCGGTCGTGATGTGTATTGCGCCTTTCCCGCGAAGCGCTGTATCTGAGCGTGAAATGCGGACCCATACCTTCATCGATCTGTTCGCTGGCTGCGGTGGCTTGTCCCTCGGCTTGTCGATGGCTGGCCTGAAGGGGAGGTTCGCCGTTGAGCGCGACCCGATGGCGTTCTCGACCTTCCAGTCGAACTTGTCAGGCGATGAGTGCGAGCAGGTCCACCAGTTCGATTGGCCAGAATGGCTGCCCAAGCAGGCGTGGGACATCGAGCAGCTTCTTGTGCGCCATCGCGGGGAGCTAGAGTCGCTAAGAGGAGAGGTCGATGTCCTCACCGGTGGCCCGCCCTGCCAAGGTTTTAGCTTCGCCGGCCGGCGAAAGGCGGATGACCCCCGGAACCTTCTGTTCGAGAAATACGTGGAGGTGGTCAAGGCCATCCAGCCCCGGATCATTCTGCTAGAGAACGTCCCTGGCATGCGCGTCGTCCACAGGGCGAAGGAGGCGCGCGCCGAAGGCGGGATGCCGCCGGCGGCTTTGCGCGACTCCTACTACGACAAGCTTGTCGAGCTCCTACGCGCGGCGAACTACAGCGTCGATGCCAGGCTCCTTGACGCAGCTACGTTCGGGGTCCCGCAACGGCGTACCCGATTGATCGTCGTGGGCGTCCGGAACGACTGCGCGGCCGTCCTGCAAGGGGGAATGAGCCGCGTGTTCGAGGCGATCGGGACTCATCGCGAGATGCAGCTTGCAGACTTGAACTTGAATGAGAGGATATCTGCGAGCGACGCGCTCTCCGACTTGGAAACAGCCGGCGCGAGCATGTTCACCTATCGCGACACGGCTGCCCGTGGGACGTTCAGCGAGCTCCGCTACGCGGGACCAAGCACCGATTACCAGCACGCCATGCGCAAGCCCTTTCCCCCGCCGCAGATGAACAGCATGCGCCTGGCGCGGCACTCCCAGGAGATCTCCGCCCGCTTCGGCCAGATCATTGCCGAATGCACGCAAGGTGTCCGGTTGAACACCAATGACCGAGCCCGGTTCGGCCTGAGGAAGAACCGGATCGTGCCCATACATCCGGACGAGCCCGCGCCGACCATCACCACGCTCCCCGAGGACCTACTGCACTACTCTGAACCTCGCATTTTGACCGTCCGTGAGTGCGCCCGGCTGCAGTCTTTCCCTGACTGGTTCCAGTTCCAAGGCAAGTACACGACCGGGGGGGTCCTGCGGACCAAGGAGTGCCCCCGCTACACTCAGGTCGGCAATGCCGTTCCGCCATTGATGGCCCGGGGGCTAGGCAAGGCTCTGGATTGCCTTCTGGTGGAGATCGAGGAAGCCCTCGAGCTGAATGCAAGGATCGACGAAGTAGCGGTCGCTTAGCGCCCCTGAACGCCAGCATCCCGGCGCATGCGGGAGGGGTCTATCTCCGCTGCCAGCTTCCGGGCCGCTGCCTCTGCCTTTAGCGGGGATGTGACGTCACATTCCCAGACGGTGAGGACACGCCAACCGGCATCTCGCAGGCGCGCCTCCACCTCGGCGTCCCTCGTCGTATTCCGAGCAAATTTAGCCAGCCAGAACGACGTGTTCGACTTGGGAGTGGCTGCGACCTTGCATCCCTTGTGACGATGCCAGAAGCAGCCATGGACGAACACGACCGTGCGGTAGCGTGGAAACACGAGGTCAGGCTTTCCCGGCAATGCGCCGTGGAGCCGATACCTGAACCCCAGGCCGTGGAGAGCCTTGCGCAGGCGTAGCTCTGGCTTGGTGTCGCGCCCCTTGATCCGGGACATCCGGACGGATCGCTCTGCAGGGGTCAGGAAGTCGGCCAGGGAGCACTCCAATCAGGTTGACGTAACGTCCGTGGGCTGCCCACGATCCGTGCCTCAGTCCAAGTCGCTTGCAGGCCTTAAGCTGCGTTGCACCTAAAATCGCGCAGTGGTAGCGGTCGTCCAGCATGGGGAAGGGCAAGGCGTCTTGGCAAATCAATCCGGTGGCCTAGTCAGCCCCCAGCCTGACGCGGCCAGGCTCACGACCTTCGGAACGAATGGGCGCGACGCAGGACGAGCCGCCGGAGTCTCGAACAAGGGTGCTGGATACGCTGCAGCCCTGGGGTGCTGGCCTGCATTGGGGAAGAGGGCATGAGCGACATCGATATCATCGATTGGCTCCGGGAGCGGGCCTTCGGCGGCCGCGAGGCGGTGGCGGTCCCGAGGGGCACCGCCCTCGGAGGGCCCAGGGGGCCTTTCCCCGCCGGTGTTCAGGACCTCGTGGATTTCCTGGCCGATAGCCATTCCGCAGCAGAGGCGCTTGGAGCCGAGCAATGGGGCTTCCTCGTGGGCGCGCCTGGCAATGGGAAGTCCGAGGCCATGCGCTCACTGGCAAACCGCCTGGGGATAGCTCCTCCTGCAGCTGGCGAAACGGCGCCGCGAACCCTCGATGGGGAGACAACCGCTGGTGCGAGTGTCGTACTCATCAACGACGCTTCTATCCCCAGGCCGCAGGTCGACGGGGCCGGGTCGCTTGCGCTGGACCTATCCGAGGCGCTTGCCGAAGTGGGCAATGGTGGCCGGTTGCTGCTTTTTGCCAACGTCAACCGCGGGATACTGGTGGAGGAACGCAACAAGGCTCGCAAAGATGACGAGGGCGGCGAGGTCACCGAGCTGCTCGAGTGGCTGAACGAGGCCGCGGCCGGGAATGGAGCGGACGATCCTGCGACAAGCTACTATGCTCGTCGCCGCGTCGAGACGGCGGGGAGACCTGTGGTACTGCACGTCCTAAGCCTCGATGCCCTCTCGCTCTTCGAGCCCCAGCCCGCCATTGGGTCGTCCCGGGTTTCCCTGGACTTTTCAATGGCCGACGACCCTGCCGTGGCACCGTACCAGCCGGTCGGCGGGCTCCATGTCAGCAAGCGCAGCCGACAGTCCGCAGCGGCGTCGGTCTTGACCAAGGACGTCGCGGACCCGGCACGTTGGAACGGCCAGGGTTGCGGCGGATGCGTGGCGAGCCCCCTGTGCCCGTTCAAGGCCAATGCGGCCTGGCTTGGCGACGAGGACCTCCGGGATGGCTTCCTCGATATCATGCGCTCCTCAGAGGTGGCGGCTGGCCGTCGCATGACGTACCGCGACCTTTTGGCAACATTGGCCACGGCGATCATTGGACCGAACGAGGAGGCATGGGACGCCGGGGTGCACCCGTGCGACTGGGCGGGCGAACTCGCCGCTAGCGGCACCGACGCTGCCATCGGCGCACTGGCCCGCCACCGGATCTACGCAGCGATGTTCCCGCCGCCTGACCCTCCCTCCTGGCGGCGACTTGGAAAAGGCGCGATCCGAGGTGGAAGCCTCTACCATGCGGTCCTCGCCGACTTCGGGCCTGCCCGTGCGGGCGAGCGTCCGGGTCAGTTCGCCTTGGCGCTTCGCACTCTGGACCCGGCGGCGAGCGTTGACGAGTGGGACGGCCTCAGGGCCGCGACCCTGGACGCGGCAGAGGCCATGCACGTCCAGCAGCCACTCGCCACCCTGGCCCCGATGCTGCCGGCGGCCGCCACATGCGAGCTGGACCACAGGCTTGATCAGGTGGTCCTCGAACACCTCCAGGGGGAGGCGGAGGGATCGACCGCCGGGCAGCTGCGATCGCCACAGGTCCGCAAATGGCGATCGATGACGTTGCTCCGGCAGGTAGGGTTGGCGGGGGGGTGGATTGCTGACTTCGAGGCCGTCGACGCATGGCTTGTCGCTCAGGAAGGCACGCTCTCCCGGGGAGCCGCCGGTGACCTCCTCTCGGGCTTGCGGCGCATGCTCGTCCCTGAAAGCGGGACGCTGTACCTAGCTCCGTTCAGGCCAAGGACCCGTTCGTTCGAAACCAGCCTGCCAGCCCGGACCGTGCTCATATCCCGCCAGACGAGCGAGCTCTCGGTGGAGCTCAGGGCGTCCCGCGATAGCTTGCAGTTCTTCCTGCGCCTCTCGGGCGGCGGCCAGGGCGAGGGGCTGCTTGTGCCCGTCGACTTGGACCTCACCCGGGAGGCGCTGGTCGTGACACGTTCCAGGCAAGGCTTCACGGACTTGCCTGATCAGGCCATCGCGCGGGTCGAGCGCGTCCTGGCGTCGCTGATCGCACGCAAGCGCCAGACGGGCCAACCCCATGTGACCGACGCCGAAGGCCGGCTGTTCCGCATACGTGGCGGCTGGGGAGCCCACACCTTGGGCGTGGAGCGTAGATGATGAACCCGACGCTCAAGGCGCTGCTGGCATTGCCGCGTCCCGAATATGCAAAGCAGACCGAGTTGGTGCTCGTCGATCTCCTCTGGCGTTCCAAGGGCACCACGCTAGGCCAGGCCGAGGCCGTATCAGGCCTGGCGGCTACTCGAGAGCAAGGGAGGGCCACCAAGCGGCTCGTGCTCGAGAAACTGCCGCCGAAGTCCAACAATATCGTGACGGAAACTTCAGGATGGGTCCGGGAGGCCGCGAGGGACGGGATCTTCGCCGATCCTGCGGACGCCGACCTGTTCAGCGACGCGGTCGTGAACTCGATTGCAGCACCTCGCTCCCAGCGCGACCAATCCAAGACGTGCGCGCCGGTGCACCGAGGGAGCGTCCCCCTGCAGACGCTGAATGGCGCGGTGAACAAGAATGCCCCGCCGAACCTGGCGCGCGCGGTCGACGTCATGGCGCAGCTAGGAGGCGCTCCAGACGAAGGGGCAGCAGGCGCAAGCCTAGCTGAGGCGCTCGATAGCCCCGGTGGTGACATGGTTTCTCACTTCTTCGAGCATGTGGCGCCCGCCGTCTGGAGACGCGAAGGCAATGTGAACCTGCCGGAGTGGCCCGCTTCCCTGGCCTCTCTCGCACCTCCGGGGCCGGGCGACCCCTTCTTCACCGGCCTTTGCCTCGAAGGGCCCCAGGGTTGGTTCTGGGATCGCTGGCAACAGCTGTTAGACCCATCGACGGGGTGGCGCGAGGCGCTTCCAGACCGCAGGTTCATCGACTGGGCGACATGCCTCGCCCGCACTGGCCTTGCCTTGACTTACCTCTGGGAGGCCGCCGTATTCCGGTCGCTCAGGGAGCTTTGCTTCGGCGACGAGGGGGCCTGGGACCAGTTTGTCTCCATGTTCGACAAGCCAGCGCTGCTCGTGGTGGCGCCGAGGTCCACCCCTCCGTCTGAGAAGGACCTGACCGCCTTGCTGGGGAATGGGCTGGGCGATGGGTATTACGCCAGGGCGGCACTCGATGAGGCGACACGCGACCAGCCCAGTCGTGAGACGGAGCTCGACCTTGCGTCCGACGGCGAGGAAGCCCGAAAGTTCCTAGCGTCCCTGAACCTGACGGCCGGCGAGGCGTACCGGGATCCGAGGACCGCCCCCAAGACGCTGAAGGAGTTCGTCCGTTACCTTATGCTAGCGCGCGTCGCTAGCGACGCGACTGCAGACGAGGCTGACCTGTACTACCTCGCCCGGACGGACCAGAAGCGCCGGCGAGTCTGGGCCGAGCCTGGACCGGAGTGGATGGTCGTCGTCGCGTCGCTGGCGGCAGGCGGACCTGGGAAGCAGTGCACCCTACAGGAAGTGATGGTCGACCTTGCCCGGATGGGCATCTCGATCGAGCGGGCGACACTCGTCGACCTTCTCGAGGGAGCAGGGTTGACGCAGGACAGTCCCGATGCCGACGAGGCCATCGTGATCAGCTCGGGATTCTAGGATGAGCCAAGGTGTTCTCGGTCGCGCGTTGGCGCGCTTGCTTGCCGGTGCTCGTGGTCGCCAGTACGTCCAGCTTCCCAAGGAGCTCGAGGCCGAGGCGCGGGCGCTCGCGGCAGCCGCCAACGACGGGCACGTCGAGATAAAGGCCGTCCTGGTCGTCCGGAACCCGGCACCTGGCGATCCCCCTTGGATAATACCGTCTAGCCAACTGATTGCGTGGCGGACCGACGCGGACCGGATCTTCGTGTTCCTCGGCGGCGTGGTGGAGCCTGACAGTTCCTTCGCGACGTCGGCGACCCCCTTCTTGACCGATGCATTCCCGGGGACGGGTGGCGGCTCATGTTCTCCGGAGCAGCTCGCCACGGCGACCATGGAGGTCGCGCTAGCCCAGGCTGGCCTAGACCAAGCCGTGTTGGAGAAGTTCGCGCTGGCGGGGCGCTGGACCATCGAGCTCCTGAAGCGGGTGCTCGCCGATGGGGCGGGGGCGCTCGACAAGTTCGGCGCGAGGCTGCTCCGTGCGTGGTCGGCAATGGCGTCGGACCTCGATGATGCGGTCCGGCTCGCGGCGGCGAGTGCCCCGCCGACCCCTGTCGACGCGCGTGACGCGCTTTCCGTTTTCCGCCTGGCTGGCTTGCCAGCACCGTTCATCGACGAGCCGTGGCCGGAGCTCGATGAATCCGCCAGGGATATCGACTTGCTGGGCGGCGCCTGGCTGCGATTCATCGATGAGCACGTCCGGATCAACGAGATAAACGCAGTCCTCGAGAAGCTCCGGGACAGCTCGGCCATCCAAGGCGACGCCAGGTGGACCGGCCTTCCCTGGGCCGAGGCCATGCTGAGGGCGCAGCGATTCTCCGCGACGGCTCCGGAGATCGGCAGGCTGCTGTTTGGCCGCGACGCTGGCAAACTTGTCCCCGGTGGTCCTCGTCGTAGGGGGGACAGCTGGGATGCCGTCTCGGCCCAGGAACTCCTTGCGGCCATGAATGCGCTCGACCAAGGCGGTCCGAGGATTGGCACCGTCCCGGATGGCCGTTTCCTCCAACTGGACGCTCAGGTCCAGGGAGCGCCCCTGCTGCTGGATGTCCGCGAAGCAAACCCGGAGACAAGGGGCGGCGCCAAGTCGACGGTCATCTCCCTGGAAGACTCCGGGATTCGCATCGGCGGCATGGGCAGCGTGCAGGTCGAGGAGGACCTCGTCCCAGAGGGAGGGGCTCTGGCCGTATCGGCAACGGTGAAATTCAGCCCGTCGGCGGGGCTGGTGGCCGGAGAGGTGTCCTTGTCTACGACGGCCGGCGAGCTCGAACTCCGGTTCCCGCTCGACCTGACGATCAAGCACCAGGACGGCCGTGTTGCCAAATGGGCGGCCAAGCGAAAGCTCGTCGTGACCCTCGAGGTCCAAGACAACATCGGCGGGACGCTGCAAGCCGTTCGCAAGGTAACCTTGGGCACCGTCGTCGTCGTGCCCTCGCCGTACTGGCCGACCGTCGTGGCGGTGCTCCCGAAGGCGACCGGGGACGCATCGGTCGCCGTCTCGCCGGCGGCATCGGTGGAGTTCGTGGCGCAGGATGGCGGCTGGCTATCGCCAGCCACGAGTCCGGAACTCGAGCTCGATGCGCCAGCAAACGCCCTGATCGCCGCCTATGACGGCCGCTGGGATCCCGGCACGGGGACGTGGTTCCCTCCTGGGACGTTCGATTACTCGGGCCTCGCGACCGGCATGAGCCTAGGCGGGATCGACTATGCCGCTAACGCCCGCTTGCTCGACCAGGCCACGCTGCAGCTCGGCGAGGACGACCCGATCGATGTCACCGTGGTTCGCATAGAGAGCGATGTCGCGCTCCCGACAAACGCGCTCCGGCGACGTGACCGAACGGTCCCTCTCCACGAGCCTCGTCCCGAGGCCCGGAACACGCCATTCGGCCGCTTCCAAGGCAGCGTCGCGGCCCTGGTCGGCGCATCGCGCCCGGACGAGCTCCAGCCTAGCCTCTTCCAACTCGTCGTCCCGTCGGGGACGGGCGAACTCCCGAGGGACCTTGCCTACCAGCGTCGGCCAACGGCCCTGCAGGGGGCCGAGGGCCCGTGGACGGGGCTGGGGGATGGACCGTCCGAGGCGCTGGCCGGGACGAGTGCGTGGGCCAACTTCATCGCCGCCGCCAGGGCGGTCGCCCGCCGGGGCCTCGAGAACGGCGTGCCGGACTGGTTGTCGTCGATGGATCTGTCCACGGTGGGCGCCAATGCCTTGCGCCACTACATTGAGGCTCACCGGGACCTCATGGCCGCCGCGACTACGGAGACGGACAAGTTCTGGGCGCGATATCCGTTCTCCGTCTTCCTCGTGGACGGAAACCCCGGTCCGGAGCGCGGAAGCCTTCAGGCCGTGTTCCTGTCGCCCCTCCACCCAGCGCGGGTCGCCTGGCTGTTCAGCGCACAGGTCCACGCCGAGAGCCTCGAAGGGGCGTCCAGGTTGCTCGGGCTTGCCGACGGCTGGAACATCCCGGCCTTCGGTGAGGCCCCCGGACCTGGCGGGATGACCGAGACGTTCGTGGCCGTCCCGCTCGATCCAGGCGTCGATGGCGACAACGTCGCATGGAGCGCCCTGGTCAAGACCGCCGGCAGCGGGTTGGTCCGGCCACAGCTCACAGCGGCCGGTACGCGACTGCCATGGGGCGGACGCACGGGCTTGAACGAGCGTGTCGTCGCTCAGGCTCTCGACGATTACGTCGCGGCCCATCCTCATGCCTCTTCCCTGCAAGTGGAGTTGCGCGCCGCAGTCGAGGCCCCGCGATCGGCGGAAGTCGACAGGGCTGTAATATCCTGGGTCGACCGGAAGGGGGCCGGGATCGGCGGCGTGATCCGCGTGATCGATTCCGCGAAGCGTCAGGGCCGTGCTCCAGGACGGGATGACCTTCCTGATCGATCCGACAGGCAAGCCGCAGGGCGCTTCACCTGGCAAGTCCGCGGCGAGGGCGATCCGCTCCCGGGGCATGTGGACATTGCCTTTGTGGAGAACACCGCTCCCTTCACGCGCCTCATTCCGGGGGAGGCCACGGCGCCGAACCCCGCGCTTCCCCTGCGCCGCTTCACGACCGCGGTTGACGATCAGGTCGCGTACGTCGACTACCAGCACGGAGCCAGGAAGCCCGACATACTTGGCCTTGGAGAGCTTCTCGCGATGCTTGAGCCGGTAGGCGCGACAATGCGAGTCGTCACTACGATGGACTCACTACAGGCCAGCGATGCCGTGCGGTGGGAGGTGATCGGCGACATCAACCTGGAACCGGCCCAGATGGCCCGGCTGGCGAGATCCGCGCCCGGACCCAAGCAGCTCTGGGAGTGGCGGCCGGGCTGGATGTCGGCAAGGGAGGTAGAGGCGGTGCGTGGCGCCCACTACGTGCTCGCGCGCGCGCCACAGTCCTTGGTCGCCGGCCTCAGGGCCAACCTTGGCCTCTCGTCCGGACAAGCCGATGAACTGCTCGGCGAGCTGGGCTCGCGGGGCATTGGCCTCGGGACCCTGCGACGCCCGGGATCCACGCAGGAAGGCGAGGCCGCAGGCCTGTTTCTGGCCGGCCGCCTCCTGACGGGGTTCAAGGATTGCCAGCTGCCGCCGAAATGGCTTGGCGAAGGGCGATTTGCCGGGCTCATCCCCCTCGACCCCATCCACGGCATAGTCGACGCCCTCGGCGAGACGCCGGCCGGCAAGTCCCGGGCCGACCTCGCCCTCGTTGTCGTCGACTGCACCGGGTCCGGCGGCACCCGGATTAAGGTAACGCCCATCGAGTGCAAGCATCGGGGTGGGCTCGAGCGTGACGGGCTGCCGCCGAGTGGAGCAGACAAAAAGGCGGCGGCTGGCCAAGTGAAGGCTTCGGCGACCGCACTGGGATCGTTCGTGGATGCAGTGGCGTCGGCGAGCGGGGAGCGGGCGCTGCTGCAGGCATCGGCAAGGCTTCAAGTGTTCGCGACCCTCGTGGACCTCGCGATGAAGTTCGGGCCGGACGAACCGACGCCAGCCCAGCGTTCCGCCATAGTGCAGGATGTCGTTGACGGATTGTTCTCCCTCGAGATCGGCGACGGCGTCGCCATCTGGTCGCTCAAGCAAGAGGACGTGGGACAGCGAGGCGTGGTGGCGACCAACCTCGATGATGGCGTCGGCCATGTGCAGTTCATCCCGGCGGCAGCGCCGGCCCTTGCATGGACGGGCCACGAGCCAGCAGAAGCCTTGCGTCAGGACCGACTGGCCTTTGATGCGTTCTGCGCCAAGCATTTCCTGCCATTGACCTGCGACGTCACCTTGCTCGATGTCCCTGGGCTCCTGCGCAGCGCATTGCTGGGCGTCGCCCCCGGCGACGAGCCAAGTCGTCCTGGGGATTCAGACGGTCCTGACGAGGCACCCGGCGGGTCAGTCGAGCCCGGCCGCCCCGACCCAGCAAGCGATGACAACGCTGAAAGCCCGCCAGTTCCCGGCGACGGCGGCCCGACGGAGCCCACCGGACAACCCGCGAGCGCGACGCCGGGCGCCGAGGTCGATTCCGTCGCGCCGGCGGGTAGCGACCCAGGTCCGTCGCCACGGTCCGCCCCGGAGGACGACCGAGATGCACCCCTAGCCCCGAGCGATGCCGGATCGACGACGGGCGATACCGACGAGCTGCACGCCGCAGCGGACTTGTTCCTCGGCGCAGAGACCGCCACCCGCTTCACGGTCGTCGGCAAGCTCTCGAATACGGGGCAGGTGGTCGCGTTGGACCTCGACCATCCAAAAGCGATCGGCGTGTTCGGCTACATGGGGTCGGGCAAAAGCTACCTGCTGGGCGCTCTGATGGAAGGCGCCGCCATGCCCATCCCCGCCCTCAGTACGATGCGCTCACCGCTCGCCGTTGTCGTGTTCAACTATCGGCGCAACGCCGCCGATCGCTTCGAGCTATCCTCGCTCGTGCGACCCAATCGCGACGCCGGCGACGTGGAGCGACTGCACGGGGAATACTCCGCGGCACCCCAGCCCATCGCGGGCCTGGACGTCCTCTGCATGCCCGGCGAGCTCGCCGGCCGACGGGTGGAGTACGAGGGGGCGGTCGCCCGGGAGCTCTACTTCGATCCCCAGGCGCTCGACGTGGAGGACTGGGAGCTCTTGATGGGAGAGCCCGGCAGCGACGCGGTCTTCGCCCGCGTGATCCGCGCCACGCTGCAGGACTTGCGCCGCCAGGGCGGCATAACCGTCGAAGGCGTCCGGGAGCAGCTCGGGGAGAAGCTCCCTCGCGGGAGCATGTCGGCCGCCGAGATCCGACTGGAGGCCGTTGAACGCATCGTCTCGTCATCGCATGGCGTCGATTTCGGCGAGATCCTGCGGCCTGGCAGAGTCCTGGCGATCGATCTCCGGCAGCCGATGTTCAACCGCGAGGATGCGATGAAGCTCATCCTCGTCTGCGCCAACCAGATCGCTAAGCAGAGGACGGCATTCAACAAGCTCGTCGTCTTTGATGAGGCCCACGAGTACATGACCGAGGCATTCGGCGACCGCTTCGACGCCCGCATCCGGTACATGCGGCACGAGGGCAGCTCATACGTGTTCGCCACGCAGGACGTGGGCTCGATCCCCACGAGCATCCGCCGCCACCTCGGGACAAACTTCGTCTTCAGCCTCGAGACACGGGACAACATAACGGACCTACTCAAGGCGGCCCCTGAGTTCTCCAACCTGCAGCTGCAGCACCTGCCGCCGGGGTCTTGCTATGCCGTGTCCAGCCGGTCGACCGGCAACGTCTTCCGGTCGCCCCGCCTGCTTTCGGTGAGGCCGCGCGCGACCGCGCATGGGGGGCAGAGCCGGATATTCGACGGGGATGCCTAGGAACTACGCCTATGAGCCCCGGCCGGCCTACGGACGAGGCCGGCCGAAGCACAAGTGGAACAAGCCCTATGCCTCCCTCGAGGCCCATCGGGGAGGGGAGGTCGAGGGCATGTGCCCGTCGAACATCCCGGCCGAAACCGTGCTCGAGCTGCTCAACAACGGTGTCGAGCACTTCGTCGGGGGCAGCAGCGAGCATCCGAAGAACATCTTCAATGTCCACGAGGGCGTGCCCTACAAGGCCCATGTGACCCGGTACGGCAGGTCCTACCATGCCTTCCCATGCCGGAAGCGCGACATCCCCCCGCGCATCTGGCGACCCCTGCTCGCCCTCGCGGCGCAGAGAAATTGCAAGCATGAGCTGGAAAAATGGTTCAATGATCATTCCTAGATGGAAGTGATCACCGCGCAGTTTGACTGGACCCACGAGCAGTCCGACGACGCCAACGAGGCGACGCTCGGCCGGCTGCGGCTATTCGTGGACGACCGCCAGGCCTGGGGGATGAGCGTCGGTGTCGATTGGATCTGGCGAGACCTTCTCGTGGGCCTTGCCGAGAACTGGGAGAGGCTCCTCTACGAGGATTGGATCGGCACGCCGGGAGATGCCCCCATCGAGACGCGGATCGAGGCCTTCGAGCAAGGCTTATCCGACAGGGCGCGCACGGGAGAGATCGACGAGGATGGCCTCGTCGAGATGCAAGAAGCTCGCTTCGTCTGGGAGGAGGCGCACGACCTTGCCCGCTACCTTCCGGGCCTCACGGTGCCGAGCCTCCGCATCTGGTCCACGCCACAAGGCGTGATGATCCAAGCGCCGCATGGCGAGGCCGCCTTTGATCGTGCCGCCGTCGATGCGGCGCTTTCCCGCCTTGGCGACGAGATCTCTGGCCGACTGGTCGCGCAAGGCTTCCCAGCAGACGAGGCCGTCGTGGAGTGGAACGCCCGCCGGCCCAGGGCTTCCGACGCGCTCGCCTCAAGTGCGACAGGCTTTAGCGCGAGTATCCTGGCTCATGCCCGGGGTGCTCTTCCAGAAGTGATCGCGTGGGGTGACGACGATGGGCTGATGGCCGAGACGTCTTGGCTGCCATGACTATGGCAGCGGGCCGCTCGCCAGGATGCTTGCCGTAGTCGAGGCACCGGCTCCTCCCTCAAGCAGGTGGGACAGCTTCTTGAAGGCCCTCATCGAGGGCGTGGCAAGCAACCAGGAGGCTGGGGAAGCCGCCGTTGACGACTTTGTGGTCGGGCTGGCGAGGGGGCTCGCAGGACTAGCCCACGCTGACCTGCTTCAGCCCACCGTGATGGCCTATCGGCTTGGGATCGAACTCGTGGAGGTTGACCTCGAGGATCCGGCCCTTGCTGGGCTCGTTGTCCACGGGGCCGACCATGCACCGGTCATTGCCCTCAATGCCCGTGCGTGCGGCCCGGGGAACGAGGCCGATCGTAGGCTGGCGTTCGCCAGCGGCTTGTCATGGCTAGCTGGCG
>NZ_JABAZW010000073.1:15965-29647 GCF_018608325.1 Brevundimonas sp. | reverse complement strand
GACCAGCGGCGTCAGTTCGTCCTTCTTCTCCGTGAAGGTGACGAAGGCGAGCGCAACCACCCCGGCGTGCAGGGCGATGGATCCCAGAATGGCGGGACTGGGACGGCGCAAGGGATCAGGCCTCCGGCGCCGTGTCGGTGATCAGGTTCAGCTTGGTGAAGCCGTTGGCGCTGAGGCGCGCCATCACGCGGGCCACGGCCTGATAGGGCGCACGGCCGTCGGCGCGCACGAAGACCGGGCGCTCGGCCGCCTTGTCCGCACCGCCCGCCTCGGTGAACAGGCGGGTGGTCAGGTCGTTGAAGTCGGCTTCGCTGTCGCCGATGAAGATGGCGCCGTTCTGGTCGATGCTGACCGACAGGGGCTCCGACTTGATCTCGACCGCGCTGGCCTCGGTCTTGGGCAGTTCGACCGGAACCCCAACCGTCAGCAGGGGCGCCGAGATCATGAAGATGATCAGCAGCACCAGCATCACGTCGACCAGCGGCGTGACGTTGATTTCCGTCAGCGGGCCCTTGCGCCGCCTGCGTCCGCGGCGACCACCGCCGCCACTTGATCCACCGCCCATGGCCATGGCTCAGGCGCTCCGGTTCAGGCTGAGGTCGCTGGTCGGAGCGGGCGGAGGCGGCGGGGCGGACGGGCTGCCCAGACGGCGCGCGACCGCAGCCTGCAGATCGTCAGCAAAGGCTTCCAGACGGCCGGTGAACTTGCCCGCATCAATGGAGAACTTGTTGTAGGCGATATAGGCCGGGATGGCGGCGGCCAGACCGATGGCGGTGGCGAACAGGGCCTCGGCGATTGCAGGCGCAACCGTCGTCAGATTGGTGTTGCCTGCCGCTGCGATGCGGCCAAACGCGTTCATGATGCCCCAGACCGTGCCGAACAGGCCGATGAAGGGCGAGGCGGTGGCCACCACCGACAGCACGCCCAGACCGTTCTCGATCCGCTGCCCCTCGCGTGAGATCAGGCTGTTCAGGGCCCGGTCGATGCGGATCATCAGCAGCTCGCCCTGATGTTCATTCAGCACCCCGCGCTGGCGGGCTTCGCGCCAGTCGGAC
This sequence comes from Brevundimonas sp., assembly GCF_018608325.1. GTDB lineage: Bacteria > Pseudomonadota > Alphaproteobacteria > Caulobacterales > Caulobacteraceae > Brevundimonas. The sequence continues at coordinate 28,592 of NZ_JABAZW010000073.1, read as the reverse complement.
AGGGCGATGACCAGCATGCGCGGCAGGGCGTGTTCGGGCTGAGGACCAGCCTGTGTCGCCACGTCCTCCAGCGAACGGCCTGACTGAACCGCCTTTTCGAAATCATCGGCCTGCTTGTTCAGCACCGTGAAGCGGAAGGCCTTGTCGATGATGATGGTCCACGACCACAGGGAGGCCACGGCCAGGCCGATCATCACCGTCTTCACCACCCAGTCGGCGGTCAGAAACAGCTCGACGGGATTGAGCATCGAGGCGTCGACGGGCGTGGTCATTCAGGCGCTCCGGGCGGATTCAAAATCGGTCATTTCCCTTCGACCGACTAGGCGTGACTATTGTGTGGCGCGCACGACAGAGTGACCGTCAGCGTCCATTCCCTGACAGGCGCGAAAATGGTTACCAGCGGGTTTACTGTGACGCCTGAAGCGGTTGAAATCAGCCGCTTGTGATCGAGAGCCTGTGTGGATCGCGCCTTGACCGTGCCAACCCCGTTGAACCCTGAGCGCGAACGGCTGGTCCAGCCGCTCAATCCGCCGCCCGAACTGGCCGCCGCCGTGCAGGGCCGGACCTGGGCGCGCGATCTGGTCGGAGAGGCGGGCGGCGCAGTTCACCGCCTGATCGGCGGGCCGTCAGAGGCTGATCTTTACCTGAAGCACGGGCGCGACGCGGCAGCGCGCGACATCACCGACGAAATGGTGCGGCTGCGCTGGCTGGCGCACCATGTCCGCACGCCGCAGGTCGTGCATTTCACCGCGACCGAGGACGAGGCCTGGCTTCTGACTACCGCCCTGCCCGGCCGCACGGCCTATGACCGGATGACGGCTGATCCGTCTTCAGCGCCCGAGGTCGTCGATCATCTGGCCGCCTTCCTGAAACAGCTCCACGCCATCCCGCTGGACCGCTGCCCGTTCGACAGCGGCGCCGCGCTGCGAATGCGTCTGGCCCATGACCGGATGGAGGCCGGGCTGGTCGAGACTGAGGATTTCGATGAGACGCGTCAGGGTTGGACCGCTCAGCAGGTTTGGGACCAGATCACCGCCCTGCGTCCCGCCGACGACGACCGGGTGGTCACGCACGGCGACTATTCTCTGGACAATATCCTGATTGCCGATGACGGCGGCGTCGGCTGCATCGACGTCGGGCGCGCAGGTTCGGCCGACCGCTATCAGGACATCGCCATCGTCTGGAGCAATCTGGCCGAGTTCGGCGCGAACCTGCAGGCCCGCTTCCTGACCGCTTACGGCATCGCCGCGCCTGACCAGGCGCGGCTGCAGTTTCATTTGGGGCTGGACGAGTTCTTCTGAACCCGCCCCCTATTCCGCCGAACGGCCCTTGTTCGGATCGACGGCGACCGAGACGGGCGCGCCGACGCTGATGATCACGCCCTCATGGCCTTCCTTGGCGATGGAATAGGTGGCGGCGTCTTTCAACAGCCCTTCCTCGCACTGACGGTCGCCTGGACGGCCCAGCTCGGCGCAGCCGCGCTTGGCCGCATCGGTCCAGCCCAGCACCCGGCGCGTGGCAGCCTCGGCCCGCTTGATGGCGGCTTCGTCTTCGGCGGCGGCCTGGGCGATCAGGGCCTGACGCGCACCCTGCTGGTATTGCAGCTCGGCCTGACCGGCCATCTTGCGCTCCCAGACCTTGTAATAGGGGCAGCCGACCAGCCCGCCGCCGACCAACAGCACGAACAGCAGGATCGAAACGACCACTGCGCTGGCGGACATCGTGTAGTTCTGAGTGGCCATCGGCTTTTCCCCTTTACCCGCCTGTTTTACCCGGCCTGCGCCGTGCTCGCCAGCCACGGCGTGACCTTCTCGATCAGGGCCTTTGACGGGCGGCGCGGACGGCCGTCCAGATGGATGCAGACGGCGGTGACCTCGGCGCGGCACAGCACCTCGCCCGCCCGCTCGACCGACTGACGGATGATCAGGCGCACGCCCTTCACGCTCTCATAGACGGTGCGAACCACCAGGGCGTCGTCGATGCGGGCGGGCTTGATGAAGCGCAGGTTCATGTCGGCGACGACGAAGGCCAGCGGCGATTCATCTTCCAGCAGGTCGGTATGGCCAACGCCAATTGCGCGCAGGAAGTCCGACCGCCCCCGCTCGAAATAGCGGACATAGTTGGCGTGATAGACCAGCCCGGTGAAGTCCGTGTCCTCGTAATAGACGCGCACGGGCAGCAGGTGGTCATGGCCGTCGAAACGGCCTGCGGTGGGAAGATCGTCGCTCATGGCGCCCACTCTATCGCTTCGGCGGGGCGGTCAGGAAGCCTGGACAATAGCGTTGTCGCATCTGCCGGAACTCGGTCGGCATGGGATCGTCGCTGAACAGGATGCGGTTGGGCGTCGAGACAAAGGCCACCGCCTCGCCCTTGCGGGTTCGCCCGACATAGCCGCACATGCCGCGACGCTGGCCGGGCTCAGCGTAGCGCAGCACCGCGCCCTGCCCGATCTGGGTTGCGATCTGGCGCGCGACCCGGTCGCCCGGCGCCTCCAGCGGATCAATCCGGCTGCTGCTCATCGTCAGCCAGAACCCCAGCGCGCCCAGCGCCAGAACCGCCGCCGCCAGTCCGATCAGCCAGATATCCCGCGTCTTGCGTTTCATGGGCGGCAAAGAACGATGCGTCCGGTCGTTTGGCAAGCGTCAGTCGAACAGATCGCCGGGGACAGGCGGGGCGTTTGGGTTCTTGGGCGGTTCCGACAGGCCCAGATGGGCATAGGCCCGCGCACAGGCCATGCGCCCGCGCGGGGTGCGCATGATGAAGCCCTGCTGCAGCAGATAGGGTTCGATCACGTCCTCGACCGCATCGCGCGCCTCGGCGATGGCCGCCGCCAGCGTGTCCATGCCGACCGGCCCGCCGCCATAGTTCTCGATCAGGGCCTTCAGGAAGCGACGGTCCAGACTGTCCAATCCAGCCTCGTCCACCTCCAGCCGCGCCAGCGCCCGCGCCGCGACCAGTTTGTTGATGACCTCGGCCCCTTCCGCAGAGGCGAAGTCGCGCACGCGTCGCAGCAGGCGACCGGCGATCCGGGGCGTGCCGCGAGCGCGCGAGGCGATCTCGAAGGCGCCGCCCTCGTCAATGGCCGCGCCCATCTTGCGGGCCGTGCCGCGCACCACCGCCGTCAACTCCTCGGGCGTATAGAACTCCAGCCGCAACGGTATGCCGAACCGGTCGCGCAAGGGTGTGGCCAGCAGGCCCGCCCGCGTCGTGGCCCCGACCAGCGTAAAGGGCGCCAGATCAATCCGCACCGACCGCGCCGACAGCCCCTCGCCGATGATCAGGTCCAGCACATGATCCTCCATCGCCGGATAGAGGATCTCCTCGACCTGCGGGCTGAGGCGGTGGATCTCGTCGATGAACAGGACATCGCGCGGTTCGAGGTTGGTCAGGATGGCGGCGAGGTCGCCCGCCTTGGCCAGGATCGGGCCGGACGTGGTGCGGAACCCCACGCCCAGTTCGCGCGACACGATCTGCGCCAGCGTCGTCTTGCCCAGTCCCGGAGGTCCGAACAGCAGGACGTGATCCAACGCCTCGGCCCGCCCGCGCGCAGCGTCGATAAAGACCTTCAGATTGCCCTTGGCCTGCGACTGACCGACGAACTCGGACAGGGTCTGGGGACGCAGGGCGCGGTCGAAGGCTTCACCGCTTTCCGCCTCGGGGGAAATGATGCGGGTCATAGGGAAATCCAGTGGCGCGTGGCGAGTGGCGCATGGCGAGCAGACGCCTCAGGTTTTCGCTCGCTAAAGACGACAACGGCGCACAGCCCTGCAACGCCGCACGGCTGCACTCGCCACGCGCCGCTCGCCATTCGCCACTCCCAACTCAACGTCCCAACTCCTGCAGGGCCGCGCGGATGACCGCAGGCAGTTCGGCCTCGTCGCCCAGGCGGATCAGGGCCTGATCAACGGCACGGCGGGCGTTGACCTCGGCGACGCCCAGACCCAGCAGGGCGGACACGGCCTCACCCGTCAGGCTGGGCGCGGGCGCAGCGATCTCGACATGGACGCCGGGTGCATTGGGCGCAAAGGTTACATCGCCCAGCGGTTTTCCCTTCAGTTCGGTGACGATGCGCAGGGCCAGTTTCGGGCCGACGCCATTGGCGCGCGCCACCGCCGCCTTGTCCTCACGCGCGACAGCGCCCGCCAGTTCGCCGGGCGGCAGCACGTCCAGCACGGCCAGCGCCGCCTTCGGCCCCACGCCCTGAATGGCCAGAAGCGTGGTGAAGGCGCGGCGTTCATCGCGGGTCAAGAAGCCATACAGGCGCGGGCCCGCATCCTCGCTCCATTGCGAATGGACATGGACCGTGGCCTCATCGCCGGGGGCCGGCAGACGGCCCAGCGTCCGCGCCCCGCACGACACGACATAGCCCACGCCCGCGCAATCGATCAGGCAGTCCGCCTCGCCGACCTCGGCCAGAACACCTCTCAGGCGGCCGATCATGCCGCGCCTCGATGCAGGGTTTCCAGCAAGGCTCGTTTCCTCAGTTGCGCATGGGTGATGGCGACGGCCAGCGCATCGGCGGCGTCCGCCTTGACGTCGCCCGCGGTCGGCAACAGGCGTTTGACCATAAAGGCGATCTGGCTCTTGTCCGCATGGCCTGCGCCGACGACGGCCTTCTTGACCAGATTGGGCGAGTATTCGGCGACCAGCAGGCCGCATTTGGCGGGCGCCAGCATGACAGCGGCGCGGGCGTGACCCAGCTTCAGGGTCGAGGCCGGGTTCACATTGACGAACACCTCTTCCACCGCCGCCTCCTCGCAGCCGTGGTCGGTGCAGATCGCCCCCACATGATCCAGCAGATGCAACAGCCGCTCGCTGAACGGGGCCTTTTCCGGCGGGGTCACCACCCCGTGCGCCACCCAGCGCAGGCGCGTGCCGTCAGAGACGATCACCCCCCAGCCGGTGCGTCGCAGACCCGGGTCCAGCCCGATGATTCTGACAGGTTCGTTCGCCATCCGTTCCCCTATTGCCGCAAAGAGGGTTAGCAAACAATCACCAGCCGCCCTGCAATCATCATTGCATATGCAACGCGACACTGTATTGCATACGCAATGAACGACGATATTGCCTGTATCTGCGGACGTCTGCGGCGCGCCTCGCGCACCCTGAGCCGCCGCTATGACGCCGCCCTGGCCGCAGTCGGGATGAATGTGAACCAGTATGCAGTGCTGCGTAATCTGTCGCAGATGCCGCGGCCGACCCTGGCCGAGTTCGCCGAACGCACCGCCCACGAGAAAAGCGCCATGTGGCGCACCCTGCAGCCGATGATCCGCGACGGCTGGATCACCGTCGAACCGGGCCGCACCCAGCATTTCAGCCTGTCAGACGCCGGACGCGCGCAGTTGGATCTGGCCCGCCCTTTCTGGACCGAGGCGCAGGCCGAAATCAGCAACATCCTGGGACAGCGCGAAGCCGTCCTGATCGAACTTCTGCACGAAATCGAGACCCATGTCTGAGACCGCCCCCGCCCAGATGTCGCGCCGCGCCTGGATCATGATCCTGACCGGGGCCACCCTGGTCACCCTGTCGATGGGGGTGCGCCAGTCGTTCGGCCTGTTCCTGACGCCGATGGGGATGGAGTTGGAGATCAACCGCCAGACCTTTGGCCTGATCATCGCCGCGCAGAACCTGCTGTTCGGCCTGATCCAGCCCTTCATCGGCGCCATGGCCGACAAGCATGGCGCGGGCCGGATCGCCGTGGTCGGGGCCCTGGTCTATGCGGGCGGGCTGATCGTGTCGGGTCTGGCGGCCAGTTCGCTGGGGCTGATGATCGGGTTCGGGGCCATGGTCGGCCTGGCCATGTCGGGCGTGACCTTCGTGGTCGTGCTGGGCGCCGTGGGCAAGATCGTGCCGCCCGAGAAGCGGACCCTGGCCTTCGGCATCGTCACGGCGGGCGGGTCGTTCGGCCAGTTTCTGGTCGTGCCTGCGGCACAGGCCATGCTGGACGCCTATGACTGGCGCATCACCCTGTTCATCATGGCCGGCATTATCGCCCTGATGATCCCTGCGGCTCTGGGCGTGGCGGGCAAGCCCCCCGCAAGGGGCGCGGTCGAGGGACCGCCGCTGAAGGCCGCACTGGCCGAGGCGTTCGCCCACCCCAGCTTCTGGCTGCTGAACTTCGGCTTCTTCGTCTGCGGCTTCCACATCGCCTTCGTCGGCACCCACCTGCCCGCCTACCTGCGCGACCTGGGCCTGTCGCCGTCCGTGGGCGCCAACTGTCTGGCCCTGATCGGCCTGTTCAACATCGCCGGGTCCTGGCTTTGGGGAGCCTGGGGGTCCAAGGGGTCCAAGAAGAACCTGCTGGTGCTGCTCTATAGCTTGCGCGCCCTGACCATCGTCATCTTCATCCTGGTCCCGCTGTCGCCCGCCACGGCCCTGATCTTCGCCGCGACCTTCGGATTCCTGTGGCTGGGCACCGTGCCCCTGACCAATGGACTGGTGGCCCAGATCTATGGCCTGCGGAACCTGTCGGCCCTGGCCGGGATCGTGTTCATGAACCACCAGATCGGGGCCTTCTTCGGCGCCTGGCTGGCCGGTCTGGCCTTTGATGCGACGGGTTCGTACATGCTGATGTGGCTGGTCTCCATCGGCCTTGCCCTGACGGCTGCGGCGGCCAACGCCCCGATCAGGGAGGCGCCGCTGGTGCGTGCACAGCCGGTTCCGATCCCGGCCGCCGAATGAAGTCGCACGCCTTCAAGATCGGCCTGGGCGTCCTGGCTCTGCTGGCGATCGGCGGAGCCATCTGGCTGTGGGGCCGGGTCGGCGTCGCCGTCTGGCTGGACGCCGCCATCGCCTTCTGCGCCTGAAGCGTCCTGCCTCAGTGCTGCATCAGCCGGGGGCGTTTCGGCGTCGCGTCAGCCGTGGGCGGAACGGGGGACGACGGTAGGGCGTCCTTGGCCGCAGGCTCGGGCGACCGGCCTGAGGCCCGTTCTGGCGGGATATAGAAGGGCGCGATCTGCTCGGGCGTGGCCGGGGCGTAGAAGGGATCGACAGGCGCCCGCACGGCTTCCTGTTCGGTGCGAGACGGTTCGACCGCCACCGGGGCCGGGACTGAAGCTGGAACATCTACAGTCTCAACGACGACAGGCTCGGGCGGCGAAGTTTCGCCCCTCTCCCTGTTCAACAGGGATGAGACACCCATCGTCACCACAGCGGCGGCGCACAACAGCAGGGCGACCGCACCGCCCCAGGCCGCCAGCTTGACCCACATCCAGCGGGGACCATCGATGGGCGGACCGGCAGACCCAGGCAGGTCAGGACGGGGATCGTTTTCCGGCATCAGCGGCGTCCGTCAGCCGTGTTTCTCGACATAGGCTTCGGGGTCCTTGTTCACCGGCTTGACGCCCGTGATGTTGGTCGCCTCGAAGGTCGCGAACTTGACAGCCAGATCATGACGCGTGGCCACGCTGGCGTTCAGGCGGAAGTCGGTCAGGCCCTGACGCTCCTCCTCGCCCATATGTTTGGAGTTGACCACGTTCGCCTCACCCACGGCCTCAAACCAGGCCTTGGTGCCGACCTTGTGCTTGGCGACCGCCTTGACCGCGTCGCGCAGCTTGTTGTGGTCTTCGATGGCGTCCTCGGTCTCGCCCTCGACCGTGCCGTCCTCGGCGTCATTGGCGCCGTCGCCCTTTTTCATCAGGTCGGGATAAAAGAACCGCTCCTCGGCCTCGGCATGCACATCCAGAAAGGCCGACAGCCGCCCCCAGACCGCGCTCAGCGCCTCGGTGTCCTTGGGATCGATCTGTTCGATGATCGAAAACAGACGACGCTGTTCAGCATGGTCGTCGAGGATCAGTTGGGTGATGTCCATCAGGGCGCTCCGGCAAGGCTGAACGAAACTAATCGCCTCCCGCTCGCCGGGTTCCCCGCTAACGACTCGCAAGCGTCTGCTCAGCATAGAGGTTTCTCACCTCTTAGGCCCGGTCTGGAAATTTGCTTTTCAGCCAATCCAAGACCGCCAGTTGGTCGGCCGCAGTCGCTCGACGCACCTGGATCAACAGCTTGGCAGCTGAAGGTCGGTCAAGCGTCAGGTTGCGCGCACCTTCATTGCAGACCGAACAAAGCGCTCGAAGATTGCCCGGCTCGTCCGAACCGCCCATCGACTTGTCGATCACATGTCCAATATGGAGCCGCGTCTTACGTCCGGGATCATAAGGATGAGGTTCACCGGCGACCGCACCGCACTGCTGACAGGTGAAGCCATTACGATCGAGTACGAAAGCACGCGTTTCCTTGGAGATAGCCCGTTCGAAAGCCGGTGCGGGTTTTGCAACTTCCAGCAGATATTCACCCGGCTTCAAATTGGCGCGGTCATTATGAGTCAGGATCAAATAACCCTCCTCAGTTCGCAACTCACGCACACGACGCGCCCACTCGCTGATGCCCCCAGCAACTTCGCGCAATTCGTCCGACTTCATGACCCGACCTAAATTGGCCAGAAAATGCGCCCGAAGTCGAGCTCTCGCGCCGCCAGTCTTCATCCCACCAACCTATATTTTGAGCGAGCTTCCAGCGCCGTACGCAAACTACACCCAAGACTGCGCGCGACCGGGGGCGGAAAAGCATTTCCTATCTGTCGATAGGCCGTCGTCTTGCGCCCATGGAAGAACCAATCATCAGGGAAACCTTGAATTCGCGCCGTCATCCGTGGCGTCAATCGCGGCATGCCTACAAAATTCTGCTCCGGCGCAGTTTCAGCAAGACTCTTGCCATTAACTCCCAGAGCAGCCCATGCAGCGCGCGCTCGTGTAGGCCCCAAGTCGGGACCACCATGCTTTTTAGAGCCACCGACCAACGTGGGGCCAACTTCATCCGCCCTGGCGACCCAGCTATCGACCCCCCGCCACCCCTCGGCGCCCATAAGATCCTTAAGCGCAGCGCCGACCGTAACAGGCGCAGCCTTTAACGGAACGGGCCAGTCGAATGCATCTTCCAGCCCCCTGGCCAAGGCCACAAACGCTACGCGAGGCCGCAATTGCGGGACGCCGTAGTCAGACGCGTTCAACAGCCGCCAGCCGGTCCAATAGCCCATCTTCCCCACATCACGTGCAATGTGGTTGCGATACTCTTGAAAAACCGCGCCCATCAGCCCCCGAACATTTTCTAAAAGAACAGCGCGGGGCCTGATCTCATCGATCAAACGAACAGCTTCAGGAAACAAATCCCGCTCGTCCGCTTTTCCGAGTTGCTTTCCGGCCAACGAAAACGGAGGACAGGGCACGCCGCCAGCGAACAGATCGACGCCGCGATAGGGACGTCCGTCAAAACGACGAACATCTCCCTCCACTACGTTCCAGTCAGGGCGATTGAGGCGAAGCGTTTTGCAGCAGTCCGCATCAATCTCAACCAGAGCCGTATGAGAAAACCCTGCCCCCTCAAGGCCCAAGGCTTGCCCGCCAGCGCCGGCGCAGATCTCTACAGAGCTAAACATGTTCCGTATATGTTCTTAACTAAGATAGCTTGGCAAGCACAGACCTGACAGTCACGCTTCAAACCGACCTCAACCGGCGTACTTGGCCACGTCTTCGTCGGAAATGTCTTCGTTGGAATAGACGTTTTGCACGTCGTCTTCGGCGTCCAGGGCGTCCAGCAGCTTCAGCAGGGTGCCGACGGCCTCGCCGGTCACGGGAACGTCGGACTGGGGCTTCCAGACGATGGCGGTGGACTTGGGATCGCCCAGCACCTTGGACATGGCGTCGGCGACTTCGTTCAGATCTTCGAAAGCGGTCCAGATGGTGTGGCCCGGTGCGTCTTCATAGATGTCCGGCTTGACCAGATCGCTTTCGACGTCCGAGGCGCCGGCTTCGATAGCGGCCTCCATGACTTCGTCTTCGGTGCCCGCCTCGGCCTTGTAGATGATCTGGCCGACCTTATCCCACATGAAGGCGACCGAGTTCATTTCGCTCAGTGCGCCGCCATTTTTCTTGAAGGCCGCGCCGATGTTCGAGGCCGCACGGTTGCGGTTGTCGGTCAGGGCCTCGACGATGATGCCCACGCCGCCGGGGCCGCGCCCTTCGTAGCGGACCTCTTCCATATTATCGACGTCGCCGCCCGCCGCCTTGTTGATGGCGCGCTGGATCACGTCCTTGGGCAGGCTTTCGGCCTTGGCGTTGTTGACCGCCAGACGCAGGCGCGGGTTGGCGGCAGGGTCGGGCAGGCCCGACTTCGCCGCGACCGTGATGTCGCGCGACAGCTTGGAGAACAGCTTGGAACGCTGCGCATCGGCGCGTCCCTTGCGGTGCATGATGTTCTTGAATTTCGAGTGGCCGGCCATGGGATCGTCTTCGAGAGTGCTGGAACCTGTCGCGCGTCTAGCGGATGAGGGCCATCGTGTCACGACAGGCTGAAAAGGTGGAACCTCGACCGTTTGCGGGTATTGATCCCCCGCGAGCAAGACGGAGTGCAGCCATGAACGCCGACGACACCATCTATGAAGCCCAGGGCTACACCGACGACGACCTGTTCGACGCCGATATTGTCGAGTGGTACGAAGCCCGCCCCATCACCATCCCGACCGCCATCGCCACCGGCGCCGTGGTCACCGCCTTCGCCCTGGGCGCCCTGACCGCCACCGCCCTGTTCCTGCTCAATCGCCTGGACGACTGAGGTCTTCACGGGGCGCGAAGCTGCTGCGGCCTATCTCACGGATACGGCCATTTTCTTCGCGCCCCTCGACCAATTCATATCCGAGCAAGGCGAAGACACGCCCCCGCAGGAAAATAGGACGTGCGTTTCCATACCAGTCGAAACAGGACACCACGCAGGCGTCCTCATCCTGCTTGTCCGACACCAGACGCGAGCTGAGCACGCCTGCGGAAGAAAGCCCTCTGTTCGAACGACGAACAAAAACCATCTCCGCACTTTTTTCATCTTCTCGGATGACAGGAAGCCCCAACAATCCCGCTGACCTGCCAGCGGCGTCGGGTCGATAGAAGAAGCCGTGACTGCGGCTTTCAGCCTCTTGCGCCTGCGGCAGAACGAAATGGCCCGCCAGCCTGGCATTGCGGCCCAACCTGACCAGCCGCATGGTCAGATCCTCTTCCCCGCCGACGACCAGCGCATCATCCCCCAAGGCTTCGATCCGATCCACCACCTCTGGCAGATCAAAGCTTTTGACCGTCAGATCGTCCAGGCTCACCACGTGAAGAACACCCGTGTCGACATCTGAACCGGCAACAGACACGTCGCTGGAATAGAGCAGGCTGCGCCCGACGAACCGGTTACGATGCGACCAACTATTATACGGCAATGCGGGAAGGGATCTGTAATCCTCGGCTGACATCGCACGCGTTCCATCGCCAAATCGCGACAGGGGCAAACGCAGCAAGGCGACGGCGTCGCTTACATCACGACGTTCCCACTGGCCGTCCTCCTGATCACCCCACCGAACGAGCACGTCCAGCGTCTGACGACGGCTGTCTTCACGAAAGGAAAATTGATCAATAGGCGCGCCCCGTGTTCTGACGGCCTGCGGCCGCCCTCCATCAAGCGGCATCCGATATACTGATGATGCAGCCCCGGTCTCCGAGTCACCTCCTGCAGTCCAGAGATAAACGGCCTGCGCTGACACATAATAACCCTGCGCCCCACTGCCCAGCACGCCGGTCGCAGCGCAATTCAACGTCTGCGCCGTCAAAGGACAGCGGATCACCGTGTGCAAGGTGCTCGCGCGCCCTGATCCGTCCACGATCTGAGGCGCCATGTAGATGTCGCGTGCACGATAAATAGGCTGGAAAGCACCGCTAGCCTTGTCACGCCACGCGCGCATGGCAGGCAGTTCTTCATCTGAACGCCAGCGCCAGCCCAAGCCATAAGGAGCATAAAAGACCAAGGTATCGCCAATCAGTCGAGACGACGAATTGTTCCCCGAATAATAGTCGCCTGACCTGAGATGATAGGCGTCATGAAAGCTCAGCCCGCCGTCTGGGGCCAGCCTGAACCGGTTGATTTCGGTTCCTCCACGGCCATAGCTGTAACCGATCACAACGACCCAGTCGTCCACGACCAGCATCTCGTCGTACCAGTCACGTGACGCGTCCACGCCGGGCGGATAGGCATTGATGGATGCGACCGGTCGAACACCCGGTCCCGCCAACGACACACTGAACAACCGCCCACGCCGCAGGATGATCAGATTGTTCCCGCTGGCCTTGACGATCCCGCCCTCGTCAACACCTGCTTCCTGGACATTGGTTATGCTGTCTGTGACGCGGCTGCCTGTAACGACAATATCGTCGACCTGTTGGTCACCCGTCCGCCCGCGCACCTCAATCCGGTTGCGTTCCAGAAATTCCTCAAGAGCAGCCTCGGACTGAAACGCCGTCAGGCCTGACTGATCAGCCTGAAATCGATCGGGCATGGCCTTGGCGGCGCTCCCTGCCAATAAGGCAGAGCCAAGAACCAGAACCATGCCCAATCGCATCTCAACACTCCGTCGCCCTCTGGTTGCACCAGGGATCAGAGTTCCACACTCAACGCAAGGCGCCGACGTTCAGCGATTTGACCGTGCAGGACGTGCAGTCCTCGACCTTCAGGATCAGGGTATTGGTTCCCTGCTGGAACGGCAGGGCGGGCGTGGGCGCCTCGTGCCAGCCGGGACCGGTTGGCAGGTTCACCACCACCGGCGCG
>NZ_JABAZW010000073.1:0-15955 GCF_018608325.1 Brevundimonas sp. | reverse complement strand
GTTCAGCGACACCGACACCCGGCCTCCGCCTGAGCCGACGACGGTGACGGGGCGCGCGCCCGCCTGATCCGCTGTCAGGGTGTAGCGCAGCCATTCTCCGGTCTGGAACTCGGCGACAACGGGCTGTCCTGCGTCCAGGGCGATATCCACGCCGTCGTTGCGCCAGGTGCGGCCCGTGTTCCACCAGGGATCGCGCGGCCCCGGGCCGCTGACGTTGGACGAATAGGTGTCCAGCCAGGCCACGCCCGAGCGGCCCAGATCATAGTCCGCCGCCCGGATCACCCCGCCCTGACGCCCGAACCGACGCTCCACGAACGGAATGGCCACATCCGAATGGGGCTGGCGGATCATGGCGTCGGCGACGTCGCGATGCTTGACCGTGTTCTCATAGAGGATATCGTGGTTAGCCAGTTGCATCAGGGTGCGCTCGGCCTCCGCCGCCGAGGGACGCGGCCCCTTGCCGGTCAGATAGGCGACCAGAGCGGGCCAGCCTGCATTGGGCGTGATCTCCAGCGGCTGATTGAAGCCGATCTTCTTCAGCGGCCAGAAGGCCCAGCCGACACCCTCGTTCTCGACGGTGGCGATGGTTTCGGTGAACCACTTGTTCGAGTTCTCGCCCGACTCGCCCAGCCAGATCGGGGCGTTGTTCTCGTCGCGCAGTTTCAGGAATTCGGCGATGGAATCGCGGTCGGTGGCGTTCCAGTATTTGTGGAAGCTGATCGCCATATTGTCGTCCCACAGGGGCATGACGCCGCGATAATTGTTGCCCCAGCAGTTGCCCTCGATGATGACCAGATGGCGCTTGTCCACCTCGCGGATGGCGGCGGTGATGTCGACCATCAGCCTGCGCAGGGGCGCATTCGTCGTCTCGTTGCAGCCGTGGCCGCCGCCCGGCGCCTCAAAGTCCCAGTTCGGCTCATTGATGATGTCATAGGCGCCGATGGAGGGTTCGTCGGCATAGCGTTCGGCCAGTTTTCGCCAGATGGCGACGGTCTTCCTGTGGTTCTCTTCGCTTTCCCACAGCGAGGGCTTGTTCGGATCACGGTCGGCGATGGCCAGGTCCGTCCCCTGCCCGCCCGGCGCGGCGTGCAGGTCCAGGATCAGGTACATGCCGTTGGCCTTCACCCAGTCCAGCAGATCGTCGATCTGTTTGAAGCCCGCTTCCTTCCAGGTGTCCTGACCCGCGACCGGCTCCTGATCGGCAGCCAGCGTCAGTTGGTCGTAGTGGATCGGGATGCGCACCGAGTTGAAGCCCCAGCGCCCCATGGCGTCGATGTCGGCCTTGGTCGTGTAGTTGGCGCGCCACGCCTGATAGAAGGCCTCGGTCTTTTCCTCACCGATCAGGTCGGCGATGCGGGCGCGGATGACGTGCTGCTGACCCAGTTCGCCCAGCTGCAGCATATAGCCTTCCTGCAGCACCCAGCCGCCCAGACCCATGCCACGCAGAATGACGGGCTCGCCCTCTTCATTGACGATCCGCGTGCCGTCCGCCCGCAAGAAGCTCTGCGCCTGCGCCAGACCAGCAGACAGACCCAACCCCGACAGGCACAGCGCCGCCGTTGCGACCGAAGCCGCAATCCCGTTCTTCCTCATGACGTCCTCCCAAACGCTATTTTGGGAACGTTCACATAAGTCGATCCGAAACGCCAGAGCCCAAGCCTGGCTGCGACGTTCAGACGTTGATCAGGCGGCCTTCAGGTTCTCGACCACAGCCTTCAACCGCGCAGGCAGCGGCTTGGGACGGCGGGTTTCCGCGTCGACATAGACGTGGACGAAATGGCCGATGGCGGCGGGCGCATCGACGCCGCGCTTGAACACGGCGAACCCATAGCTGACGCTGGAGGTGCCGATACGGTCCACCTTGATCCCGACCTCGATCACATCGGGGAATTTCAACGACGAGGTGTAGCGGCAGCCCGAATCCACCACCAGACCGATGGACTCGTCCAGCGCATTGGCGATCAGCAGGTGGGCGTTCACCGCCGAGTCCACGAACTCATAGAATTTCGCGTTGTTGATATGGCCGTACTGGTCGTTGTCCGCCCAGCGGGTCGAGACCATGTGAAAGGCCCGGTAGGTGGCCCGGTCCGCCAAGGCGCCTTCGTCACGCTTCGCCATCGTTCCTCATCTCCCCAAGCACGGCGTTCGCTCGCCGTCTGAAGTTGAACGCTCAGGCTTGGACGACGCGACGTCAAGCGCCTATCGGTGGTGTGCCGATCACGAACGCGCGGCGACAACGCGCTCAAGCCGCTGGCGACCGCGTCGACAGCGATAGCGCTAAAGAATGAAAGGCTTGAGCATGAGCATTAAGACCAGAGCCGCCGTCCTGTCCGCAATGGGCGCCGAGCATCCCTATGCAGACAGCCGCCCCCTTGCCATCGAAACGGTAACGCTGGACCCGCCCGGTCCCGGCGAAGTGCTGGTGGCGATCAAGGCGGCGGGCCTGTGCCATTCGGACCTGTCCGTCATCAACGGCGACCGCCCGCGCCCTTTGCCGATGGCGCTGGGACATGAGGCGGCAGGCGTGGTCGAGGCTCTGGGTGACGGCGTCACCGACCTGCAGATCGGCGACCATGTCGTCATGGTCTTCATGCCGTCGTGCGGTCATTGCGACCCGTGCGCCGGGGGCCGTCCCGCCCTGTGCGAGCCGGGCGCTGCGGCCAACGGCAAGGGCGAACTTCTGCAGGGCGGACGCCGCATCTTCCGCGAGGGTGCGCCCGTCAACCACCACCTCGGCTGCTCCGCCTTTGCAGAACGGGCCGTGGTGTCGCGCCGGTCGCTGGTGAAGATCGACCCGGAACTGTCGTTCGAGGAGGCGGCCCTGTTCGGCTGCGCCGTCCTGACCGGGGTGGGCGCCGTGGTGAATACGGCCGGGGTCCGTGCGGGCCAGAGCGTCGTGGTCATCGGACTGGGCGGCGTGGGTCTGGCCAGTGTTCTGGGCGCCATCGCCAGCGGCGCCAGCCCCGTGATCGCCGTCGATCTGTCCGAAGACAAGCTGGCGCTGGCCCGCACTCTGGGACCGGTTCTGACCGTCAACGCCGCAGACGCCGATGCGGTGGATCAGGTCCGCGCCCTGACCAAGGGCGGCGCCGACTTCGCCTTCGAGATGGCCGGATCCGTCCGCGCGCTGGAGAACGCCTGGAAGACGACCCGGCGCGGCGGCACCACCGTCACCGCGGGCCTGCCCCCGCCGGACGCCGCACTGGCCGTCAATGTCGTCTCTCTGGTCGGCGAGGAGCGCACCCTGAAGGGCTCCTATATCGGAACCTGCGTGCCCAGCCGCGACATCCCCCGCTACGTCGCCCTGTACCGCCAGGGCCGCCTGCCCGTCGACCGCCTGATGAGCGGCGTCATCCCGCTGGACGACATCAATACCGGCTTCGACCGCCTGCACGCCGGCGAGGTGGTGCGACTGGTGGTCAGGCCCTGACCACCAACCCTGACGTCCCTTAGTTGGGCGTCCGCGGCGGGGCGTTCTTCACGTACAGGTCCATCCAGCGGACCATCTCCCACAGGGTGTGGCCCACCGATTCACGGGCGCGATAGCCGTGGGCCTCCAGCGGCAGGGTGACGTAGCGCGCGGTCGCCCCCAGCCCCTTCAGCGCGGCATAAAAGCGTTCCGATTGAACCGGGAAGGTGCCGGAGTTGTCGTCCGCCTCGCCGTGGATCAGCAGGATCGGCTCGTTCAGCTTGTTGGCGTAGGTGAAGGGCGCCATCTCGGTATAGACCTCTGTCGCATCCCAGTAGTTGCGCTGCTCTGACTGGAAACCAAACGGCGTCAGGGTGCGGTTATAGGCCCCCGAACGGGCGATGCCGGTGCGGAACAGGTCAGTGTGAACCAGCAGGTTCGCCGTCATGAAGGCGCCGTAGCTGTGGCCGCCGACTGCGATCCGGTCACGATCCGCAACTCCCATCCGCACCACGGCGTCCACCGCCGCCTGAGCATCCGCCGTTAGTTGCTGGACATAGGTGTCGTTGGGCTCCGCGCCGTCCTTGCCGATGATGGGCATGGAGGGGTTGTCAAAGATCGCATAGCCCTGGGTCAGCAGGAACAGGTGGCTGGCGCCGCCCGGCCGCACGAAGCGGTTCTGCACATCCACCGTCTGACCGGCAACCGAGGCGTCCGTAAACTCGGCCGGATAGGCCCACATCAGCATCGGCAACGGGCCGTCACGGTCCTTGTCGTATCCGGCAGGCAGGTACAGCGTGCCCGACAGCTTGACCCCGTCCGCCCGCTCATAGGTCACCAACTGGCGGGTGGCCCCGGCCAGTTGCGGCGCCGGGTCGGCGAAGTTGGTCAGGCGCGTGGTCGAGCCGTCCGTCAGATTGCGGATCTGCAGGTTTGGCGGGTCCAGACGGCTTTCACGCTGGGTGACGACACGCTTGCCCTCGGCGTCCAGGAAGCCGACCACGGATTCATAATCGGTGTTGGCCGAGGTCCACAGCCGCTCGCTGCGTCCCGTCGCGGGGTCCATGGCCGCCAGGAAGGGGAACTCGCCCTGCGGAGTCGCGCCTGCGCCCGACATCAGAATTTTTCCATCCGGCGCAAAACGGATCACCGAGCGGCCCGCCGCGTTCGGCTGGGTCACAGGCATTCCCGGATTGTCGTAGCGTGCCTGATAGTTCCGCTCCAGCAGCACACGACCTTCACCGGGGTGGGACGGATCGACGGTGAAGCGCGTCTCGTGCCGGGTGTTGAACCAGCGGCTGTAAACGACGGCCAGATCGTCCTTGCCCCAGCTGACGCCGCCATAGCGTTCCTTCAGGTCGATCAACTTGACCGGCTGGGCGGCGAAAGGCGCGGCCTGCATGAAGACGCGGTCGCGGAACTCGGCCTCGCGGCGGATGTCGCCGCCATCCAGCGCCTCGACCCAGGTCAGGGTGGCGGGGGCGTCCGCGCGCCAGTCGACCGAACGCGGCCCCGGCGCCACGGCGTCAAAGGCCGTCGGCACATCATCACGCAGCGGCAGGCTGGCCACCTGACGCACCACCCGCCCGCTCAGGTCCGTGACCACGATGTCAGTCGGGAACAGGCCGCTGGGCACCACATAGGAATAGGGCCGCTTGGCGATTTCCTGCAGGATGTAGCGGCCGTCCGGCGACAGGGTCACGTCCAGGTAGACGGCGGGCTGGCCGATCGTCCGCGCCCGTCCATTCAACGGAACCAGCGTCAGCTGAGACGTGAAATAATGGTCGAACAGGGCTTCGTCGCCAGGGTTCGACAGCAGGTCCTGATAGGTGCGGACCGGGGCTATGCGCCCGGCGGTCTCATCGATGTTCGGCCCGGTCGGCGCCGCAGACACATCCGGCGCGGGGCCACGTCCTGCAGGCACGGCCTCGACCAGAACGCCCGAACTGTCAGGCAGCCACTGATAACCGGCCCCGCCCGTCATATTGACCACCGGGTCGGTCAGCTTGCGCGCCCGCGCCGTCGCCACGTCCACGACCCACAGCTCCAGCCCCGTCGGACGGTCCATGACCAAGGCCAGGCTCCTGGCGTCCGGCGCGAAACGCACCGCCGTGAACCGCGCGCCCGCAGGCAGGGTGACGACACGCTGTGCGCCGCCTTCCACGCCCTGAAGCGTCAGGCCGGTCAGCCAGGACACGCGGCTTTCGGCCATGCCATTGTTGCGCGGATTGATCCGTGATCCGCCCAGCCGCAGCATCGGCTCCGCCAGAGCCTTGATGCTGGGCAAGTTCGACCTGTCCAGCAGCACCAGCGTGCGCCGATCCGGGCTCAACATCGGCGCAGGCGTCGGCTTGGCGTCCAGAATCTCGGCGATGGGCGCAGGCGGCTGCTGATAGGTGCTCACCGCCGGGGCCTGCCCCGCATTCTGGGCCAGTGCCCCGCTCGCCGTCGAAGCCAGCAACACCGTCGCCAGCACAAGCCCGGCGCCACGCACACGCATCATCATCTCGAATAACCCCACAGTTTTTCGAAACCAGACTAGCGACAGCGACAGACCAACGACAACCTCTTTTGCCGTTACAGTGTCACACCAACCTCAGCCCCCGTTCAGCAGCCCCTCTACATCCGCGCGTTCCGGCGCAGATGGCTGGGCGCCGGGGCGTGTGGCGGCGAAGGCTCCGGCGGCGCAGGCGAAGGTCAGGGCCTCGGACGGCTCCTGGCCTTCCAGCAGGGCGACGGTGATGGCGGCGACGAAAGTGTCGCCCGCGCCGGTGGCGTCGACGGCGGTGATGACGGGCGGGGTCGCCCAGGCCATTTCGACGCCGCGCTGGTACATGACCGCGCCCTTCGCGCCCTTGGTCACCACCACCCGGCCGCCGCCGTGATGCAGGCCGTCGCCATAGAAGGCGGCCTCTGTCTCATTGACCACGATCAGGTCGGCGCGGCGCAGCAGAAGTTCGGACACAGGCGCAGCGGGCGCCAGGTTGGCGCAGACGAAGCCGGTCGCCCGCCCCACCGCCGCCTCGACCGTCTCGACCGGCAACTCCAGCTGGACGATCAGCGCGCCTTCGATACGCTGGGGCAGCTGTTCCGGCGTGACCAGATGATTGGCCCCGGCGGCCACGACGATCTGGTTCTCGCCCGACGGATCGACAGCGATCAGGGCCACCCCGGTCGGGGCCGCCACATCGACCTCCACCCCCGCCAGATCGACGCCGATATCCTGCATCAGGGCCAGCGCCTCGCCCGCCATGGCGTCGTCGCCGACCCGGCCGATCAGACTGACCTCGGCGCCCAGTTTTTCAGCAGCAAAGGCCTGATTGGCGCCCTTGCCGCCGGGATGGCGGGCCAGGGTCGCGCCCGTCACCGTCTCGCCCGGCGCAGGCAGGCTGGGCGCCGAGGCGACCAGATCCAGATTGATCGAACCGACGACGGTGATCCTCATGCCGCATTCCTCAGGGTCTCGACGATCAGATCGAACACACCCTGCCCGTCGGCGGCGACCGCCCAGTGATGCCGCGCCGTCGCCGGATCGACCCGGAACTCCACCGCCGTATGGCCGCGCGTCAGTTCCGAATTGGTCTCGATCTCGACCCGGCAGGGCCGCGTCTGGAACAGGTCCGGCCGTATCGCCCAGGCGATGGTGCAGGGGTCATGCAGAGGCGAGGCGTCGCCGCCGACGACCTCACGCTCGACCCGCTGGGAAAAGCGCAGCATGGCGGCGGCGGTGCGGGCCGCCTCGCTGTCGACGGCCTCGATGGCGGCGATCCGCGCCTCGGTCGCCCGCACCTGATGGGTCGCGTCCAGGCCCAGCACCGTCACGGCGCAGCCTGATCCGAAGACCACCGCCGCCGCCTCCGGGTCCGCCCAGATGTTGAACTCTGCAGAGGCGGTGATGTTGCCCCCCTCTGAGCGGGCGCCCCCCATGACCACGACCGGCCCCAGCCATTCGGCCAGCCGTCGTTCGCGGCGCATGGCCAACGCGAGGTTGGTCATCGGGCCAATGACGGCGATGGCGACCGATCCCTGCGGTCGGCTCATGACCAGATCGACGATGGCGTTGGCGGACGGGCCGTCGCCGATGATGCCCTTCGGCTCAAACGGTTCCAGATCGCCCAGCCCCTCAGCCCCGTGGAACTCGCCCGCACCAGCAGGGGGGCGCTTCAGCGGGCGTTCGGCGCCACGATGGACCGGCACGTCTTCGCGTCCGGCGATCTGACGGATGATCCGCGCATTGCGCTGGGTCAGATGGGCGGGAACATTGCCGCCGACCGTGGTGACGGCCAGCAGCTCCAGCTCGGGAGCGGCGAAAGCCAGGAACAGAGCCACGGCGTCATCCACGCCGGGGTCGCAGTCGATTATCAGAGATTGAATAGTCACGCCCCTGACTAGGCCGCGCGCATCCCTCGCGGCAAGCCCGGCGTCCGACGGCTTGACGCAGCCCTCACGCGGCGTCACCCTGATGCTGTTCTCCGGGGGGTCGCAATCGAGCGGCTGAGATAGAGGTTTCTCCTCTGACCCGTCGAACCTGATCCGGGTCATGCCGGCGAAGGGATGAGTACGCTGCCGGTCCGGACCACAGGACCAACACGCCCGACGTCGGCGGACCTCAAACGTTTTGAGGCCGCCATGAATATCCAAGTCACGCCCCCTTCGCTGCCCGAAGAGCCCAACATCGAACTGCCCTTGGCCGACGCCCGCAAGCAGGTCGAGGCGGAAACAGGCCGCATTCCCACCGGCCCGCGCGCTGGCGGCGTGAAGGTCTATGTGGCGGGCGAGCTTTATCCCGACATCCGCGTCCCTTTCCGCGAGGTCGCCGTCCACCCCAGCGCCAACGAGCCGCCGGTGACGATGTACGACTCCTCCGGCCCCTACACCGACCCGGCCGTGACCATCGACATCAAGAAGGGCCTGCCCCGCGTGAAGTCGTCATGGCAGGCGGATCGCGGCGACATCGCCCCCGTCGCCAACCCGCGCGAGGTCAAGCCCGAGGACAACGGCCACGCGTCCGGCAAGAACCTGGCCCCACGTTTCGACACCTCGAACCACCGCGTCTTCAAGGGCGTCGAGGGCCGTCCGGTCACCCAGTACGAATACGCCCAGGCGGGGATCATCACGCCCGAGATGGAATATGTCGCCATCCGCGAGAACATGCGGCGTGAACAAGTGACGAGTGGCGAGTGGCGAGTGGCGGGCCAAGACGTCCAGACCATCACCCTGGCCGACGGTTCGACCGTGCCGCTAGACACATCAGCCTCGTCACTCGCCACTCGTCACTCGCCACTGGAGCGCGACGGCGAATCCTTCGGCGCCAGCATCCCCGACTATGTCACCCCGGAATTTGTGCGCTCCGAAATCGCCCGCGGCCGCGCCATCATCCCGCACAACATCAACCACCCCGAGGTCGAGCCGATGATCATCGGCCGCAACTTCCTGGTGAAGATCAACGCCAACATCGGCAACTCCGCCGTCCTCTCCAGCGTGGACGATGAGGTCGACAAGCTGGTCTGGGCCACCCGCTGGGGCGCCGACAACGTCATGGACCTGTCGACGGGCAGGAACATCCACAACATCCGCGACTGGATCATCCGCAACTCCAGCGTCCCCATCGGCACCGTGCCCATCTATCAGGCGCTGGAGAAGGTGAACGGCATCGCCGAGGACCTGACCTGGGAGGTGTTCCGCGACACCCTGATCGAACAGGCCGAACAGGGCGTGGACTATTTCACCATCCACGCGGGCGTGCGCCTGCCCTTCGTGCCGATGACGGCCAAGCGGGTGACGGGCATCGTCTCACGCGGCGGCTCGATCATGGCCAAGTGGTGCCTGGCCCACCACAAGGAGAGCTTCCTCTACGAGCATTTCGAGGACATCTGCGACATCATGCGGGCCTATGATGTGTCGTTCAGCCTGGGCGACGGCCTGCGCCCCGGCTCCATCGCCGATGCGAACGACGAGGCCCAGTTCGCCGAACTGCGCACCCTGGGCGAACTGACGAAGATCGCCTGGGCCAAGGGCTGTCAGGTCATGATCGAAGGCCCCGGCCACGTGCCGATGCACAAGATCAAGGCCAATATGGATGAGCAGCTGAAACACTGCCACGAGGCGCCCTTCTATACGCTTGGCCCGCTGACCACCGACATCGCGCCGGGCTATGACCACATCACCAGCGCCATCGGGGCGGCCATGATCGGCTGGTTCGGCACGGCCATGCTCTGCTACGTCACGCCCAAGGAGCACCTGGGCCTGCCCGACCGTCAGGACGTCAAGGACGGCGTCATCACCTACAAGATCGCCGCCCACGCCGCCGATCTGGCCAAGGGCCACCCCGCCGCCCGCCTGCACGACGACGCCCTGTCACGCGCCCGGTTCGAGTTCCGCTGGGAGGACCAGTTCAATCTGGGCCTCGACCCCGAAACCGCCCGCAAGTTCCACGACGAAACCCTGCCCAAGGAGGCCCACAAGACCGCCCACTTCTGCTCCATGTGCGGACCGAAGTTCTGCAGCATGAAGATCAGCCAGGACATCCGCCGCGATGCGATGGCGCAGAATGATGCGGGAGCCTCGCTGACGGAAGCCGAGGTCGGAATGGCGGAAATGAGCGCGAAGTTCCGCGCCGGGGGCGGGGCGATTGAAGTGAAGGTCTAACCGCCCCGCTCAGCCGGACCCACGCCGAAATCAGGACTTTGGACGCGAGGCGACTTAATACTGGCCTCGCGTCTGCCCCTCTGGCGGAGCCGAAGCAAGGACCAGCAATGTCCGGACGGGCGTCGCTGACGCGGCGCGTCCATTGCCAGCACTCCCTACCGACATCAAGGCACCCTGAATATAACAGGGGTAGCCAAAATCCCGCCACGAGCTAAGCTGCCAAGCTTAACTATTCGGCGGACAAACATTCATGCGCGTTACAAGCTATGGCCTATTCTGGCGTGAAGCCGAAATCGATTGGCATCCCGGCCAAGGCAACGCCAACAGCTTTCGCCTACTCGGCCGTGTGGGTGCAAATAGAGGCACACTGAAGATGGCGGACTTTCGCTATCAGCAGGGAATTTACGTTCTATATGACGACTACGGCCCCGTTTACGTTGGACTTACCCGCAATCAAGGCCTTGGAAAGCGCCTAAAGGACCACCTATCTGACCATCTTCAGAACAAGTGGGACAGGTTTTCATGGTTTGGATTTACGCCTCTATCATCCAAGGAAAATGCTAAGGGCATGATAGAACTTCACAATTCAAATCATGAAGTTACAGAAGACACTTGGGCAACAATTGGCGACTTGGAAGCGCTTCTAATCCGCCTCATGAATCCAAAAAACAACACCGTCAAAATGAAATTTGCCGGTGCACAAGAGTGGACACAAGTCGAGTACAATTTAACCTCAACGTATATTGAACGACTTCCCATAAACCGAACTAATTGTCAAATCACAACCAACACAACATCGACAGATTAGAGAACGATCTCTTGCGGATACAAGCCCGCGCGAAATCACGCCATCATCCAAGATGACCACTGGAGGCGGAAATAGAAATTATCCCAATCCATTTCGACGTTCCGGGCCATGAAATTCCGCTCGAAACATTTGTAACCACGGCAGAACAAACACAAGCTATAGTTCGCGCCCTGAACAATGAGCTTTTTGATGGGCATCTGAAGTTCCAGATATTAGTTCTGCCACCTACTGAGGGATCATTCCTTACTAGGTTAGGAGTAGTTCTTCTTGGCGGTTGGGCGGCAATTTGGACTTTGACCGAGAGCGATATCGGGCAAGGCTTCATTAAAGGACTGACAGGCCACGAACCTGCCTACTGGGCTGAAAACGTTGGATCATCTCTTAGAATGATCCTCGACGAGAGCAAAAAAGACCAAAAAATCGACGCAGAAAGAAAATTCGCAAGCGCAATCATCTGCGCTTCAACTAAATCATTCTTAGAAACAGAAAACTATAAGCTCGAGCGAGCTAGCATTGATAGATCTCGTTTTCGGGATGCCTATGAAGCGAAAAATACCTTCTACGAAAGCTGCCTAGCGACGCACGCCCTTCAGGCGATTGGCTTCGACGAACATGCAGTTTTCCCCATCAAACGGAATGAATTTTCGAAACACGTTTCGGCACTTCCGCCAAAGGAAGACGCCGACGAGGCGTGGTTCGTGGCAACGGCTCAACTGAGGGTCACTTCACCAAACTGGGTTCGCAACGACCGAGCACGCCAATGGAAAGGGCACGACCACCAAGGGCGAGATCGCTACTTTCGGATCGAAGACGAGGAATTCTGGAACCACGTTGGGCTCGATACAATCGACACACACATCATCGACACGATGACAGTACAATGGGCGTTTCAAGGCAGGCCGCAGCATCCTAAAAACTGTCGCGTGTTACGAGTCCTGAAATTCAACAACTCAGTGCTGGCGCCACCACTATCCGACGACGAAATCGTGGCTCATGTCGGCCAGCTTGGTAAAGTCAACGACGATCAAGGCGAACTTTTTTAGTTCGGGTCGCCACCTCCTTATCATAGGAGCTTGCTGCCAACGCCCATCGCAACATTGAAGCACAGAACATAAGCGCCCCGTACGCTCAGCAACATCAGAACCTCGACCGTCTCACCCTTGGGGAAGGGGACGCCGAAGGCGGTGAAGGGGGCTCGGCCGCCGCGTCCGGGTTCGCATTGCTCTGTCTGGCGTCGGGGTTGGGGAAGATCCCTCCACCACTTCGCGCTTCCCCTCCCCCGAAGGTGGGGGAGGAATGGTGCGGTTAAGCCTCGCCTGCGATCTGACGCAGGGCCTGTTCGAAGGCGTCGGCGGGTTGGCCGCCTGAGATCAGATATTTGCCTTCCACCACCACGGCGGGGACCGAGGTGATGCCGCGCGAACGCCACAGGTCCTCGGCGGTGCGGACGGCCTGGGCGTAGCGGCCTGAGGCCAGGACTTCGCCCGCCTCGGCCCGGTCCAGGCCCGCCGTCTCTGCGGCCTGGGTCAGGACGCCGGCGTCGGTGATGTTCCGGTTCTCGGTGAAGTGGGCGACGAACAGGGCGCGCTTCAATGCCCCTTGCTTGTCCGGCGCCGTCTCATGCGCCCAGTGCAGCAGGCGGTGGGCGTCGAAGGTGTTCCAGATGCGGCTGTCCTCGCCCATCTGCAGGTCAAAGCCCGCCTCGGCGCCCCTCTGTTTGATCATGGCGCGGTTGGCCGCCGACTGTTCGGGGGTGGAGCCGTATTTCTTGCCGATATGTTCAACGATGTTCTCGCCCTCGGGCGCCATCTGGGGGTTCAGCTCGAACGGCTGGAACGTGATGTCGGCGGCGATGCCCTCGCCTTCCAGACGCTCCAGCGCCGTCTCCAGACCGCCCAGACCCACGGCGCACCAGGGACAGACGACGTCGGACACGAAGTCGATCTTGAGGGTTTTGAGGGCGGGCGCGGCGTCGGTCATCGGAAGGCGTCCTTCTGGAACAGCAGGTGTTGCAGGCATATGGGAATCCGATCGGACGGCGCCACCCCGCCCGGCCCAGTTTCCGCCTTCGCACAAACGCATGGCCTGATGCCTCGCAACCCCTTATATGGCCAGCTTCCCGCCAAGCCGTGTTCGAAGCCCGATAAGTCATGCCCAGCCTGAACGAGATCCGCTCCACCTTCCTCAACTATTTCGAGGCCGATGGTCACGAGAAGGTGCACTCGGCTCCGCTGGTGCCGCAGAACGACCCGACGCTGTTGTTCGTCAACGCGGGCATGGTGCCGTTCAAGGACTATTTCACCGGCGCGTCCAAGCCGCCCTATCCGCGCGCCACATCCTCGCAGAAATGCGTGCGCGCGGGCGGCAAGCACAACGACCTGGACAATGTCGGCTATACGGCCCGCCACCTGACCTTCTTTGAAATGTTGGGGAACTTCTCCTTCGGCGACTATTTCAAGGAACACGCCATCGAGAAGGCGTGGAACCTGGTGACCAAGGACTTCGACCTTGATCCCAAGCGTCTGCTGGTCACCGTCTATATCGACGACGATGAGGCCGCCGCGATCTGGAAGAAGATCACCGGCTTTGGCGACGACAAGATCATCCGCATCGCCGGATCGGACAACTTCTGGGCCATGGGCGACAGCGGCCCGTGCGGTCCCTGCACCGAAATCTTCTGGGACCACGGCGACAAGATCGCCGGCGGCCCTCCCGGCTCGCCCGATGAAGACGGCGACCGGTTCGTGGAGATCTGGAACAACGTCTTCATGCAGTACGAGAAGGAGAACGATCAGATCGTTCGCAACCTTCCCAAGCCCAGCGTCGACACCGGCATGGGTCTGGAGCGGATCACCACCGTGCTGCAGGGCGTGCATTCGGTCTATGAGACCGACCTGTTCAAGACCCTGATCGCCGCGTCCGAAGACGCCACCTCGACCAAGGCCGAGGGCGAGCGCAAGCCCTCGCACCAGGTCATCGCCGACCACCTGCGGTCCTCGTCCTTCCTGATCGCGGACGGCGTGACGCCGTCGAACGAAGGCCGTGGATACGTCCTGCGCCGCATCATGCGCCGCGCCATGCGCCACGCCCACCTGCTGGGCGCGACCGATCCGCTGATGCACCGTCTGGTGCCGACGCTGGTGGCGGAAATGGGCGACGCCTATCCCGAACTGGCCCGCGCCCAGCCCTTCATCGAGGACACGCTGAAGCAGGAGGAAGTCCGCTTCCGCACCACGCTGGGCCGGGGCATGGCCCTGTTCGACACGGCGGTTCAGGGCTTCAAGCCCGGCGACATGCTGGACGGCCAGACGGCCTTCACCCTGTCCGACACCTACGGCTTCCCGCTGGACCTGACGCAGGACGAGGCGCGCCGTCGCGGCTATTCGGTCAACGTGGACGGCTTCGAAGCCGCCATGGCCGAACAGCGCCAGCGTTCGCGCGAACACTGGAAGGGCTCGGGCCAGACGGCCAACACCAACGAATGGCTGGCCATCCGCGACCGCATGGGTCCGACCGTCTTCACCGGCTATGACAATGTCGACGGCTCGGGCGAGGTCCTGACCATCATGAAGGCGGGCCAGCCGGTCGAAACGGCTGAGGCGGGCGACATCGTCGAAGTCCTGTTCGACACCACCCCCTTCTATGCCGAAAGCGGCGGTCAGGTCGGCGACCACGGCGTGATCGAATGGCCGGGCGGTTCCGCTGAAGTCATCGACGTCAAGAAACACGCGGGCGACCTGCACGTCCTGTCGGCCGAGATCACCAGCGGCAAGCTGGAGATCGGAACCCGCGCGGCCCAGTCGGTGGACGCCGAAAAGCGCCGCACCATCCGCTCGAACCACTCGGCCGCCCACCTGCTGCACACGGCGCTGAAGAATGTGCTGGGCGCGACGGTGGCCCAGAAGGGTCAGCTGGTTGACGCCGAGCGTGCGCGCTTCGACTTCAGCCACGGCTCGCCTCTGACCGAGGCTGAACTGGCCGCCATCGAGACGGAAGTGAACGCGGTCATCCGCCAGAACGTCCCGACCGAGACCAAGCTGATGGCTCCTGAAGCCGCCATCGAGGCGGGCGCCATCGCCCTGTTCGGCGAGAAGTACGGCGACGAGGTCCGCGTCCTGACGCTGGGTCGTTCGCTGACCAGCGATAATGCGCCCTATTCCGTCGAACTGTGCGGCGGCACCCATGTGACCCGCACCGGCGACATCGCCCTGTTCAAGATTGTTCAGGAAACGGGCGTGGCCGCTGGCGTGCGCCGGATCGAAGCCCTGACGGGCGAGGCTGCGCGTCAGTATCTGCTGGCCCAGGCCGGCGTGGCCCGCTCGCTGGCCCAAGGCTTCAAGGTGCAGACGGCCGATGTGCCCGCCCGCGTCGAAAGCCTGACCGCCTCGGTCAAGACGCTGGAGAAACAGGTCGCCGAACTGAAGAAGCAGTTGGCTCTGGGCGGCGGCTCGGGCGCGTCTTCGGCGCCGGAAGAGATCAACGGGACCAAGCTGATCGCGCGCGTTCTGGACGGCGTGGACGGCAAGGGCCTGCGCGGCGTGGCCGAAGATTTCCGCAAACAGGTTGGCACGGGCGTCGTGGCCCTGATCGGCGTCACCGAAGGCAAGGCGGCGGTCACCGTCGCCGTGACCAACGACCTAGCGGGCAAGGTCAACGCCGCCGATCTGGCGCGGGCTGCAGTCATCGCCATGGGCGGCCAAGGCGCAGGCGGCAAGCCTGACTTCGCCCAGGGCGGCGCCCCGGATGGGTCGAAGGCCGAGGACGGTCTGGCGGCAGTGCGGGCAGCCCTGGCGGGCTGATCTGCCCCGCATCAGGATGATACGGATGAGGGGGCGGTCCCGGACCGCCCCCTCATTGCATTTCAGAACCCCTTCCAGCCCCGCTACTCCATCGGGTCCGGCGTCAGGTCCACGCCCGACAGCTTCCAGCCGAACAGGCCGTGACGCGTCATCAGCAGCACCAGCGCGTCATCGGGCCTGTCCTTGCGCGTCAGGGCCACGGCGAACTTGTTCAGCCCGCGATACGACCAGGACTGATGCAGCCGCTCCTTAGGCACGGCAGGCGTGTCGGCGGGCGGGACAGGGCGCTCC
>NZ_JABAZW010000061.1:23038-29980 GCF_018608325.1 Brevundimonas sp. | reverse complement strand
CCGCCGCCCTTCGTCCGCCGCCGCCCGGGCCACCGGGACCGCCCGGTCCCCCTGCCCCCGGTGCTGTCTCGGTTCCCAGCGAACGCACGACGACAAATCCCAGAGCCGCCACCACAAGGGCCGCGACGACCCCGCCGATGATCTTCTGGCGTCGGGTCAGACGCCGCATCCGCGAAGGCGTCGAAGAAGGCTCTGGGCTCATGGCATCCGCTCTACGTCCCGACCGGCCGCCGCCGATCCATGCGCGTAATGCTTAAGTCAGCGGATTGAGCCATTCCGTCGCACCCCACGACAGAAAAATCCTTCATTTTCAGAACGCCGATCCGTGCAGACCGGCCTGACAGCTCGCCCATGACATAGGGACGAGCAGCTTTGCGATTAGAATATCGTCTTCGAATTCAAACAATAAGACAGGACGACCCAACTGTCCGGGCCATCCCGTCTATGAGGTATCAGACTGCCGCCAGCGCCTGTTCCAGATCGGCGATGAGATCGTCGATATGTTCGATGCCGACCGACAAACGCACCGTGTCCTCGGTCACGCCCGCCTTGGCCAGTTCCTCCGGCGACAACTGCCGGTGGGTCGTCGAGGCCGGATGGCAGACCAGCGACTTGGCGTCGCCGATGTTGACCAGCCGCGTGAACAACTGGACCGCATCCTGGAAGCGACCACCCGCCTCGCGACCACCTTCAACGCCGAAGGTCAGGAGGCCCGACGCCTTGCCGCCGAAATACTTCTGGATCAGGGCGTGGCCGGGATGATCGGCCAGACCGGCATAGTTGACCCACTTCACCTTGGGGTGCGCCTTCAGCCATTTGGCGATGGCGGTGGCGTTTTCGACATGGCGATCCATCCGCAGCGCCAGCGTCTCCAGCCCCTGCAGGATCAGGAAGCTGTTGAACGGCGAAATGGCCGCACCTGTGTTACGCAGCAGCACCGTCCGCACCCGCCCGATGAAGGCTGCCGGGCCAAGCGCCTCGGTATAAATCACCCCGTGATAGCTGACTTCCGGCTCATTCAGACGACGGAAGCGCGCCTTGTGCTCGGCCCAAGGGAAGTTGCCGCTGTCGACAATGGCGCCGCCGATCGAGGTGCCATGCCCGCCGATATATTTGGTCAGCGAATGGATGACGATGTCGGCCCCATGTTCGATGGGGCGCGTCAGATAGGGCGTCGGCACGGTGTTATCGACGATCAGCGGCAACCCTTGCGCGTGCGCCGCCTCGGCCAGCGCGCCAAAATCGACGACATTGCCCAGCGGATTGCCGATGGACTCGCAGAAGACCGCCTTGGTCCGCTCGTCCGTATTGGCGGCGATGGCGTCCACGTCTGCGGCGTCAATGAAGCGGACCGTGATGCCGTACTGCGGCAGGGTGTGGGCGAACAGGTTGTAGGTGCCGCCGTACAGGGCCGAGGTGGCGATGATGTTGTCGCCTGCCTCTGCAATCGTCAGGATCGCATAGGTGATGGCCGCCTGACCCGAGGCCACGCTCAGAGCCGCGATCCCGCCCTCCAGCGCCGCGATCCGCTGCTCCAGCACGTCCGACGTCGGGTTCATGATGCGAGTGTAGATGTTACCCGCGACCTTCAGGTCGAACAGGTCGGCGCCATGCTGGGTGTCGTCAAACGCATAGCTGGTGGTCTGATAGATGGGCACGGCCACCGCCCTTGTCGTCGGGTCAGGTTTATAGCCGGCGTGCAGGGCAAGCGTGTCGAACTTCATGGCGTTTCCCGTCAGGTTCGGCGCACTTGCGCCTGTTATAGCTAGGGAAATAACAAAGTTCGGGACAGAAGGGCATTTCAGATTTTCTGTCGGACCAGATCAGGTTTCCTGCCCTCTGCCCGGCCGATCATCCCCGCAGCGTCGCGCCTCCGTCGACATAGAGGTCGGTCATGGTGATATGGCCCGCACGGTCGGACAGCAGAAAAACAACCGCCTCGGCCACATCTTCCGGCGTCGCCAGCTTGGCCAGGGGAATGCCCGCCTTGAAGGTCGCTGGCGATCCGGCGATGACGCGCGCAGCACCATTTTCATCCGCCCACATGCCCGTCTGCATCGGCGTCAGGGTCGAGCCCGGCGCGACGATGTTGCAGCGGACGCCCATCGGCGCCAACTCCAGCCCAAGACAGCGGGTGAACATGGTCGCCGCCGCCTTTGACGCCGCATAGGCGGCCATGGCGTGACGCGGCACGCCTGCTGCGTTCGAACTGACGGTCACGAAGGCGCCCTGCCCCCTCGGTCCCATGCGGCGTGCGGCCTCTCGCCCCAGATGGAAGACCCCGTCCGTATTGACGGCGAACACCCGCCGCCATTCCGCATCCTCGGTCTGGTCCACCGTGACATTGGACAGGACACCCGCGACGCTGGCGATCAGGTCGATGGCGCCCCAGTCCGCCTCCACAAGATCAAACAGGGCTGTGACGGCGGCGCTGTCAGACACATCCAGCGGCTCGACTCGAACGACATCGGACTGCGCCAATACATTCAAAGCGTCAGACGGCAGATCAGCGGCGACCACGCGCGCGCCTTCTTCAACCAACTGACGCACCACCGCCGCGCCGATTCCGCCCGCTGCGCCGGTGACCAAGGCGATGCGGCCCGCAAGACCTGAGGGTTTCATTGCGCAGTCTCCTCTGCGGCGACCATCCGCTCGGACAGGGCCGGGCCGATCAGGGCGCTGGCGTCTGGGCCGGTCAGTTGGGGGTGCAGGAAGGGAACCTCGATCACATCCAGTTCCGCGGCATAGGCCAGCCACAGCTCCGGTTTCAGCGGCTTGCCCTGATGGTCCAATCCCGCACGGACATGGGTGGTCACGCCGCCAAATGGCTGATGATGGTGCTGACGGACCAGTCGGTTGGTGTCGAGCACCACGCGGACCACCCCGTCCAGCGCCGCTTCGGGCAGGTTGCCCAAGGCACTGTCGCCCGCCTTCAGGAAGTCGATGATGGCGGCGCGGCTGCGCAGGTTCGGATAGGCCTCTGGATCATAGCCCGCGATGGCCAAAAGCGAACGCAGGGCGTCGATCTCATCCGGTTCAGGCTCGGCCCGCCAACAGTCGGCGGGATAGGAATCCAGCATGGCCATCAGGCCGACCACATGCCCCCTCGCCTCCAGTTCAACCGCCGCCGCCTGGGCAATAATGCCGCCGACGGACCAGCCCGCCAGATGAATCGGTCCGGATGCGCCCGACGCCAGAATCCGCTCGGCATAGAGCGCGCCGAGCGCGGCGATGCTGTCCGGCAAGGGATTGCTCGGGTCCAGCGCCGGGGACTGTACGCCCCAGACCGTGCGTCGCGGCGACAGGCTGCGCGCCAGCGTCCGATACCCCCAAGCCAGACCGCCAGCGGGGTGGATCAGGAACAGCGGCGGCAGGGACGGATCCCCCTCCGCCAGCCGGATCAGCGGCCCCAGACCATTGTCGGCATCCTGCGCATCCGCATCGATCAAAGCCGCCAGTTCCGCCACACGCGGATGATCGAATAGTGCGCCCAGCCCCGGATCACGTCCAAACGCCTCACGCACCAGGATCAACAGATGCACGGCCAGCAGGGAGTCGCCGCCCAGAGTGAAGAAGTCATCGTCCGCGCTGACCGGCTCAGCGCGACCCAGCGCATCCGCATACAGGGCCGCAAGCGTCCGCTCGGTCGGGGTTTCAGCGGCGCGTCCTGCGACCGTTTCAAACGCGGGCGCAGGCAGGGCCTTGCGGTCAAGTTTCCCGTTCGCCGTAACAGGCAAGGCGTCCAGCGCGACGATGGCGCTGGGGACCATATAATCCGGCAGCCGCGCGGCCAGACGCGTCTTCAAAACCACGAGGTCATAGGCGGCGCCCGGCACGACATAGGCAACCAGACGACGTTCTCCCGGTCGATCCTCCCGCGCCAGAACGACCGTTTCGCGAACCAGAGCGGACGCGATGATGGCGGCTTCAATCTCACCCAATTCAATGCGCAAGCCGCGCATCTTCACCTGATGGTCGCTGCGTCCCAGAAAGACCACGGCCCCGTCCGCGCGGCGGCGCGCCACGTCACCCGTGCGATACAGTCGCTGCCCCGGACGGTGCGGATCAGGAATGAACCGATCCCCCGTCAGGTCCGGCCGGTTCAGATATCCGCGCGCAAGCTGCACCCCGCCCAGATGCAGATGACCGCTCATGCCCGGTGCGACGGGCCGCAGCCGCTCGTCCAGCACCAGCAGGCGCGTGTTCCACACCGGCCATCCGATGGGTACAGGCTGCGAGGCGTCATCGGCGCTGGCAGGCCAATAGCTGACATCGACAGCAGCCTCTGTCGGTCCATACAGATTGTGCAATTCCGCCTTCACCGTCTGGTGGAACCGGTCGCGCAGGTCGGCAGGCAGTTCCTCGCCGCTGCAGAAGACATGGCTCGTCTCGATTCCCTTCGACGCCGGATCGGCGAGGAAGGCCGACAGCATCGAGGGCACGAAATGCAGGTCAGTGACGGCATGGCGGCGGATCAGGGCGGCGATGGCTGACGGATCACGGTGCGCGCCGGGCGGCGCCACGACCAGTTCACCGCCCGAGATCAAAACGAGGAAGAACTCCCAGACCGACACGTCAAATGTCGCGGGCGTCTTCTGCAGGATGCGGCTGTGTGGCCCGATCCCATACTGATCCTGCATCCACAGCAGGCGATTGACGATGGCGCGATGCTCCACCAGCACGCCCTTCGGGTCGCCCGTCGAACCCGAGGTGTAGATGACATAGGCGGCATCAGCGCCGTCTGAGGCATCAACAGGCGCGTCCCCTGTCTGAGGCCAATCGACAGGACGCAGCAGGCGCGAACCAAAGGCCGCACCTAGATCATGATGTGACAGGATCACCGTCGGCTGGGCCATCTGAACAATGGCGGCGATCCGGTCCAGCGGATGATCCAGATCAAGCGGCAGATAGGCTCCGCCTGCCCTCAGGATCGCCACCAGTCCCACCACCAGCTCCAGCGAACGCGGCAGGGCGACGGCGACCAGGCTTTCCCGCTCAATGCTCCGCGCTCTCAGCACAGCCGCCAACGCCGCCGTGCGCTGATCCAGTTCAGCATAGGTCAGGGTTTGGTCGCCGAATGTGACGGCAAGCGCATCCGGCGTCGCCGCCATCGCCTGTTCCAGCAGGGCTGTCAGGGTGACGTCGGGAAGCGGATAGTCCGTGGCGTTGAACGCCTCCAGTTCGCGCTGCGCCTCCTCAGGCGTCGCGATGGGAACCTCGCCCAGCGTCCCGGCGTCCAGCGCGGCGGCGATGAAGACGGCCAATCGCTCGCCATGGGCAGCGGTCTGTTCAGCGGAATAGAGGTCAGGATTGGCGTCCACCTCCAGCGTCAGATCAGGAGACGCATCGCCCCGGAAAGTGAAGCTGATATCGTCCACCGGCCCTGTGCCGAGGATATGCAGGGTGGCGTCCAGCCCCTCGAAACGCGGCGGCTGGGCGAACGGCAGGACATTGATCAATGGTCCGTACAGCCGCCGCGCTCCGCCGATCAGGCCCAAATCGCGCCGCAACTGTTCGCTGCGATACCGGCCATGCCGCCGCGCCTTGATCAGGGCTTTGGACGCCTCGATCAGTTGGGCGTCCAGCGGCGCATCCTCATCCAGCGACAGACGCAGAGGCAGGACATTCATCACCATGGCCGGGACGCGGGCCGAAGCGCTGCCCATCCGCGCCATGTGCGGCACGCCGATCACGGCGTCCTCGACACCGGCGAACCGGCGCACATAGGCCGCGCCCAGCACCGTAACGACATCGGGCCACGACAGGCGGCTGGCGTCTGCCCTCGCCTTCAAACGCGCAGTCACCTCGGACGGCAAGATGCGTTCGGAGCGGTGGAAACTGTGGGCGGTGACCGCCTTGCCGGACGCCAGGGTCGCGACCTCAGGCGCATCGCCCATGACCTCGCGCCAGTAGGCGGCGTCGGCGACGCGTTTGTCCGCTGCCCGATAGGCGGCGTCTTCGTCCCAGACGTTCGACAGGGGCGCAAAACCCGGACCGACAGCAGGCCCGCCTCTGCGCGTATTATAGATTTCCGCCACCCGGTTCGCCAACAGTCCCATGCCGAAACCATCGGTCGCCAGATGGTGCACCCGCAGGCTCCACAGGAACCGCTGCGGCCCGACAATGAACAGCAGATTGGCGGCCAGAGGATCGCGGGTCAGATCGACCGGCGTGTCATGATCGCGCTGCATGGCCGCCAATGCGTCAGCCAGTGGATCCGCCGCCTCCGATACATCAATGATCTGCAGCAAAGGGCGATGCGACGGGTCCAGCGCCTGCCCGACCTCGCCATTCTGGTCTCGGAAACGGACGGAAAGAATCTCGGCCTCGACCGCCATCTGATCCACAGCGGACCGGAAGGCCTCAACATCCAGCGCCCCGTGAAAATCGACATAGTGGGCCGTGTTGAAGATCGGGTTGGCCGGGTCCAGCCGCTGGGCGAACCACAGGCCCGACTGAGCTTCTGTTAGGGGCTTCCAGACCGTCGCGGCCACGCGTCCACGCTCCAAGGAATCTGGCATGAGATCAGGCCTCGATCCCGTGCACCTTCTGGCGCGCCTGCACCACCGCCCACCATCCGGCCAGGGTTACGTGCTCGGCCAGTTCGCTGAAATCCAGCGGCACGCTTTCGCTCCACAGCAGCGACAGGTTCAGGGCGCGCAGTGAATCCACGCCCAGATCCATCAGATTGTCATCATCGGCGATGGCGTCCGGCGTCTCGTGCAGCACGGCGGCGATGTCGGCGCGCATGCGCTCCAGCGTCAGTGGAGACTGTGTTGGGGGATTGCTCATGTCAGTCGTTCCAGAACGCGCGCGGTCGACAGGGCGACGGCGCAGGTCGCAGCGGCCCACTGGACCGCCGCCATGTGTTTCTCGCGTGAGAAGTCGCCCAGCGCGTCGGCGACGAAGAAGGGTTCGACATCGCGCTGGAACGCCTCGCCC
>NZ_JABAZW010000061.1:16577-23028 GCF_018608325.1 Brevundimonas sp. | reverse complement strand
CCGCCGTCAGCTGGCAGCCGATGTGGGCATAGACCCCGCAGACGATCAGTTGGTCCCGCCCCCGCGCCCGCATCAGCGTCTCCAGATTGCTGCGCTGGAAGGCGCTGTAGCGATGCTTGACTAGCACGAAGTCGGACGGGCTCGGCGCCAGTTCGGGCAGGATGTCCTGATGCTCGGGCGCGCGGCTCATGCCCGGTCCCCACAGGTCGGCCTGAAGCCCCCGGTCACGACGGTCCTGCTCGCCCTGCTGGGCCGTATAGAAGACCGGAATGCCCGCCGCCCGCGCCGCCTCGATCAGACGCGCGATATTGGCGACCAGACCGGTCAACGGCTCAGCGTCCGCTGCATAAGGCCGCACGAAATAGCGCTGCATGTCATGGACCAGCAGGGCGGCGCGGCCGCGCTCCAACACCCACGGCGCACGCGACGCCGGGATTTCATCCTCGGTCGGCAGATCATAGGCGGGCACGGTCGGCAGGCCGGGCTTGGCGGTCATGCGGGGTCTCCCTTGGCCGCGTCCAGCAGGCGCTGGCGCAGGGCGGCGCGCAGCTCGCGGCGGCTGATCTTGCCCACGGCGGTGATGGCGAAGTCGTCGACGAAGACGATCTGATCCGGCACCTTGAACTCCGCGATGTCGCGCTTGCGCATCCACGCCTTGATCTCGACGCCGCGCGGCGCGGGACCGTTCGGAATGATGAAGGCGCAGGTGCGTTCGCCCAGATAGTCGTCGGGCGTGGAGACAACCGCCGCGTCGAACACCGCCGGATGGGCCAGCAGGTGATCCTCGACCTCTTCCGCCGAGATCTTCTCACCCGCGCGATTGATGTGGTCGGTCGCCCGACCCATCACGACCAGATACCCCTCTGGCGTGCGGCGCACGACGTCGCCGGTGCGATAGAAGCCGTCATCGGTGAACGACCGCGCATTGGCCGCGTCGTCATTGTGATAGGCGCGGATCGTATAGGGGCCGCGCGTCAGAAGGTTGCCCGTCTCCCCCTCGGCCACCGGCACATCATGATCGTCAACGATCAGAACCTCGTCATCCGGGCTGATCGGGCGACCTTGCGTCTCCACGATCAGGTGCTCGGGATCATCCAGCCGGGTATAGTTGACCAACCCCTCGGCCATGCCGAACACCTGCTGCAGGGTGCAGTTCAGTTCGCGGCGAACGCGACGGGCGGCTTCCGGCAGAAACTTGGCCCCGCCGACCAGCAGCACCTGAAGGCTGGAGATGTCATGCGCCGTGGTCGCCGCCGCCTGCATCCACAACAGGGCCAGCGGCGGCACCAGACCCGTGATCGTCACGCCTTCGCGCGCGATCAGCGGGAAACAGGCGTCCGGTGAAGGCGAAGGCGCCATCACCACCGTCGCGCCGACACACATGGCGCCCAGATAGCCGGGCGAGCTCATCGGGAAATTATGGGCCGCAGGCAGGGCCGTCAGATAGACGCTGTCGGTGCTCAATCCGCTGATCACCGCACTGTCGCGCACGCTGTACAGATAGTCGTCGTGGGTGCGGGGGATCAGTTTGGACAGCCCCGTAGACCCGCCCGAAATCTGCAGGAAGGCCACCTGCGACGGATCGGCATCGGTCGTCGGCAGCAGCGACAAATCGGGACGGAAGCCGTCAAAGGCGACAAACTCCTCCGCCTGTCCAACCACCACGACATGACGGATGGCGGGAACCTCGCCCTGAACCTGACGGGCCAAGGCGCGATAGTCGAAGCCATCGCGGCGGTCAGCGATCACATAGGCCGCCGCCTCTGACTTTCTGGCGAAATGGACGATCTCGGTCAGGCGGTGCGCCGGCAGGGCGTAGACCGGAATCAGTTGCGCGCGGAACAGGCCGAAGACGACGCTGAGAAACTCCGCCAGGTTCGGCAGTTGCACCACCACCCGGTCGCCGGGCTTCAGCCCCAGCGCCAGGAAACCCGCCGCCGCCGTCTCGGCCCGGTCCAGCAACTCCGCATAGGTCCAGCGCGCGCCCTCAGCCACCACGGCCAGCTTGTCGGGATAGTCCGCCGCACAGTTGCGCAGCAGGTCCGAGAAGGTCTCACCCCGCCAGTAGCCCTTGTCGCGATAGCGCGCGGCCAGATCGTCAGGCCAGACCTGTTGAAGCGGGATCATGCTGCGGCCTCGTCAACGCCCAGGGCGCGCAGGACCGCCTGGAACTTGCCTGATGTTTCGTCGGCCTCGGCCTCTGGGTCGGAGCCTTCGACAATGCCCGCGCCCGCATACAGCCGCGCGGTGTCGCCCGCGACTTCGGCGCAGCGCAGCGAGACATGCCAGGCGCCGTCGCCAACCGCATTGGTCCAGCCCACAGCCCCGGCGTAGAACCCCCGGTCATAGCCTTCCAGTTCGTGGATCAGCTTCACCGCCCGCTGCCGTGGCGCGCCCGCAACCGCTGGCGTCGGATGCAGCACGGCGGCCAGTTCGGCCGAGGACACCCGGTCGGGGTGACGCAGCCGCCCTTCGATACGCGTGCCCAGGTGCCACATGGTGCGGGTGGAGACCAAAGCGGGGCCCGGCGGCGCGCGCAGTTCGCTGCAATAGGGCGCCAGCGCATCCAGAATGGCCTCGACCACGGCGGCATGTTCGCGACGATCCTTGTCCGACCGCAGCAAGGCCTTTGACGCCGCCTCATCCTCGGCCAGATCGGGGCTGCGTCGCGCCGACCCCGCCAGCGGATAGGACAAGATGCGCGCGCCCTGTTTGGAGATCAGCAGTTCCGGCGATGCGCCGACCAGACGCCGCATGGCGCCGCCGGCATTCTGGCCCAGCGGCGTGATGAACCGCGCCGCCGACGGATCCGCCTTCAACGCCGACCACAGATCAAACGGATCGATCCGGCCATCGGCGGTCAGCTTCAGGCTGCGCGACAGCACGACCTTCTCCAGCGGAGATTCGGCGCTCGCCCGCCGAATCTCCGCCAGTGCTCCAGCCACAGCCGCACGATAGGCCGCACGGTCGGGCTGGGGCTCCATGCGCCAGTTCAACCGCTTGGGGGCGGAAGATTGAACGGGCCAGGGACGATTGGCCGCACGCTGCGGCAAGAACAGACAGTCGTCGGCGTTCCGGTCGAACGGCAGGGCGCCGACCAGCAGGCGCGGCGCAGGTTCGCCTGACGCCGCTTCACCCGGCAACTGCTCAAAGAAGGTCTGCACCCGCTGCCCCAGCGTCGCCGCAGGGCCAGGCTTCAGTCGCTTTTCCAGACCCGTCGTGAACAGCTTCAGCTCCGGCGTGGAAATGCCGAAGGCCCAGTCCATCTGCGATTGAGACGGCGCCAGGGCGTCACCGGATGAACCGCCGATCTGGATCGGCACATCAGGGACTTTCCAAAGCTGGGCGGTGGTCATGGCTCTCTCAGAACAGCTTACGCATTTGCATATCATTCTCAAATCAGGGCATTACAGCGGCGACCTTCGCTGAACCTTGCGTGCAGATTAAATCCGCCGCGGTCGGCCCTGCTGAACGAGACGACACGACCCGCCATGCGGATGCTGATCATCGACGACGACCTGCCTGCCCGCACCTTCATCGCCGAAGGTCTGCGCCAGCAGGGGCATACGGTGGACGAGGCCGCCGAGAGCGAAAGCGGCCTGCACATGGCGCTGGACGGCGCCTATGACGCCATCGTCGCCGACCGGATGATGCCCGGACCGTCCGGCATCGACATGGTGCGCGCCATGCGCGCGGCGGACCTGCGGACGCCTGTGCTGATGCTGACCGCGCTGGGCTCGGTGGAAGATCGGGTCGAGGGGCTGAACGCCGGGGCCGACGACTATCTGGTCAAACCCTTCGCCTTCAGCGAACTCAGCGCCCGGCTTCAGGCCCTAATCCGGCGCCCTCCCCTCGCCGCGCGCCCCAGCCGACATGTCATTGCTGATCTGGAGATCGACGCCACAGCCCACCGCGCGACCCGTGCGGGCGAGGTGCTGGAACTGACCGCGCACGAGTTCAAGCTGCTGGAGATGCTGGCGCGCAACGCTGGGCATACGGTGACGCGGACCATGCTGCTGGAAAGCCTGTGGGGCTTTCACTTCGATCCGCGCGCCAATCTGATCGACGCCCACATCAGCCGCCTGCGCGCAAAGGTGGACCGGGGCTTCGACGTAGACCTGATCCATACCATCCGGGGGGTCGGCTATGTCCTCAAGGACGCCCGCTAGGACCAGACGCCCGTCGATCTGGTCGACCGCCAGCCTGCGGTTCGCGGCGGGCTTTTCGCTGCTGTTCGGCATCGGCGCAGCCGGTCTGGTGGTTGCAGTCGACTATGGCCTGATGCGGTTCGCCGAGGCCGAGGTGCGTGACGGCCTGACGCACCAGATGGAGGTGATGCGCGCCGACGCCGACCGCCACGGCGGCGCCGCCCTGGTGCGCGAGTTGAACAGTCAGGCCCGAAACCGCGACGCACGGCGCTATCTTCTGCTGGTCGCTGCCCCTGACGGAGAGAGCTTCTCCAACGGGCTGACGCGGCAGGCGGTGAATGACACGGGCTTCCGCCGCAACCTGCCGACCAAGATGCGTCAGACCCGTTGGCCGGATCAGACGCCCAATATGCTGGTGCTCAGCAGCCATGCGCAGGACGGCACCCTGCTGGCGGTCGGGCGCGACACCCAGCATCTGGACGAGTTGCGAGGCGGCGTGCGCCAGTTCGCCTTCTGGAGCGGGCTGGTCCTGTTCCTGCTGGCCATCATCGGCGGATTGACGGCGGGCTGGCTGTTCCTGCGGCGGCTGGAAGGCGTGAACAGCGCCGTGGCCCGGATCATCGCCGGTCAGGAGGCGACCCGCCTGCCCGCCATTGGCTTTGGCCGCGAATTCGATGATCTGGCCCGGAACCTGAACCGGATGCTGGATCGGCAGGAGGCCGCCCACTCAGCGCTGAAAACCCTGTCGGAAGGCGTGGCGCACGAACTTCGCACCCCCCTGACCCGCGTGCGCAACCGACTTGAGGACGCCGCCGCCCACGTCGATAATCCCGAACGGTCTGCCGACGCCCTTGATCTGGCCATGCAGGAAACCGATCAACTCAGCAGCCTGTTCGAAGGCCTGCTGGCGCTGGCGCGTCTGGAAAGCAGCGGCGACCAGTTGAAGACCGTCCCGGTCGACGCCGCCGCCCTGGCCCGCACGGTCTGCGACATCTATCGCCCCATCGTCGAGGCAAACGGCGCACTGACCGGACCGCCAGACGGCGCCCTCATGGTTCAGGGCGATCCTCATCTGCTGCAGCAGGCGCTGGCCAATCTGATCGAGAATGCCGTCTTCCACGGCGGCGGTGAGGTCCATATCACTGTGTCCGTCCAGCAGAATAACGGTGCGGTCCATCTCGGCGTCTCCGACAACGGTCCCGGCATCCCGGACGATCAACACGACAAGGTCTTGCGGCGCTTCCATCGTCTGTCGCCGAACAGCCAATCCGGCTCCGGCCTGGGCCTGGCCATGGTCGCCGCTGTCGCCCGCGCCCATGGCGGCGACGTCCACCTGTCTGACAATGCCTCCGGTCTGAAGGTGGAGTTGATCCTGCCGGTTTGAAGACAACGGATTTGCAATTCATTCTCATTTGCTGGACATGAGCGTCACCGTTTGCTTCGGAGCCGATCATGACCACCGTCCCCTCGCCCGCCGATCAGCCGCCCGCCTTCAGCCTCAAGCCACTTCTGACCGCCGCCTGCATCGGCAGCATGGCGATGATGGCCTTTGTCGCCGTGGTCGGACCGATGGCGCGGCTGCTGGATCTTCAACCCTGGCATGTCGGCATGGCGGTGACGGCCGCGGGCGTCGCCTGGATGCTGATGGCGCGCTTCTGGGGCGCCTATAGCGACCGCGTGGGACGCAGGCGCGTCCTGCTGACCGCCCTGATCGGGTTCGCCGTCAGCTATGCCGTGCTGGCCCTTTTCATGAACGCCGCCCTGCTTTGGGTTCCCGCCGCCGCCATAACCTTCCTCGGCATGACCCTGGCCCGCACAGCCGCTGGCGCCTTCTACGCCGCCGTGCCGCCCGTCTGCGCCGCCGTGGTCGCCGACCACACCCCGCCCGCCGGGCGCGCCAAGGCCATGGGCGCGGTCGGCGCCGCCAGCGCCGTCGGCATGGTGGTCGGGCCGGGTGCAGCGGGTCTTCTGGCGGGATGGAATATCGGCGCCTCCCTGCTGGTGATCGCCGCCCTGCCGTTGGTGGCGCTGATCGTTGTCTGGCGCTTCCTGCCAGCGGATGAGCACGCGGCGGTCCGCAAGCCCTCGCCCCTCAAGTTGACAGACCTGCGCCTGCGCCGCGCCGTCTTCACCGCCTTCGCCGCCATGTTCTGCGTCGTGGTGGCGCAGGTCGTGGTCGGCTTCGTGGCTCTGGACCGTCTGGCTCTGGCGCCGAACGACGCCGCCCGCGTCTCCGGCGTCGCCCTTGCCGTCGTCGGGGTGGCCTTGTTCGTGTCGCAGATGGTTCTGCGTCGGCTGGACTG
>NZ_JABAZW010000061.1:14837-16567 GCF_018608325.1 Brevundimonas sp. | reverse complement strand
CTTCATCCGCATCGGCGGCGTCGTGGCGGCGCTCGGTTTCGCCTGCGTCAACTTCGCCGACAGTCCCGCCTTGCTGTGGCTGACCTATGGCGTGGCGGCGGCGGGCATGGGCTGGGTCTATCCCGCGATCTCTGCGCTGGCCGCCAATGCTGTCGAGGCCCACGAACAGGGCGCTGCAGCAGGCGCTGTCGGCGCGGCGCAAGGACTGGCGGCGGTTGTCGGCCCCATCGCCGGAACCTTGGCCTATCAGGCCTCGTCGGGCGCGCCCTATGTTATCGGAGCGACGCTGGTGCTGGTCGTCGTGCTGTGGCCCGCGCGCCGCCCTGGACCTGAACAGGCGGCCTCCACCTCCTGACCCGCTGACGTCCCGTCGCCGTCCTCAAAGGCGGCGGCCAGGGTCGCCACCATCCAGTGGGTCGCAGGGTCATCCTGTGACCGCTCATGCCAGCTCAGATAATAGTCGAACGGCTTCAGCCCCAGCGGAACCGCAAAGGTCCGCAGGCCGTGCGCAGAGGCGAACCGGCGGGCCGCACGGCGCGGCAGGATGGCCACCGCCTCCCCCTCTGTCAGCAGATAGGGCGTCAGTGAGAAACTCTCTGACCGGCACAGAACGCGACGGTCGGCCATGTCCGGCCTCTCATCGGTGATCCAGTCGCCGAAACCTTCACCAATCGAAGTCGCCACATGGGGCCAGCGCAGCA
This sequence comes from Brevundimonas sp., assembly GCF_018608325.1. Lineage (GTDB taxonomy): Bacteria > Pseudomonadota > Alphaproteobacteria > Caulobacterales > Caulobacteraceae > Brevundimonas. The sequence continues at coordinate 15,866 of NZ_JABAZW010000061.1, read as the reverse complement.
AGTCATCCGTCGTCGGGCGGCTATCATGAACCGGGTGATCGGCGCGGGCCAGCCCCAGATAATCCTCCTGAAACAGCCATCGCGACTGCAGGCCGGTGCCTTGCGGGTCCCAGCCGGTCAGCAGCAGATCAAGCTGCCCCTCCTCCAACCGGCGTACGCTGGCGTCCGACAATGGCTCGACCGTCAGGCCGATGCCCAGGGCTTCGCGTTCGATCTGCGCCAAGGTCGGCGCCAGCACCGTCAGCGCGCCATAGTCGGTCGAGGCCAGATGGAAGCTGCGCCGCACCTGCTGCAGATTCAGCTCGGGTTCGCGCAGCAGATTCTCACCATCCCGCAGCCAGTGGCGAAGCGGCCCGCTCAGGGCCTCCGCGCGCGGCGTCAACGTCATGCCACGCGGTCCCCGCACCAGCAGGGCGTCCGCGAACTGGTCCCGCAATCGCGCCAGAATCCGACTCATCGCCGGTTGTCCGATGCCCAGCCGGTCCGCCGCCCGCGACACGCTGCGCATCTCGATCAACACCAGCAGGTGATGAAGCAGCGTGAAATCAGTGTGTTGGGGAAGACGCCCGACCATGCCCGTTCTTGAGTTCGCCCTTCCTGCCCGGTCAAACCGTCAGGAATGCAGATCCGATAAGATGCGAACGACTCTTACTCGCACACATATCGCATAGCTACGACTTTCGCGCCTGGCGCCGTCGACCGACACACCACGCCACCTCTGCCGTCATGCGTTTTGCCGAATAGGCCCAATGCCGAATGCGACATTGATGGCTTGTTGCGAATGATTATTAACCGCGCCGACTGCTCGCCGCAGTCAGATTCCCAGCCAACACAGGTGTCGCGCAAGACGGCGCCTGTCCTCTCCGAATGCCTTTGGGGGCGCCAATGTCTAATGTTTCGCGAGGTCTCGGGCTGTGCCTGATGACCACAACCATTCTCGCCTCGGGCTCGGCCCTGGCCTCCGTCGATGACCAGACCAATCCGCGCGTGGCCCGCGTCGACGACATCGTCGTGACCGCCTCGGCCACC
>NZ_JABAZW010000061.1:0-14827 GCF_018608325.1 Brevundimonas sp. | reverse complement strand
GCGTCGATGTCCGCGACGCCCCGGCCTCGGTCAGCGTCATCACCCGCGAGGATATTGAACGCCAGCCGGTTCAGAGCCTGGCCGAACTGCTGGGCCGCCTGCCCGGCGTGACCGGCGGCATCAGCCCGACCGGCGCCATGTCCAAGATCACCATTCGCGGCCTGCCCGACAACTACACGCTGGTGCTGGTCGACGGCCGCCGCGTCGGCAACTCGCGCGACATCAGCTATCGCCCCGACCTGGGCCGTCAGGATCTGAATTGGATCTCGCCCGACATGATCGAGCGGATCGAGGTCGTACGCGGTCCGATGTCGTCGCTGTACGGATCCGACGCCATGGGCGGCGTCATCAACATCATCACCCGCAAGATCGCCCCGACGTGGCGCGGTTCGGCCAATACCAGCTACACTTGGTCAGAGGACAGCCAGCGCGGCGACGCCTATCAGTTGGGCGTCAATGTCGCCGGCCCGATCACCGACACTCTGGGCCTGCGTCTGGGCGCCACCTACGCCCGCACCAACCCCGATGAAGTCAACCTCGCCGGCAACAACGGCACGGGCGGCGTCATCAACAAGACCCTGAATGGCGTGCTGAACTGGGCGCCGATCGAGAACCACAACTTCTCGTTCGAGGGCAGCTACGGCATCGAAGAGCCGCTCGCACCCAAGACCCTGGTCCCCAACCGTAACGGCGTCCTGACCCCGCAGAGCGCCTTCGGCTCCAAGACCGAGCGCACCAACTTCCGCGCCAGCCACGAAGGCAAATGGTCGTTCGGCGACACGCGTTTGGACGTCTATCGCAACGCCTTCACCAACAAGGCGATGGGCGAGTACGGCGGCGCGGGCGAGTTCGAGGAATGGATCGTCGACGGCCTGCTGAACTTCGAAAAGAACTTCATTTGGCAGCACAAGTTCGCCATCGGCGGCCAGTACCGCGAAGAACAGCTGACCAACACCGACACCGTCGGCACGGTCCCCATCGACTTCAACGGCAATGTCGTCAGCGGCGCGACGCTGAAGGGCGACACGGCGGCCATCTTCGCCGAAGACCAGATCACCCTGCGTGAGAATCTGCTGCTGACGCTGGGCGCCCGCCTGGACAGCCACCACCGCTATGGCGAGCATTTCAGCCCGCGCGCCTATCTGGTCTGGCACCCGTCGGACGTCTGGACGATCCGCGGCGGCGTCTCCAAGGGCTTCCGCGCCCCGTCGCTGAAGGAAAACAGTGCAGGCGCCGCCACCAACTCGGGCGGCAACGGCTGTCGCGGTCTGGTCGGCATGGTCGCCAAGGACAAGAACGGCAATCCGCTGCTCGACAGCGCCGGCAAGCCGATCACCTATACCTCCGGCTCATGCTGGATGACGGGAAACCCGGACCTGAAGCCTGAGGAAAGCACCAGCTATGAGGTCGGCTTCTCCTATGACGGGGCCAGCTACCGGTTCGGCGCCACCTATTTCCTCACCGACTTCGACAACAAGATTCAGTACGCGCCGCTCGGCTATTACGAAGGCCGCTGGTGGACCAAGAACGAGAACATCCAGCGCGCCCGCACCAAGGGGCTGGAACTGACCGGCCAGGCCAGCCTGCCCTATGATCTGACCCTGCGCGGCAACGCCACCTGGATGATCGAGGCTAAGAACCTGGACACGGGCGCCAACCTGATCACCACGCCGGAATGGTCGGGCTTCGCCTCGCTCGACTGGCGCGCGACCGAGCGTCTCGGCTTCATGCTGTCGGCCCAATACACCGGCGAACAGCTCAGCGGCGGCGCCACCCTGACCAACAGCCACACCGAGTTCGACCTGACCACCGCCTTCGAGGCTTCGGACACCGTGACCCTGCGCGCAGGCGTCACCAACCTGTTCTCCGAGAAGATCAGCGGCACCTCGGGTGACGGCTACTACTCTCCCGGTCGGCGTTTCTTCGTCGGCCTGACCACTCGCTTCTGATCTGGAAAGACGTGATCATGACCATGCTCAAGAACTCACTGCGCGGCGTCGCCCTCGGCGCCCTTCTGGCGGTTTCGACCGTCGCCCTGCCCTCACTCGCCACGGCGCAATCGGTCTTCACTGCGCCGGAACGCCTGCAGGAAGGCTCCGTCAGCTTCGCCTCGGCCCAGCGCGGCCTGCCCGTGCTGGCGGGTGGCGAAGTCGTCGCCACGGGCCGGGGTTTCCGTCCCGGTCAGGCCATCGCCCTGCTGCACGGCCAGACGCCGCTGTCGACCGGCGCCATCGTGGCCAACGCAGAGGGCGGGTTTGAGGCCCGCCTGACCCTACCCGCCGACGCCGCCGCCGGAAACCACCCGATCGTGGTGGTGTCGCAGGCGCCGTACAATGCGGTGCTGGCGAACCTGAAAATCTCGCCGAACGTGCCGCTGTCGGGTGAAAGCAACTTCCGCATCACCAACTCGCGCCTGACGCGCGGCCTCTATCAGACGGCCTACAGCGCCAAGCGCAACGCCGTCTTCGTCACCTCGGCGGTCGGCCGCCCGCCGCTGCACCGGGTCGCACCAATGCCGCGGGCGAAACCTCCGACGGCGGCGTCTTCGCGGTTTACGGCGTCGGCGTCGACGATGCCCACGACACCGTCTGGGTGACCCAGAGTCGCCAGAACACGGTCGCCGTCTATCGCCAGAGCGACCTGTCGCTGGTGCGTCAGTTCGAGCCCGGCACCGTCAACCACGCCCGCGACGTCGTGATCGATGAGACCGCGTCCAAGGCCTATGTCAGCGCCACCTTCCAGCCCGAGATCGTAGTCTTCGACACCAACGGCCTGGCGGTGTCCAAACGCATCAAGATCGAATCGACCGTGCGCGGCGAAACCTTCTCAGCCGCCAGCCTGTCCTACGACGCCCAGGCGCGCCGCCTGTACGTGGCCTCGAATTCGACCAATGAGATCGCGGTCATCAACACCCAGACCGACGCTGTCGAGAACGTCTTCAAGGTCGCAGGCGCGCGTGGCGTGATCGGCGTGGCCCATGATCCGGTCACCAACCGCATCTTCGCCGCCGCCCAAGGCACCGACAATCTGGTGATCCTGAACGGTGCAGACGGTTCGGTCATCGCCGACACCCCGGTCGGCGCAGGCGCCCTGAACGTCGCGTTCGAGCCCGTCGCCCGCCGCGCCTATGTCAGCAACTTCGGCGCAGGCACGATCACCGTCGTCGACGTCGACGGCCGCATCGTCGCCAACCTGCCCGCCCCGCCGACCGCCAACCACGTCGCCGCCGACGGCCGCGGCAACGTCTACGCCGCCGTCAAATCCGGCTGGGCGGGCGACGGCGACGACAGCATCCAGCTGATCCGCCCCCGCCGCTGATCACACCGCTGAACAAAGAAAGCCGCGCACCCCGGTGCGCGGCTTTTTCGTGCCCGCCGTCCTTGTGAAACTGCTAGAATGATCGGCTAAGGATCAGGGCTCCCCCGCATGAACGGTTAAAGCCCCAATGGTCCCTGTTGCGTCAGGTTCACCCCAGTCCGGGGTCAAATGATCGTAGCCGCTAAAGACAAAGTTTGGAGTGAAGTTCGCCATGTCGAAGCTGGATAAGGCCACGATAGACGCCATTTGTGAAAAAGCGCGCCACACCTGGGGCAAAACGCCTCCTCGCGATCGGGAAGTCACCTTCACCTGGGATGGCGAACGGTATTTTTCCGAACTGACAACGATCCGAACGACGATCAAGGACACCCAGGGACGACTGGTCGCCAGCTACACGCGATAGGGTCTAATCGAGATCGTATGCTGGTGACGACCAACACCGGCATGCGGCCACCCGAGGGCCGTACAATCTCCGGCGCCGCGATTAGCAAACTGCTCCGACAATAAGAGCCGCCAGTTCGCCGCGATGAAAATCAAGGGTTAGGCCGCACTTCCCTCTGAAAGCGAGGCGCGGTTCTTCGGGAATCACCCGGCGAAAACAGTAAGTAGGTCGCGCTCGGTCAGCGCAGGTCAGCATAGGGGCTCCATCTGCTCCAGATGTAACCCACTTGCTATAAGTCGCTGATTTTGCGGAAAAGCCAGCCCTAATAAGGCAATGGCGGAGACGGAGGGATTCGAACCCTCGGTACCCCTTACAGGGTACGACGATTTAGCAAACCGTTGCCTTCAGCCACTCGGCCACGTCTCCAGCGAAGGCGTCGATAGCGGAGGTCGCTGCGTCGCGCAATCCGCTTCGAGAGAAAGTCCTCATGTTAACGCGACATAGAGGCCAGTTGTGGTGAATGTCCGCGTTCGCCAACCACGGATCGACATGACCGACTGCGCCTCTCACCTAGCGGATTCGCTGACCGCGCCGACCGATACGGCGGCCAGGCGGGCTGCGCGCGGGCCGTTCAGGACCGAGGTCTGGCTGAGTGCGCGCCAGCGTTCGGGCGTGCGGCTGGCCGCCCATTATTTCCGCGCCGCCGACGTGCTGGCGGTTTTCGCCATAGGATTGGCCGTCGCCTGGACCACGGCGCCCAATGGCCTGGGCGCCCTGACCCTGGCCCTGATCGCCCCCAGCCTGACGGCGGGCGTCGTGATTCTGGGTCTGATGCGCGGGTTGAGCCTCTATCGCTTCAGGCGCAACCGCAGACCTCTGGTGCATCTCGCCTCGATCATCGGCCTGGCTTTGGCCGCGGCGACGGCGGCCTTCATCGCCAGCCTGATGTTCGGAGATCAGGGATTGGCGGCTGCGAGCGTCTTTATTCTGGCGACGACGACGGCGCTGCTGGTGCTCCACAGCGTCTGGCTGACCATCGTCATGCGCTGGCGCAGAAAGGGCGTCCTGTCGCCCAATATCGTCATTGTCGGCGCCACCCGGAACGCCGAGGCCCTGATCCAGCGTGCACTGGAACGGCGCGACCTGAATGTGCTGGGCGTGTTCGACGACCGGCTGGCGCGTTCGCCCAGGAACATAGGCGGCGTGCCGGTGCTGGGCGATGCGAACGCCCTGATCAGCCATCGGATGACGCCCTATGTGGACCGCATCGTCCTGGCTATCGACGCCCAGGGCGGAGAGCGGGTGCGCGACCTGACACGACGGCTGGAAAGCCTGCCCAACGCCCTGACAGTTCTGGTCGAAGGGGGCTGCGTCGACGCCGCCCTGGATCGTCTGGCCTCCGCCCCGTTGGCGCCGTTGGGGGGACCTGCTCACGCCGACCGCAAGGCGTTCAACAAGCGGATGCTGGATGTCATTGTCGGCCTGATCGCCCTGATCGCAGCCGCGCCAGTCATGGCCCTGGTGGCCCTTGCCATTCGGCTGGACAGCCCCGGCCCCATCTTCTTCCGCCAGCGTCGACACGGCTTCAATCACGAAGAGATCGTGGTGTGGAAGTTCCGCTCCATGCGCCATGCCGACGCCGACGCCACGGCCAGCAAGCAGGTCACCGCCGATGATTGCCGCGTCACCCGCGTCGGTCGTTTCATCCGCGCGACCAGCCTTGATGAACTGCCCCAGATCTTCAACATCCTGACCGGCGAGATGTCTCTGGTCGGTCCCCGCCCCCACGCCATCGGCATGAAGACCGGCGACACCGAATCCGCCCGTCTGGTCGCCGAATACGCCCACCGCCACCGGATCAAACCCGGCATGACCGGCTGGGCCGCCATCAAGGGCTCACGCGGCCCCGTCAACACCGAGCAAGAGGTCCGCCGCCGCGTGCAGTTGGATATCGACTATATTGAGCGTCAGTCCTTCTGGCTGGACCCGTGGGTGATCCTGATCACCGTTCCCGTTCTGCTGGGCGACAGGTCTGCCGTCCGGTGAGTGAGAAACGCATGTTCTGGCGCGGCGTGTGGGGCTATCTGCCCGCACAGGTCGTGCAGGGGGTGGTCGGTTTCCTGACCATCGTCGTCTTCACCCGGCTGCTCAGCCCCGAAGACTTCGGTCACTACGCCCTGGCCTTTTCGGTCACCACCCTGGCCCATACGGCGACCTTCAGCTGGCTGGAAGCGTCGATGGCGCGGTTCTGGGCGGCCGAGCGCACGCCCGAGGGCCTGAGCACCCATTTCGCCAGCCTGTACCGCACCTCGTTCGCTATCATCGCCGTCTTCGTGCCGATTGCGGCGCTGGTGGTGTGGCTGCTGCCGCTGACGCCTGCGTTCAAGATCGCCGTCGCCTTTGGTCTGGCCGGGGCGCCGATTCGCAATCTGGCCAAGCTGGCGCAGGAGCGTTACCGCGCGGCGGGCGAGGTCGCCAAGGCGGCCAATGTCGACATGTTCGTCTCCATCTTCGGGTTTCTTGTCGGCGCCGGGTTTGCGCTGGCGGGCGCAGGCGCCGCCTCCCCGCTGCTGGGTCTGGCGCTGGCGCCCCTGTTCGTCCTGCCCTTCATCCTGCCGGGCGAACTGGCCCAATCGACCGGCGGGGCCGTGGATCGCGAGCGGCTGAAGGCCTATGCGGCCTATGGCTATCCCATCGCCGCGTCCCTGACGCTGGCGCTGGTGCTGGCCTCGACGGACCGCTTCCTGCTGGCGGCCTTCATGGATGCGGCGGCGGTCGGCGCCTATCACGCCAGCTATAGTCTGGCGAACCGGACGTTGGACGTGATGTTCATCTGGCTGGGCGCAGCGGGCGCGCCCGCCATGGTCATGGCGCTGGAGCGCGGCGGACGCGAGGCTCTGCGCGAGACGGCGCTGGTGCAGGGCTCGACCCTGATCCTGATCGGCCTGCCCGCCGCTGTCGGACTGGCGCTGGTCGCACGACCGATGGCCGAGTTGATGATCGGTCAGGACCTGCGCGCCGCCGCCGCCATCGTGACGCCGTGGATCGCCGCCTCCGCCTTTCTGTCAGGCATGATCGCCTATTATTTCGGCTTCGGATTTACGCTGGGCAAGAAGACCGGCCTGCTGCTGGTGACCATGGCCATTCCGGCCCTGTCCAACATCGTGCTGAACCTTGTGCTGATCCCACGGCTGGGCGTGTTGGGCGCCGCTGTCGCCACGGCGCTCAGCTTCGCCATCGGCCTGATCGCCTGTCTGTTGATCAGCCGCCGGGCCATCGCCCTGCCGATCCCGTGGGGCAGTCTGATCCGCTGCGGCGTCGCCTCTGCGGTCATGGCCGGGGTCGTGGCGCTGTTGCCGCCGATCGGAGGTCTGGCTGAACTGGTGCTGGACGCCAGCGTCGGCGGCGCGGTCTATGCCGCCCTGGCCCTGATGCTGAATGCAGCAGGCGTGCGCGACCTCTTGATCCGCCTGATCGCCGCCAGACGGGGGGCCGCCGCATGAGCGCAGACATCCACGACAACGCCGCATGGACGGCGGCCGCGCCGACCATCTCGGTCCTGATGCCCTTCCTGCGCGATGATCCCGACGCCCTGATCCGGCAACTCGACACCGAAGCGGTGGCGCTGAGCGGACAGGTCGAGCTGATCCTGATGGACGACGGCACGAATGACACGGCCCTGACCGCACAGTTGAAGGCGACGCTGGACGCCCTGTCCCTGCCCGCCCGCCTGATCACGCTGGACGCCAACGAAGGCCGGGCCAGGGGCCGCAACCGCCTGACCACCGCCGCGCGCGGACAGGCCTTCCTGTTCCTCGACAGCGACATGAAGCCCGATACGCCGCATTTCCTGCAGAACTGGACCGATCTGTTCACCGCCGATGCGCCAGCGGTGGCCTTCGGCGGCTTCTCGCTGGATCAGGCGCCGACCGACGCCCGTTTCGCCGTCCACCGCGCCCTGTCCGGCGCCAGCGAATGCGTTCCCGCCGCCGAGCGCGCCAAAACGCCAGAGAAATACGTCTACACCTCCAACCTCCTGGTGCGCCGCGACGTGTTCGATGCAGAGACCTTTGACCCCGGCTTCACCGGCTGGGGCTGGGAGGATGTGGAATGGGCCATGCGCGTGTCGCAGCGATTCCAGGTCATCCATATCGACAATCCCGCCACCCATATGGGACTGGACACCGTCGCTGATCTGGCGGGCAAGTTCGATCAGGGCGCTGGCAACTTCGCCCGCGTCGTCGCCCTGCACCCGGCCATCGTCCAGACCTATCCCAGCTATAAGGCCGCGCGAGCGTTGAAGCGCCTGCCTGCCCTGCCCCTGATCCGGGGACTGGTGAAACAGGCGGCGTTGACGCCCATTCTGCCGACCAAGGCCCGCGCCTTCGCGTTGAGACTCTACCGGGCCGCCGTCTATGCGGACGCCGTCTGACATGAGCGCTGCAACCGCCCCCGATGTCGCCAAGGACGTCGCCGTCATCATCCCAACCCTGCGCCGGGCTGAAAGTCTGGAACGCGCCCTGCGTTCAGTCTTCGCCCAAACGGACGCGCTGGACCGGGTCAGCACCATCGTCATCGCCGACAATGATCCGGACGGCTCCGCCGCGCCCCTGATCGAACGGATGCGGGCCGAAGCCCCCGTTCCTCTGACCTATGCCCACGCTCCGGTTCCTGGTGTCGCCACAGCCCGTAATGTGGGCCTGAGCGCCACAGATTCGGCCCTGATCGCCTTTCTGGATGATGATGAGGCGGCTTCTGCCGGATGGCTGGCCGCCTTGCTGAGCGCACAGTCCCAGACGGGCGCCGACGTGCTGTTCGGCCCCATTCGCGGGCGCGTGCCGGACGGAACCGGCTGGACCACCGCCTATCTGGAGCGGTTCTTCGGGCGCACAGGCCCGACCGAGACGGGACTGACCGACGACATCCACGGCTGTGGCAATAGCCTGATGGTCCGCGCCACAGCCCTGCCTGGCAATGCGCCCTTCGACACCGCCATGAACGAGACGGGGGGCGAAGACGACCGCCTGTTCACTGGCCTGCAAGCGCGTGGAGGCACCTTCGGCTGGGCCGCCAACGCCTGGGTGGACGAGTTCGCGCCTGCCGACCGCGCCACCCTGCGCTACGCCCTGCTGCGCGCCTTCGCCTATGGCCAGAGCCCCAGCCAGATGGCGGCGGATCGCGGCGACCGGGCGGGCGTGGTCAAGTGGATGCTGGTGGGCGCGGTTCAGGCCGGGCTTTGGGGGCTGACCTCCATCGGCGTCGCCATTCTCAGACGCCCCAACCGCGCAGAGGTTTACGACCGGCTGGCGCGCGGCCTTGGTAAAATATTCTGGACCAAGGGGTTCGAGCCGCGCCTTTACGGCGCCGCCATGCTGAAACGGACGGCTTAGCCCGTCAGCCGCTGCAGGAAGCCGGGCGCGCGATAGGTCGAACGGTTCATCACTACGCCGGCGATCCGACCGCCGACGGCCTCAATCTCGTCACGCAGGATGACCGGCTCATTCGCCGCCGTGCTCTCAGCCCGAACCACCAGCACCGTCATGTCGACGAAGGGCGCCAGGATGATCGACATGTCGTTGCGGTCCGCCGCCGGGGCGTCGATGACGATGGTGTCTGCGTGCTGGCGCATCACGTCCCAATAGCGCGGCTCGCCCACTGTCTCGACTCGGTGGCCGGAACGCAGGGCCTCCATGTGGAAATGCGTCACCCACAGCCGCCCGCCCAGGCAGGAACGCGCCGTCAGCAGGCGTGACGACGGCACGGGCTTGCCGTCCCGTCCCGTCACCCGCGGCGTCACCACAAAGAAGCTGGAGCCGTCAGGCGAGGCGCGCGCAGGCTTGCCGATCTGTCCGAACCGATCCGGCTCTCCGGCGATGGCTTCAAGCTGCCCCTGTTGCGTCAGGTCGCCATCAATCAGCCAGACCGGCTTTCTGGCCCGCACAGCGGCCAGACGGGCGAACTCACGCGCCACGGTGGACACGCCTTCGCCAGAGGCCGCCGAGGCGAACTGAATGACGCGCGCACGATGAGCCGGCGCTGGTCCCAGCGCCGCCCACAGGCCACCCATTTCCGAAGTCAGATCGACCATCGAATCGCTATGCGCTCTCCGTCACGCCGCAGCGTAACATTATCTGGCCTTGGCAGGCGCCACAGCGAGAACAGGCATATCCAAAGTCCGCGCGACAGAGGCCGGGGTGGTGAACCCCTTGCGGGTGAACACCCGCAGCAGGCCGACGCACAGTGCGGTGAACCCGGCAAACAGGAAGACCGCCGCTAGCGCCGGGATCTTCAGGCTCTTGGCCGTGGAGGGCGGCTGGGCGCGCTCCAGAACGGTGACATTATCGGCGCCCGCCGCGACCAGCGCATTGTCGGCGCGGCTCTGGCTTTCACGCTGCTGGAACTCGCGGATATTGGCCGTCAGAACCTCGCGGTTGCCCGCCAGGGTCGAGTTCTCGGATTCCAGCGCCGTCAGACGGGCCTGACGCGCCCGGATGTCGTTCAACTGGCGATCCAGAGCCGACAGACGCGCCGCCAACGAATCTCGCTCGGCCCGCGTATTGATCCGCGTCGTCTCCAGTTCGGTCCAGATCGGGTTCGGTCCGGTGCGGACTTCCTTGGGGCCGACCGCGGTGCCGGACGACACATAGGCCTGCAGTTGCACGATCCGCGCCTCGATATCGCGCACCGGCTGGGCGTCAGGCGTATAGCGCGACAGAAGCTGCTCACGCTCGGTGCGCAGTTGCAGGATCTGGTCCTGGGCCGAGATGTTCAGGTCCTGCTGCAATGCGATTTCAGGCGGCGTCGTCGCCTGCTGCGCCATCAGGGTGTTCAGGCGCTGGCTGGTCTGGTTCAACTGGCTCTGCGTCGACATGCGGTCGGTGAAAACCGTCTGATAGGTCGCCGCCAGCGTCGTCTTGGCGGCGGTGAAGTCACCGATGTCGTTGGTCCTCAGGAAGCTTTCATAGGCCTGATCGGCGCTGGCCAGATCATCCTCAAACGCCATCCGCTGGGTGGCGATGGCGGGGGTCTTGTCCTGAAACACCTCGCGGCGATAGGCCAGATACTGTTCGATCACCGTGTTCAGGATGCGCGCGGCCCGTTCAGGGTCATCGGCCTTGTAGGTCAGGCGCACGACCGAACTGCCCGGCGCCGTCAGCACGCCCAGGCCGGCGCCGATGGACTTGCGTGCGGCCGCATTGGCCTTGTCGGCATCGCCCTTGGTGGCCTTGCCCAGAACTCCAGGTGCGCCCAGCGCCAGAACCACGCGTTCGCGCACGGCGCTGGAGCCGATGATGGCGGCTTCAGAGTTGGCGACTTCCGCCCCCTGCGGCGCCTGCCCGCCCCGTTCCGCCGTGCCGACGCGCGGCTGATAGACATATTCCTGGCCCACGCCAGCGAAGACCGCGCCCGTGGCGGTGTAGCTCTTCTTCAGGCCGAACGCCGCGAAGGCCCCGATGGCGAAAATCACCAGGAAAATCACGATCATCAGCAGCAGTTCGCGGAACAGCATTCCCACGACGTCCAGCACGCCGTAACGCGGTCTTGTTGTGACGTAGGCCGTCGAGCGCATTGGGAAGACCGAATCCTTGAAACAGGCTTATCAATGCACCCTTCGCCGACCCGCGTTAACCTATGGTTACCCATAAGTGACGAAGCTGCGCAGAACGCTCCTTTCATCGGACCCGCCCGATTCCATGACGCCAGACCGCCGCCTGATCCTTCTGGCCCTTGGCTCAGCTGCGCTTGCGGGTTGCGGCGGCAGCGCCAACGCCTCGCGTATGCCCCAGCCCGGCGTCGGCGCGCCCCGAAACCATCAACCTCAAGGCCCGGTCTTGCGTGGTGTCGATCCGCGCAACGAGCTGGGCGGCCTCAGCTTCGCCCGCTGGACGGACGCCGAGCCGGAGTATCTGCTGTATCCCGGCGGTGAGATCGAGGTGGCCACGCCCACAGCGGCGGAGTTGACACGGACCCTGAAGGTCGGCCCGGACGGCCGGATCGCCCTGCCCCTGATCGGGCAGATCATGGCGGCGGACCGGACGCTGCCGGAACTGGAGCAGGCCGTATCTCAGGCCTATTCGACCCAGTTGGTACGTCCGTTAGTCGAGGTGACCTTGCGTCAGGCCGGCCCGATCCGCGTCTGGGTCGATGGCGAGGTCCGCACGCCGGGCGTGATCGAGATTGTCGGAGAACTGGAGGCCTATCAGGCCGTCATTCAGGCGGGTGGTCTGGCGCCGACGAGCAGGCCTGACCGGGCAGCCCTGATCCGGCGCGGGCCGGGCGGGTCCAGCATGATGCGGGTGATCGATCTGCGCCCCCGACGCGCAGAGACCGTCATGCTGCGTCGCGGCGACATCATCTTCGTGCCGCGTTCGACGCTGGGCGAACTGGCCGCCTTCTTCACCCAGGTTCGCGCCGCCATGCCCATCGGCTTCAGCTATTCGATCAATGGATCGAACGGCAACGGCTACGCGCAGTTCTAGGTTTGGTCAGGCGACCAGATTGACGACGCCCTGGTCGATGTAGCGACGCGCGGCCTTCTGAGCCTCGGAAATCTCTTCCCGATCCATCTCCATGCTCATCTCGCGGCGATAGACCCGCGCCTCGACCGAGCCCTTCAAGGCGGCCAGATTAAAGATCATGTGGGCCGACACCCGGTCCATCGGGCAGCCGCCCGAACCGGCCGAATACATCATGCCCAGCTTGAACAGGTCGTCGCCCGACATGTCCACGGTCGGCAGCGGCAGCCCTTCATCCTCTGAGCCCGCCTGCAGATCGTGCGCCAATTCCTGCACTATCATCACCGTATCTCCCAAACAGGCATCGTTCTGAGCCTGCGTTCTGATACGCAATCAAATACCGACGGTTTGAAGTTAAAGTTAACAGCAAAAGGCCGCGCTGATTTTTTCAGTAAAGCAGGACCGAATACTCCCCGCTCGATTCAGGCCTCTGAAATATTTCGGAAATCTCTTGTTTACGTCTTGTGCGCCCGCTGATCGAACAGGATCCGGCGGGCAGCTTCTGCATCCTTGCCCGCCCCGCCTGCATTGCCGCGCAGTTCCTCCAGCAGCGCCCTGCCCTTCTTGACCGCCGGTCGTGCGCCCACGCGCTCCAGCCAGGCGGCCAGATGGGGAAAGTCATTCATGTTCTGCCCTTGGAGGGTCGGCAGAACCCACGGCCACGCCGCCATGTCGGCGATGGAGTACTCGCCCGCCAGATAATCCCGATCCTGCAGACGCCCCTCCATCACGCCGTACAGCCGGTGCGTCTCGTTCGTATAGCGCCGCACCCCATAGGCGATCTGGCGCTGGTCCCGGATCATGGCCGGGGCGTACTGGCGGAAATGGTGCGTTTGGCCCGCCATCGGCCCCAGCCCGCCGACCTGCCAGAACAGCCATTGATCAACCTCGGCCTTGCCGCGCGGATCGGACGGATAGAACCGGCCTGACTTGGTCCCGAGATATTGCAGGATGGCCCCGGATTCAAAGATCGACAGCGGTTCTCCGCCCGGCCCATCAGGGTCGATGATGGCGGGCATTCGGCCGTTGGGGCTGATGGCCTGGAACTCTGGCGAGAACTGTTCGCCTGCCCCGATGTTCACCGGTTTCACCACATAGGCCAGGCCCATCTCCTCCAGCGCGATGGAGATTTTCCAGCCGTTCGGCGTAGGCCAGTACCAGAGTTCAATCGGACGGCTCATCTGCGCTTCTCCTTGAGGTTCAGAGACATTTTGGCGCACTGACGCCCGCGCGCAATCCACCATATCAATCCTGACACGGTCGTTCAGGACGCGTTCAGGCGCAGAATCCGACCCTCGCCTCATCACCGGACCAAAGGACGGCGCTTCCGTCGGCGGGTCCAGAATGGAGCACGAAGATGAACCGCCTCACCAAGGCCGCCGTCGTCGCCCTCGCCCTGTCGACCACGGCCGTGCCGCTGCTCGCAGAGGCGCAAAGCCGCGACCGACGCGAATATCGCGATGATCGCCGCTACGACAATCGCTACGATAATCGCCACAACTATCGCCCTGATTACCGCCCCGACAATCGGGACCGCCGCGACTACCGCAACGACTATCGCAATGATCGTTGGGACCGGAACAACCGCGACTGGTGGCGCGGACGCGCAGACTTCCGGGGCTATAACGGTCCACGCAATGGCTACTGGTACGCGCCCAGCTACGGCTATTACCGGGTCGATCCGCGCTATTCCGGTTATCGCTGGCAGACGGGCGGATACCTGCCGCCCCAGTACCGCAGCTATTATGTGCGCGACCCGTACGTCTATAATCTGCGCCCCGCGCCGCGCGGCTATCGTTACGTCCACGCTGGCAACGACATTGTCCTGATGGCCGTCGCCACCGGCCTGATCGCCAGCGTCATCGCCGGCGTCTATTGAGATCGAAGCGGCCCCGCTTCTTCAGCCCCGCGGACGCTGTTCCGCGGGGCTTTTTCATAGGCTGTTTCCAGCAGTCTGTTGATTGCTAACAATGTTCAGCCTGGGTTCATCGACAAAGACGAAGATCACCTCAAGCCGCTGGAGAACCGGCGTGCAGGAACCAAAGACCATGAAACGCCTCTTGTTGGCTTTCACCGCCGTCGCTGCCTTCGCCGGGCCGCTTGCGGCGCCGATCCAGGCTCTGGCCCAGGATCAGAACCAGCCTTCCCGCGAACGCCCGTCGCGCGGCGGCGGCGATGGCCCACGCGCCATGCGCCCCGACCGCTCGGGAATGTCTGAGCGCCCCAGCCGTCCTGAGGTCAGCCAGCCCCGTCCCGACCGCCCGTCGCGTCCAGAAGGCGGCTGGACACGCCCTGACAGCCCCAGCACCGGCGGCGAACGCCCCAGCCGCCCGGATCGCCCGGACAGCGGATGGAATCGCCCGGACCGCCCGGGAACCGGCCAGCCCGGTCGTCCTGACGGCGGCGGACAGCGGCCCGACCGCCCCACCAACCCAGATCGGCCCAACCCAGGCCGCCCTGACAATGGCGGCTCGCGGCCTGATCGTCCCGACAACGGCTGGAACCGTCCAGACCGGCCGGACCAGGGCGGCAATCGTCCGGATCGTCCCGGCGCAGGTCGTCCCGACCGTCCTGACAACGGCTGGAACCGCCCGGGCCGTCCGAACAATGG
>NZ_JABAZW010000120.1:2501-4732 GCF_018608325.1 Brevundimonas sp. | reverse complement strand
GACCAGAACCGCCTGCCCGTTCCCCTCGCCCGCCATGGCGTTGGACTGGGCGCGCGCCGACGCCCTGGCCCGACGTTGACGCCAGATGGTCAAGGCGATCAGGGCCAGCCAGAGCACCACCGCCCCGACCGCCCACAGCCAGCGCTGCGGATCAGATGTCACCCGGCCTCATCCATCATGGCGGTGAAGGCAGGCGTCAGCCGTTCGACCAGACCGGCCTCGGTCCGTTCGACGAAATGGGCGGCCAGACCGACCGCCTCGGCATAGTCGGGACCATCGACCGGCCCCATCACCGTCAGGGCCGTGGCGTAGGCGTCCGCCATCATGGCCGAGGCGTGCAGCACCGTGACCGAGGCCAGACCATTATCGACCGGCCGCCCCGTCTCGCCGTTGATCGTATGCGGATAGAGGCGTCCGTTGTGGGTGAAGGCGCGGCGATAGTCGCCACTGGTCGCCACGGCCAGATCAAGCAGGGCCGCCACCGTGCGCGGCGCGGGCGAACCCTCGATACGTTCGATCTCGACCCACCAGGGCTGTGCGTCCGGCTTGACGCCGCGCCCCTTCAGTTCGCCGCCGATCTCGATCAGGTGCGAGGTCGCGCCCATGGCCGTCAGGCGCTCCGACACCTGGTCAACCGCATAGCCCTTGGCGATGCCTGAAAAATCCAGTTGCATCCCGCCGATCTGCATCACGGCCTGGGCGTCGCGGTGCATCCGCAACTTCTGCCAGCCCGACACCTTACGCGCCGCCTCGACCTCATCATCCGACGGCACCGGCAGCAGGGCCGAGCGCGGGCCGGGCGGGCCAAAGCCCCACAGATCGACCAGCGCCCCCAGCGTCGGATCAACCGCGCCGTTCGTTTCGTCGCCCAGATCCATCGCCGCGTTCAGCACCGTCCACAGCGGATCGGACAGCGCCCACATCCCCTCGGGCGCAGCGTTGAAACGGCTGATCTCGCTGTCGAACTCCCACGGGCTGAAGATATCGACGACGGCGGTCAGTTCTTCCTCGATAGCCGTGCGGATCACCGCCTCGTCCACGCCGGGAGGCGCGATGACCCGCGCGCTCCACGTCGTACCCATGGTCTGGCCGTCCAGCGCGCGGATGATGTCGCTGGGCGGACGCGGGGGGCCGCCTTCCATGGCGGGAATCAGAACACGATTGTCGGCCCGATCCCCAAGCGGAACCGGGTCGCCGATGGTGATCACGGGCGGCGCGCCGCGCGACCCGCGGGAAAAGGGATTGTCGGACATGCCCGGACTTAGGGCAGGACTTCCAGCGCCGCCACATAGCTGGCGTTCGCCGCCAGATTCTGGCCCTCGCCCGGCGTGCGGACCGAGGCGTTCAGCCAGTACAGGCCCGCAACCGGCCAGGTGATCGAGAAGGCGCCGTCAGCGCCGGTCGTGGTCGTGATTTCTTCGGGGGCGTTGCGGTAACGCTGTCCGCCGCGCGCCACGGTCACCTCGACGCCAGAGGCGGGCTGGCCGTCCTTCAGCAGTTTGAAGGTCGCGGTCTCGCCCTCGGCCAGATCATTCGGATGGGTCACCGGCACCAACTCCAGACCCTGCCCCGTCGGGGTGAAGACGCTGGTGGTGGCGTTGTTCAGGGTGACGAAGGTTTCGATGCGGCTGGCGTTGCGGGTCGCCTGCACGTCGGTCGCGCCTGCAGGCAGACCTGCGGGATACTCTGCCGCCGTGCCGCGCCAGCGCTTCTGTTCGCCGTTCAGCTTGTAGCTGGCGTTCACGCCGCTGGAGACATTGGCAATCTTGTAGGTGCCGTTCTGGGTCAGATGCACGTCAAAGGTCGAACGATACTGGCCCTGCATCAAGTGCTCTGGCTGGACAGTTGCACCGTCGGGTGCGGTGACGACCACATTGTCCAGACGCATGGCGGCGTGGTCAGGATTGAAGACCTGATTGGACATGCCGGCGTCGAAACCGACCCAGGCGTCATTGCCTGAAAGCGTGGTGGCGGTCGGGGCCAGCCACGCACGGTGGGCCTGCGCCGCCATCGGCGCAGCAAGGGCGGCAGCCAGGGTCAGAAGGGCGATGGTCTTCTTCATGGTTTCAGTCCTTAGCGAGAGACGGTGACGCTGACGGCGCCCAGTTCGGTTGATCCTGCGGCATTGGCGGTGTTGGCCGCGCCCCAGCGGAAGGGAACGCGCACGACTTCGCGCCCGCCCAGTTCGCGGGCCGCCTCAACGATCAGGCTGTACTGGCCGGGTTGCAGGC
>NZ_JABAZW010000120.1:0-2478 GCF_018608325.1 Brevundimonas sp. | reverse complement strand
GGTGGCGCCCGACACGCCGTCGGCGGGCAGGGCCATCGCGCGGCCGCCCTTGCGCCACCAGGTGCGCAGGTCCTTCAGCCAGTCCTTGCCGTCGCCTTCGTTGTTGCGGGTCTGCTGGTACCAGACGGCCAGGGTGCGTTCCGCGGTCTGGTCCGGCTTCTCGATCCACACGGCGACATAGGGCCGGTGATAGGAGGCGGTGTTCAGGCGCGGAATCTCGACCGACACCGACAGGTCGGCGGCGAAGGCCGGGGCGGCGACTGCAAGACCAGCAGTCGTGATGACAACGGGGAGGATGCGCATCGGTTTACTCGGTCAATGAATGAAGATCAGGGCGATGATGACGGGAATAAGCAGGCCCAGCGCGGCCAGCGGCCAGGTCGACGGACGGCCCCGGGCGTGCAGCCACATGAGGCCCAGCCCCGTCAGGGCGAAGATGGTGCAGGCCACCGCAAAGACGTCGATGAACCAGAACCAGACCGAGCCGGTGTTGCGGCCCTTATGCAGGTCGTTGAGGTAGGCGATCCATCCACGGGTGGTCTTCTCATGCACAGCTTCGCCCGTTGAACGGTCGATCGTCAGCCATCCGTCGCCGCCGGGAATAGCCAGTGCGACATAGACCTCTTCCGGCGTGGTTTCCGTCGGCTTGCCCGCCACATCCACCTTGAAGGCCGTCTTGGCCCAGCGGGCGACGGCGTCGGGAACCGGATCGGTCGTTTCTTCCGGGAAGCTGGCCAGCCGCTCCAGCAGGGGCGCAGGCAACGCTGCCTTCTGCTCCACCGTCACGGGCGTCGCGGGAATGGAGCCGGCGTGGTTCAGGGTGATGCCGGTGACCGCAAACAGGATCATGCCCACCAGGCTGACCGCCGCCGAAATCCAGTGCCAGCTGTGCAGCTGCTTCAGCCAGAAGGACCGCGCGCCATTCAGCGCCGCCTTGGGTTTGGCTCCCTTGGCGGCGGATTCTGGCGGACGCTGTGTTGCGAGTTCGGTCACCTCGTGGCTCTGCCACTGCTGCGAACGGCTTTCAATAGCGATCCTTGCGACAAATCCTTCGCCGCCTTGCAGCCAAGCTGGTCAGTAGGTCAGACGCAGGCCTGCACTGACGGTGCGCGGCGGGCCGTAACCGGCGACACCGTTCGCCGTCTGGGACACCTGCACGTCCTCATTGAACAGATTGTCCGCCGCCGCCCACACCGTGACCCGCGCGTTGAACGCCCATTCCGCCCGCGCATCCAGGGTGAAGGCGGCGTCCAGAACCCGGCTGTTCAGATCATCATCGAAGCGGGCGGATTCATAACGCAGCGCGCTCGCCAGCGTCAGGCGCGGGGTCGCCCGCCAGTCCAGCCCCGCCGTCGCGCTCCACCTCGGCGCCTGTGCGGGACGCAGGCCCGTCAGCTGCGGTGCAGCCGTTCCACCGTCCACCTCGGCATGGGTCCATGACACGGCGCCGGTCAGCGACAGGGCGGGCGTCAGCGTCGCCGATCCATTCAGCTCTACGCCCCAGGCGTCGATGGTCCCGGCGTTCTGGCGCTGGCGGGTCACGCCGGAGGCGTTCTCGCTCAGGGTCACGTTGACGATGGCGTCTTCGATCCGGTTCCAGAACAGACTGGCGCCCCAGGTCCGCCCATCGCGGTCGAAGGCCAGCCCCGTCTCGATTCCGGTCAGGACTTCCGGCTTCAGGTCCGCATTGGCGACCGTCTGGTCGTTGCCGACACGGAAAGGTCGGTAAAGCTCGTTCAGGGTCGCAGGCCGGAACCCGGAATAGGCGGCGACGCGGGCCGAGACATCCGGCGTCAACTGCCGCCGCACCGCCAGACGCGCGCTGCCCACCTCACCCGAGCGGTCCTCGAACTTCACATCGGCGCTGGGCACGCCAGTGGCGATCAGCCGCTCCAGCCGGAACCCGTTCTCGTTCTTCCACTGATCCAGCCGCAGGC
Source organism: Brevundimonas sp. (assembly GCF_018608325.1). Lineage (GTDB taxonomy): Bacteria > Pseudomonadota > Alphaproteobacteria > Caulobacterales > Caulobacteraceae > Brevundimonas. The sequence continues at coordinate 541 of NZ_JABAZW010000120.1, read as the reverse complement.
CGCCTGCGACCAGCCAGGGCCCGCCCGTCCATGAGCCGTCGACATAGGCGCCGACCACGGATGTCTCGCCGCCCGCCAGCCGCTCGCGCGTGAAACCCTGTCCGACATAGGTGTAGTATTCGCGGGTCTCGCCGTCGTTGAACCGGGCGTCGGCGCCGACCTCCCACTCCAGCCGCCCGCCGCCCATTTGGGCCACGCGACGGCGCAGGGCGGCGTTCAGGCCCCAGCCGGTCGCAGGGGTCTTGTACTGGTCATTGGCGGGCGTCGTGGTCGACCGATCCGCCGAGATCGAGGCCGAACTGTTGGCCAGATTGCTGTCGATCCGCCACGCCTGCAGCCGCCAGCCGTATCCGTTCGCCTCGGGCGCCCTCGCCGCCGTGGCGCTGAGGCTGTGGCCGCTGGCGTTGGCGCGGGTGTTCAACAGACCCGATCCCCGATCCTCTTCCCAGGTGGAGGCGCGCAGCGACAGGGTCGCGCCGTTCAGGCGAACCGCATCCAGCGGCGCATCGACCCGCAGGGCCGCGCTGCGGCTGTCCAGATC
>NZ_JABAZW010000028.1:23498-30466 GCF_018608325.1 Brevundimonas sp. | reverse complement strand
GTCCAGAGCCAGCAGGATGACGCCGCCGACGATCAGGGCGATGCAGATCACCACCGGCGTCTCGAACAGCACGGTCTTGATGAAGTCGTAGGCGAAGAAGCCGATCACCACGGCGGGGGCGAAGGCGACCAGCAGACCGATCAGGAAACGCCGCGCCTCAGGGTCGAACGGCCAGCGCGTCGCCAGCGCCCACAGGCGTTTGAAATAGATGCTGATGATGGCCAGCAGCGCGCCCAGCTGGATCACGATCTCGAACGTTTTGCCCGAGCTTTCGAAGCCCATGAAATGCCCCAGCAGGAGCATATGGCCGGTGGAGGACACCGGTATGAACTCGGTCAGTCCTTCGACCAGACCCAGAATGATCGCCGCAAGCCAATCAGCCATGAAATCCCCGCATGGGTCCGGGATCAGTTCGCGCCCGGCTCTGGCCCCACATAGCGCAACCGTGACCGGATAGGCGAGCCGTCAATCACCTGATCCAGCGCATGGGCCAAAAGTCCGTTCAGACGCCCCAGCAGCAGCAGATCGCCCGCCCCGGTCGGCCCCAGGTCCAGCCTGCGCGACAACAGGGCCAGAGCCAGTTCGAAGCTGGCGCCCTGCCCGCCTGCCGCCTCGCCCTCGGCTCTGACAGCCGCCAGATCGGGGGACAGTTGCGCATGGCTCAGCAAGGCGTCCACGCGCGGGTCATGGCGCGCAAAATCACAGACGCCGAAGCCGGGAACGGAGCCGCGCAGGCCGATCCAGCGCTTGGCCGCGCCCGTCGGATCACGTCGCGCCTCGCTGACATAGGCGACGACATCGCCCATCGCAGTCACGGCGCCGCCCAGGGCCGAAAGCCCCGCCAGCGCCGCTCCGGCCAGAGACGCGCCGCCGTCGGCCGCCGCTCGCGTCGCCAGTACGGCTGCATCCAACCCCTTGTCGGCGCCCAGCACCAGGGCGCGCCGCAGCAAATGACTTTGCACGTCCACGACCTTGAAGCCGCGCGCCAGACGCTGGTGGAAATACAGACGCGGCCCCGGCCCGGACACGCTGTCCATCACTTCATTGAGCAGAGAGGCGGCCTCGCGCTTCAGCGCCACCGGTTCCTGCAGCCTTGACGATCTGTCCTCGGTCAGACGCCGCCCCAGCACGGCCATCATCCGGCGTTGGGTCGATCCGCCGACGATGGGATCAATCCGGGGCTTCAGCCCGGCGAAGGGGTCATCGCCGCGCGCATCCCACAGCACCCGCGACGCCGCCTCGATGGAGCCGCTCTCCGACAACTGCACTGCGTCCAGCCCATGATAGAACAGCCGCCCCTCCGCCGTCATTGACACCGAGGAGTGGATGTCCGCCTCGCCTCGCGCTGCGGCGCCAAGGCCGGTGGGACGCAGGGCGCCGACATCCCCGCTCTCGATTTCGTCGCCGCACAGGCGGGCGACATCGGCTGCGGCATAAAGACTTTTACGAGGGTCGGTCGGGTCCGGCCGGGCGGCGATCCGGCCACGGCTGACATAGGCATAGAGGGTCTGGGCCTTCACACCCAGACGGGTCAGGGCCTCGCTTCTGGCGATCCAGCGTTCGTCAGCGCCCATATCGTCCCCTCACGACTGTTTCGCATTCGAAATGAACAGCAGGCCGCATAGCGGCGTTTCTCCGTCCTAAACTGAAACGGCCACGCTCGTCTATTCCGTCGCGAAGGTTGGCTTTCGGCCATGATTGGGAGACAAGGAAATCTGCATGTCGACCTCGTCTTCCCCCTCTCCCGCGCCGCTTGAAGACGCCAATCAGGCGACCCGCAATATCACACGTCTGTCGGTGGGGGTCGCCGTCCTGCTGATCGTGCTGAAGGCCTTTGCGCTGGGCGCCTCGGGATCGGTGTCCATACTGGCCAGCCTGACGGACTCGGCGCTGGACCTGGCGGGATCGCTGACCGCCTTCTTCGCCGTGCGCTGGGCCGCCGCCCCGCCGGATCAGGAGCACCGCTACGGCCACGGAAAGGGCGAGGCCCTGTCGGCGCTGGTGCAGGCCGGGCTGGTCTTCGCCTCCGCTGTCTTCATCGGCTGGGAGGCGATCCAGCGCATCTTCGATCCGCGCCCCGTCACCTCGGGCGGCTGGGCTGTCGGCGTCGTCGTGATCGGCATAGGCATCACCACCTGGCTGGTATGGATGCAGACCCGCGCCCTGAAGAAGACCGGGTCGCTGGCCGTCGCCGGGGATCGCGCCCACTACGCGGAGGATCTGGCCGCCAATGTCGTCGTCCTGATCGGGGTGATCTCGGGCGCCTTCCTCAATGCGCCGGGCCTGGATGCGGCGGCGGGACTGGTCGTCGCCGTCTGGCTGTTCTGGGGCGCGACCGGAATGCTGAGGTCCGCCGCCGATCACCTGCTGGACCGCGCCCTGCCGGAAAGCGAACTGGCCGCCCTAACTCAGGCGGTGCTGGCTGATCCGCGCATCTCGGGCGTTCACCGCCTGCGCGCCCACATGGCGGGACAGGTGATGGTGGTGCAGATGCATGTCGATCTGGACGCCGCCCTGACGCTGGACGCCGCCCACGCCATCGTCGTCGAGGCTGAAACGCGGGTTCGGACCCTGTTCCCCGCCGCCGACATTCTGATCCACGCCGATCCGCGCGGTTCGACGCCCAAGCTCGCCCAGCCCGCCACTGACCAACGGCTGGCCGCCCCGTCCGCGCCAGCTCCATCCGAAGCCGGCGTCGCGCCTGAAGCCGCCCCGGGTGCCAAGGCCAAAGGCCCGTGGTCCTAAGCCGGTAAACGAGGACTTAAGATGTCGTCCGCTAGGATGTGGCGATGTCCCAGTGCGTCCTCTATCATTTCGCCTTTCATCCCGCCTCGCGCGCTGCGCGGCTGGCGCTGGGCGAGGCGAGGATCGAATACGCCGACGCCCCCGTCCGCCCCTGGGAAGCCGACTGCCCGGTCAATGACTTTAATCCGTCGGGCATGCCGCCCGTCATCCAGACCTCGGATCGCGGCCGCCCGCTGAACCTGTGCGAACTGCCCGCCATTCTGGGCTGGATCGAGGATCAGCAGCGCGGCCCATTGCTGCTGCCCGCCGAAGCCGCCGAACGGGCCGAGGCGCGGCGCCTGACCGCATGGTTCGAACGCCGCTTCAGCGACGACGTGGACGCCATCCTGCTGCATGAACGGCTGGAGAAACCCCTGCTTAAGCTGGGCCCGCCGGAAGCCCGCGCCCTGCGTGAAGGCCGCGAGGCGCTGAAGCACCATCTGATCATGCTGGAGGAGATAGCCGGCGCCCGCGACTGGTTGGCCGGACGACGCCTCAGCCAGGCCGACCTGATCGCCGCCGCCCACCTGTCGATCCTGGACTATTTCGGCGAGATCACCTGGACCCACTGGCCCTCGCTGAAGACCTGGTATTCCAAGCTGAAATCCCGCCCCTGCTTCCGGCCGCTGCTGACCGACCGTTTCATCGGCGTGCCGCCCGCAAGCTGGTACGCCGATCTGGACTTCTGATACCGACGGGGCCTTCAGCCCCGCCGATTGTTTCGCGTCGTCGCCTGATGTAATCTGGCCCTGACGCGAAAATAACCGCCTGTCCTTCAGGCCGTCGCACGCATCCCAGTTCGCGCCTCCGCGCGCGGCTCGGCCAGCGTCTCCCAAATCAACCGCCTGACAACAGGCAGCCCTTTGATGCGCGCGCCCCCATGCGTGGTCGTCAGAGGGATACAGGAGCGCGACGTGCCCAAATCCATCACCATCATCGGCGCCGGTCTCGGCGGCCTCATCCTCGCCCGTGTTCTGCATCTGCACGGGATCGCATCGACCATCCATGAGGCCGAAGCCTCGGCGGACGCGCGGACCCAGGGCGGCCTGCTCGACATGCACGAACACAATGGCCAGATCGCCCTGAAGGCGGCGGGTCTGTTCGACACCTTCCTCAGCCTGGTCCGACCCGGCGAAGACGCCAAACGCATCGTCGACACCACGGGCCGCATCCTGTTGGACAAGCCCGGCAGCCATCTTGGCGACCGGCCCGAGATCGACCGGGGCGATCTGCGCCGCATGCTGATCCAGTCCCTGCCGCCAGAGACGATCCAGTGGGGCCGCAAACTGGTTTCGGTCGCGCCGCTGGGCGAAGGCCGCCACGCCCTGAGCTTCGCCGACGGCTCGACCGCCACGTCCGATCTGCTGGTCGGGGCCGACGGCGCCTGGTCGAAGGTCCGCCCCATGCTGTCCGCCTCAACACCCGCCTAACCGGCACGTCCTTTGTGGAGACCACAGTGCTGAACGGCGACACCCGCCTGCCCGCCAGCGCCGATATGATCGGCCTGGGCACCCTGATGGCGGTCGTGCCGGGTCAGGGAATCCTGTCGCACCGCTATGCCGACGGAACCCTGCGCACCTATGCCGCCCTGAACCGGCCCCAAGACTGGTTCACCGATCTGAGCCAGATCGCAGAGGCGTTCACCGGCTGGGCGCCGCCCTTGATCGACCTGATCACCCACAGCGACGTGGAGCCGATCCTGCGCCCCATCCACGCGCTAGCGGTCGGTCACAGCTGGAAGCGCAAATCCGGCCTGACCCTGGTGGGCGACGCCGCCCACCTGATGTCGCCCTTCGCCGGAGAAGGCGCCAATCTGGCCCTGCTGGACGGGGCCGAACTGGCTCAGGCCATCGCCGCCTCGCCGGACGATATCGAGGGCGCCCTGGCGGCCTATGAAGACCGGCTGTTCCCGCGCAGCCGACAGGTCGCCGACCTGACCGCACGCAATCATGAACGTTTCTTCGGCGCCGACGCCCCGCACAGCGTGGTCGCCCTGTTCAACGCGCACTGACGGGCTAAAGACCCGCCGCGTCGTGCGTCACCTTGCCGGTGAACTCGCAGGCTGCGCCGTGGAAATAGGTGCAGCCGCTCTTTTCCTGCAGCGTCAGCTCATAGGGGGCTGTGAACCGCAGTTCGATTTCACAGACACGCGGCGTCAGGCCGGGGGTGTTCGGTTCGGGTACACGCAGAACCCCGCTGCGCCCCGTCAGGACGACCTCGCCATCAATCTCGCCGCCGCAACCGCCCACGTCGCCCCGCATCGGCGTCATGGTGGACAGCGAAACCGCATAGCGTGCGCCCTCGATCCGTTTCAGATCCGCCGTCAGTTCAAGGCCTGGCCTCTGACTTGAGTAGTGCCCTTCAAGTTCGTCAAAGGCCTGGGACAAAACCGGGCCTGACGCCGCCAGTATCGCCCCTGCGAAAATCATCGTCCTGAGCATGAGCCACCTTCTTTCTAACGCCCCAAACATCAGGGTTGCGAATTATTGAACAATGATCATAAAATCTGATCTCCGCAAGTCGTCCAGGGTTTTGAGATGAAAACCACAGTCATCACCGTCTCCCGTCTCAAGTACCTGCTCTTCCTGGCGCTGAGCCTGGTGTTCGTCCTCGGCCCCTTTGCGATCGGCATGGACGTGGATGACGTGGCGCTCCAGCTTTGCATCGGATTGTTCGGACTGTGCGCCGCCGCCTTCATCTGGGTGATCATCAACCCCATGCGTCTTCATCTGAACGGCGAAGGCTTCAGGGTCGCGGGGGGTTTTGTCCGCAATCCCAAACTGGTGCGCTGGAGAGACATTGAAGACGTCTTCGTTTACCGCCTGCCCCGTGGCGGCAAGGTGGTCGGCTATAATTTCAGACCCGGGGTCCGGCCGGTGACGGCCATGTCCCAGATCAATCAGTACCTTGGGGCGGATGGGGGCCTGCCGAGAGGATGGCCGGATTCGACAGAACAGATGGTCGTCCTGCTCAACACCTATCGCCAGCGCGCCCTCCAGACCTGACGCCCGCCCGAAGGCGGCAAATCCATGCTACAGGCCGCCGCCGTGACCGAACGCCTGAAAACCTTCATCCGCCAGCGGGCGACCGAGCTGGGTTTTGACCTGTGCCGCTTCGCCTCGGCGGCTGACGCTTGGCCTGCGGGCGAGCGGCTGCGCCATTTCGTCGATGAGGGCCGTCACGGCGACATGGAGTGGATGCAGACCACGCTGGAGCGGCGCCAGCACCCCACCGCCATGTGGGAAGAAGCGAAAACCGCCATCGTTCTGGGCATGAACTATGGCCCCGAGGAAGATCCCCTGCCGCAGCTGGCCGACCGTTCGGCGGGCTATATCTCAGTCTATGCGCGTGGCGACGACTATCACGAGGTCATCAAGGGGCGGCTGAAACAGCTGGCGGGTCAGATCGCCGCCCGCAACGGCGCGGACATCAAGGTCTTCGTCGACACGGCCCCCCTGATGGAGAAGCCATTGGCCCACCGCGCCGGTCTGGGCTGGCAGGGCAAGCACACCAATCTGCTCAGCCGCACCCACGGCAACTGGCTGTTTCTGGGCGTGATCCTGACCGTCGCCGACATCGAGCCGGATGAACCGGAAACCGAACACTGCGGCCGCTGCACCGCCTGCCTGGACGCCTGCCCGACGAACGCCTTTCCCGCCCCGTTCCAGTTGGACGCGCGACGCTGCCTGTCCTATCTGACCATCGAGTTCGGCGATCCCTGGCCGGTCGAGTTCCGGCGCGCGACCGGATCGCGCATCTATGGCTGCGACGACTGTCTGGGCGTCTGCCCTTGGAACAAGTTCGCCAAGGAGGCCCGCGAAATCCGGTTGCTGCCGCGCGAGGCTTTTGAAAGCCCGCGTCTGGCCGATCTTCTGGCGCTGGACGACGCCGCCTTCCGCGCCCTGTTCACCAAGAGCCCGGTCAAGCGGATCGGGCGGGATCGGTTCCTGAGGAATGTGCTCTATGCGGTCGGCAACTCGGGCGATGCGGACCTGATCGCCCCGACCCGGAACCTGCTGGACGACGCCTCGCCGCTGGTGCGGGGTGCCGCCGTCTGGGCCCTGTCGCAGTTGCTGGCACCTGCCGACTTCGCCGCCCTGCGTGATGCAGCGGACGAAACTGATAAGACGGTTCAGGCGGAATGGATGCTGGCCGCCGCCTGAACTGCCACGGGTCAGCCCATC
>NZ_JABAZW010000028.1:8314-23488 GCF_018608325.1 Brevundimonas sp. | reverse complement strand
CAGACCCACAAAAATCGCGCTCCAGCGCCGGAGCCCCACTTTCTCGCGCAGCAAAACAGCGGCGCCCAAGAATCGGCGACCGGAAACAGGTATGAAAGCCAATCTCTGCGTTTGTCCGGCGCCGCTGCCGCCGCCCGGCACGCGCGCCACATCCAGCAGCTTGATGCGGAAGATCAGCACCGAATTGGCCGGGATCGCGCGTCCCTGACCGCGTTCGCCATAGCCCAGCTCAGGCGGCACATAGAGCAGCCATTCGTCACCGACGCGCATCTTCTGCAGCGCCTCGGTCCAGCCCGGCACGACCGTCTCGGGCGTGAAGATGGCGGGTGCGCCGCGTGCGAACGAGCTGTCGAACACGGTGTTGTCGACCAGCTTGCCTTCGTAATCGACCTTGACCAGATCGTTGCGGTCAGGGCTTTCACCGTTTGCCGGTCCCGACTGGACGACCTTGTACTGCAGGCCGCTGGGCAGGGTCTGGACGCCCTCCTCCTTGGCGTTCTTGGCCATGAAGGCGGCGGCTTCGGCCTTGCCGGCCTCGGTGTCCACCGGCGCCGCTTCGCGACCGCAACCGGCCAGCAGCAGCGCACTCAGCAGCGCCGCCTTACCCCATCCGAAGTTCATAGCCACGTTCCTTCAAGGCCTCGCCGATTTCGTCAGCGTGGGCGCTATCGCGCGTTTCGACCATGATGTCGAACTCGGCGCCCTTGGCCGGAACATCCAGCGCCAGACGGTTGTGGACCACGTCGATGATGTTGCCGCCCAGCCCGCCGATCACCGCCGCCATGGCCGACAGCATCCCCGGACGGTCATCGCCCAGAATGCGGTAAACCAGCAATCTCCGTTCACGGACCATCTCGCGGTTCAACACCACGGCCAGCATCCGCGCATCGATGTTCCCGCCGGTCAGTTCAATCCCGACCTTCATGCCCTTGAAGGCTTCAGGGTTGGCCAGCATGGCGGCCAGCCCCCCAGCACCCGCCCCTTCGCAGACCGTCTTCTCCATGGTGGCCATATAGGAGACGCCGCGTTCGAAATCGGCCTCCTCACAGACGAAGACCTCGTCGATCAGGTCATTGGCCAGAACGAAGGGGATATCGCCCACCGCCTTGATGGCGATGCCCTCGGCGATGGTCTGGCCGGTGCAGACCGGCGGCAGACCTGCCCGCTTGGCTGTGAAGGAGGGATAGCGCGCCGCCTCGACACCGAACACCTTGATCCCCGGCTTCATCGCCTTGGCCGCGATGGCGGTGCCCGCGATCAATCCGCCGCCGCCGATCGGCACCAGCAAGGCGTCGATCTCGGGCGCATCCTCCAGAAACTCGATGCCGCAGACCCCCTGCCCCGCCACGATCCCCTCGTCGTCAAAGGCCGAGACGAAGACATAGCCCTTCTCGGCCTCCAGCCGTTTGGCCTCCTCGGTCGAGCCGGTGAAGTCCAGGCCGTGAATCACCACGGTCGCGCCGTGCGAGCGGGTGCCGTTGATCTTGGCGAAGGGGGTGCCCTCCGGCATGACGATGGTGACCGGCACGCCCAGCCGCCCGCCATGATAGGCCAACGCCTGGGCATGGTTTCCGGCAGAGGCCGCCACCACGCCGCGTTTGCGCTCGTCCGGCGTCAGCAGCAGCAGCCGGTTCAGGGCGCCGCGCTCCTTGAAGCTGCCGGTGAAATGCAGGTTGTCGAACTTCACCCAGACATCCGCGCCCGTCAGCTGCGACAGCTTGCGGGAATAGCGGGTTGGCGTGTGGTCGACCTGACCCGCGATTCGCACGCGGGCGGCCTGGATATCTTCAAAACTGACGGTCATGGGGGCGTTTCCATCGCACAATCGGCTCTGGAGCCGATGATTTTCTTCTGCCTGTTTCGCGCTTTGGCGGCGTCGGGTCCAGAGGTTCCGAACATGGCGATGGAAGTCCGGCTTCGGCTCATGCGATAGTGATCCAGCCGTCCCCCACGGCCAAGTTTCCAAAGGGAACACGCCCCTAGTCTCTGGAGGAGAGCCTATGTCGATCCGTCCCCTCGCCGCGCTTGCCGCTGTCACCGCCACCCTTGCCGCCTGTGCGCCCACGCCCGGCCCGATCGGCGCCGTGCCCGGCGCCTTCCTGGCGGACGATTTCGCCTGGTCCCAACGTGGCGGTCAGGCCGCCATCGAAGGCCGCGTCACCTATGCCCAGGACGGCAAGGCCTTCGCCTGCGTCGCCTCGGCGGGCCTGACGCCCGACACCCCCTACACCCGCGCCCGCTTCCGCACCCTGTACGGCTCGACCGAGCGCGCCGCCATTCCGGCCGCCGTGGTCCGCGCCCGTGACGCCGGTGAAGCCGGGGCCGACTACCGTGCCTATGTGCGGTCGGAGCGGTGCGAGAACGGACGGTTCCGTTTCTCCGGCCTGCCAGACGGCGGCTGGTTCCTGATTGTGCCGGTGACGGCGGGCGAAGCGCCGGTCGTCTTGATGCGCCATGTCGACACGCGCGGCGGTCGCGTCGTAAACGTCACCCTTTAATCCGCTGTGGGCGGACAAAAGCGTGGCCTTAGGGTCACGCCTGAACCGCCCGCAAACTCTCAATAACAGTGATCGCCATTATGTTGCCGCGAGCGGCGGCTGATTGCGGCGCTTCTGCGACAGTCAGGGGAGGCGTTCTTGTCCCGACACAACATCACCGGTTCCGAAGCGTTCAAACGCGGTCCTTCGATCGCGGTCCGTCGGTATCGCCCGGGCGGCATGCGCCGCAAGCGCGCCCGGACCACAATGACCTTCATCGTCCTGGGCGTCCTGGCGGTTCTGGCCCTGCTGGTCGCCGCCATCGCCGCTCTGACGCCCGCCGCCGCCTGATCCCAGGCGCGGCCAGCGCCTGGGATCAGAACCTGGGGTCAAGACCTGGAGCCTGACCGGCTCTAGGCGATCCAGACCATCATGCGGGTGTCCGCCTGGGCGCGGCGGGCCTGGCTCCAGGCCTTGCGGGTTTCACCCGTGTACAGGAAGCCCGCCTTCTCCAGCACGCGCCCAGACGCCGGGTTGTCGGCGAAATGCCCCGCCACCATCGCCCGGCGCTTCCACTTGCGGCTGGCCCAGACCAGGGCGCCGTCCAGAGCCTCGGTGGCGAAACCCCGCCCCCAGTACTCCCGACCGATCCAGTAGCCTGTCTCAGGCACCCGGTCGTCGCCCTCGAACATGCCGATGACGCCGACAGGACCCAGGTCCTCGTGCTCGATGATGAAGGTGTTGGCTCGCGCCGGATCCTGGGCTGCGACCTGCAGCACGAAGTCATCGGCGTCACGCACACCGAACGGATGCGGCATCCGCTGGGTCATGCGGGCGATGTCGATGTCATTGGCCAGGGCCGCGATGCGAGGGGCGTCCTGCGGCGCAGGCGCACGCAGGATCAGACGCCGCGTCTCAACGACGGGAGAGGTTTCGATAACGCACATAGACTTCGCCTCACTGTCGGTGTCCGTCTCCTTGGAGGGCTCGGGCGGACTTCGAGGCGGGTAAACGCAAACGGGGAGCCTGGTGATCCAGACTCCCCGCGGAATATTTTCCCTGGTCCGGATCGGCTGCTTGGAGAGCAACGCGATCCGGTGAATTCCAGACTGCGTTACTCGGCGGCGAGCGCCTGTGCGGCGTCGTCGTTCGCCGCGAGAATCGATACGTAACAACGACCGCCGGCTTTCTTGGTGAATTTCACCGCGCCGTGGGTCAGTGCGAACAGGGTGTGGTCACGGCCCATGCCAATGTTCTCACCGGGGTGGAAGGTGGTGCCGCGCTGACGCACGATGATGTTGCCGGCCAGCACGCGCTCGCCGCCGAACTTCTTTACGCCCAGGCGTTTCGACTCGGAGTCGCGACCGTTACGCGACGAACCACCGGATTTCTTGTGAGCCATTTGATCGCTCCATTCCTATGGCCGGGCCCCGAAGGGCTCAGCGCAGTTCTTGTTCTAACACCTGGGCGCCGCTTCGGGCGCCGCAGAAATTCTTAAGCTTCGTCGCCTGCAGCTTCAGCCTTCGGGGCGGCCTTTTTCTTGGCCGGCGCCTTCTTGGCGGGAGCAGCTTCAACCTCGGCTTCAGCAGCGACCGGCTCAGCGGCGACGCGGGCGGCCAGGTTGCGGGCGCGCAGGTTGATCTCGGCCTTGGTCGTCAGTTCGACCTTGCCGTCCCACTTGGCGGTCTCGCCGGCGCCTTCGATGCCGGTGATGCGCAGAACCGATTCCAGCTGGCGGTGGCCGTTCGTACGGCGGTAGCCCTGGCGACGGGTCTTCTTGAAGATCTTGATCTTCTCACCCTTGCGGGTTTCGATCAGGGTCGCGCCGACGATGGCGCCGTCGATCAGCGGGGCGCCCAGGGTCACGCCCTTTTCGCCGCCCAGCATCAGGACGTTGTCGAACTGCAGCTCAGCGCCGGCTTCGCCGTCGAGCTTTTCGACGACAATGGTGTCGCCCGGTTGGACCCGGTACTGCTTGCCGCCGGTCTTGATCACCGCGTACATGTTGAAGCCTCAGCGCAAACGCAAAAAAGAATGCGCCCGCTGGGAAACCCCGGCGGGCGAAGAGCGGCGACATATACGGATGGGCGCTTGAGAGTCAACGCCGAACCCGGCCAAAAATCAGCCCACGCCGCAATTCGTCGCCGTGACGCCTCACCCCGACAGGTCCGCCGCACCTATATATAGGGCGATCGCAGAAATTCGCGCACGACCCGCTCGACCGTTACACAGTAACAGGTTATAGAGCCTCCATGTCCCCGGCCTCCCCCGACTCCGCGCTTCTCTCCCTGCTGGGGGGCGGATTCGTTGCGGCCTTTCTCCATGCAGCCCTGCCGACCCACTGGCTGCCGTTCGTCCTGGTCGGCCGCGCCCAGCGTTGGGGCACGGGCCGCACCCTGAGCGCCGTCGTCGTCGCCGGTCTAGCCCATATCGTCACCACCGCCGTCGTCGGCGGGTTGATCGTGGCGGCAGGCCTGGCGCTGGATCAATGGATCAGCGGCCTGTTGCCCCACCTGTCGGCGGTGCTGCTGTTCCTGTTCGGCGCCTTCTATCTGGCGCGGGCCATGCTGAAGCGGCCCGTGACGGCAGGCGGACCTTCGCTGGACAGTCCAGAACCTGCAGTCTCGAACCGTGCAGCGTTTCTGGGACTGGTCATGCTGATGGCCCTGTCACCGGGCGAGGTGCTGCTGCCCATCTACCTGTCGTCGGCCTCAGAGGGGATTGCGGCGCTCAGCCTGCTGACCGTGGTCTTCGCTCTGGGCACGGTGGCGGGCATGGCGGTCTTCACCTCATTGGCCAGCGCAGGGGCCTCGATCCTGCGGCTGGAGCGCTGGGCGCGGTACGAGGGGGCGGTTCTGGGCCTGGCCCTGATCACACTGGGCCTGATCGTGGCGACCCACCAGCACTGAAAGCGGACATTATATGATAACAATCAATGCGTTATCATATAGCCTCTTGGCCTTTTCATTGATGGGCGTATAGGCGAATTCATGAGCGCCGCGCACACCCACGATCACGCCGATCATGACCACGGTCACGATCATGCTGGCCACGACCACAGCCATCACGGGCACAGCCATGGCCACAGTCACGGGCCGGGCGGCCATAACCACGGCCCGGTGGACACAGGCGACTGGCGCTACGCCGTGGCGCTGCTCATCAATCTGGCCTTTGTGGTGTGCGAGTTCGGGGCGGGCTTCGCCGTAAACTCCACCGCGCTTCTGGCCGACGCCGGGCATAATCTGACCGACGTGCTGGGCCTGGCCATGGCGGGTGGAGCGGCCCTGTTGGCGCGGATGGGCGGACACGGGATCGCAGGCGGTCGGCGGACCTATGGTCTGGGCAAGGCGACGGTTCTGGCGGCGCTGGGCAATGCGCTGCTGCTGATCTTCGCCTGCGGGGCCATCGTCTTCGAGGCTGTTCGCCGGTTCAATGATCCGGCGCCGATCCATTCGACCACCATCATGGTGGTGGCGGGCATAGGCTTCGTCATCAATCTGGGCACCGCCCTGCTGTTCATCAAATCACAGCACGACCTGAATGCACGCGGCGCCTATCTGCACATGATGGCCGACGCCGGGGTGTCGTTGGGCGTGGTGCTGGCGGGCGGGCTGATGATGCTGACCGGCTGGTCCATCGTCGATCCCATCGTCAGCCTGATCATCGTGGCGGCGATCATGTGGTCGACCTGGGGACTGCTGAAGGATTCCGTCAATCTGGCCGTGGACGGCGCCCCGTCACAGGTCGATGTCGCCAAGCTGGAGACGGCTCTGAAGACCCTGCCCGGCGTGACGGCGGTGCATGACCTGCACGTCTGGGCCCTGTCGACCACCGAGACGGCCCTGACCGCCCATCTGGTGCATGAGCGTGAAGACGCCACAGCGCTGTTGAGAGAAGCGCAGGCTCTGGCGAAGACACGCTTCTCCATCGGCCACACCACCCTGCAACTGGAAACCGAACACCTGCCAGATTGCCCGAACTGCTGAACCTGGGTTCAAATCAAACCCGAGAGGTGACGCTTACGCCTGTTCGAACGTCACCGGCGCGCCCCAGAACTGGGCGACCAGTTCGGACTGCGGCCCCGCCTGCCCTGTCGTCAGGAAGTCACGGCGGCCGCTGTCGCCCAGATCATATTCGGGGTGATGGGCGAAATACCGCTCCAGAGCGTCAGCCACAGCTGTCGGCTGTTCGATCAGCACCGTGCCCGCAGGCAGGGCCTGAGCGAACAGTTCCGAGATGATCTCATAATGGGTGCAGCCCAGGATGGCCTTGTCCGGGTGACGGCCAATGCGACGACGCAAGGCGTCGACGTGGTCGTCCACCACCACCTTCAGCTCTTCCGGCGGCGCGCCCAGTTCGATCAGGCCCGCCAAGCCAGGGCAGGGTTCGGAAAAGACCGCAATGTCTTCGCGGCGCTTGTCGATCTCGATCTCATAGACGCGGCTGATCGCCGTGGCGGCGGTGCAGAAGACGCCGGTGATGTCGATGGAGGCGACTTTCTCGCCTTCTTGCGGGCGCTCGGCCTCGAAACTCCAGGGCTTGCCGGTCGCCGCCTCGATGGTCGGCACGATGATGCCCAGAATATTGACCGGACGGCCCAGACGTTCGCGCAGTCCCGGCAGCCAGGACTGTTGCAGGCGGCGCAGGGCGATGGCGCTGGCGGTGTTGCAGGCCAGAACGACGACCGAGGCCCCGGCCTCGAACAGCCGCTCGCAGCCCGCCTTGGTCAGCTCGACGATGTCCTCGCCGCCACGTCCGCCGTAGGGGGCGTGGGCCTGATCAGCCAGATAGACGAAATCGCGCGTCGGAAAGCGCCGCGTCAGTTCACGATGAACGGTCAGGCCGCCCACGCCGGAGTCGAAAACACCAATAGCCATGCGGCGGCCTATTAGACCTGTCGGACGCCTGTCTCAATGGCGCCCCTTGGGGAAACCGCGACGATTAATTACATCACTGCCCTGTGACGGATCGATCACATGGGTCTAGGGTCCGTCCAAATGATCCCCCAAAGGAACAACCGATGCAAAGACGACAGCTCCTTCTCGGCAGCGCAGGCCTGATGGTCATGGCTGGAGCCCCTACAGCCTTCGCCCAGACGCGCAACGGCGCAGCCGCCGCCCCCACGGCCGCCGCTCTCGCTGCCGAAGCCCGCGCAGCCCGCGCCGTCCTGCCGACCCAGCGCCCCCGCGCCGAGCTGCTGCAGGTCTGGACCGGCTCCTATGACGGCACGCCGCCGTTCGACAAGGTGACCCCGGCCAAGCTGCGCGAAGCCATGCTGGAAGGCATCGAACTGCAACGCGCCGACATCGCCGCCATCGCCAACAACCGCGCCGCGCCGACCTTCGCCAACACCATTGCGGCTATGGAGCTGTCGGGCGAGCCTCTGGACCGCGCCAGCAACATCTATGGCGTGATGACCTCCAACATCGGCGGCGAGGCCTATGACGCCGTCGACACCGAGTTGTCGCCGCTGCTGTCCGCCGCCTCGGACGAGATCACCTTCAACGAAAAACTGTTCCAGCGCATCAAGACCGTCGCCGACAACGCCGACGCCGCAGGCCTCAGCGCCCAGCAGAAGCGTCTGGCCGAACGTAACCGCGACGCCTTCATCCGCTCGGGCGCCAATCTGAACGCCGCTGGCAAGGCCGAACTGGGCCGCATCAACACCGCCCTGTCCAACGCCTTCACCCGCTTCGGCCAGAAGGTCGTCGCCGATGAAAACGCCTGGACCGTCATCACCGACGAAGCTGGCCTGAAGGGCCTGCCGGAATCGAACAAGGCCGCCGCCGCATCCGCCGCCCGCAGCCGCAACATCCAGGGCTGGGCCATCCTGAACACCCGCTCGGCGGTTGATCCCTTCCTGACCTTCGCCGACGACCGCGCCCTGCGCGAACAGGTCTGGAAGAAGTTCGTCAACCGCGGCGACAACGGCGACGCCAACGACACCAAGTCCACCATCGCCGAGATCGTGGCCCTGCGCGACCAGCGCGCCAAGCTGCTGGGTTATCGCAACCATGCCGAACTGCGCATGCAGGACACCATGGCCAAGACCCCGGCAGCCGCCGAGGCCCTGATGGACCGCGTCTGGGCGCCCGCCAAGGCCCGCGTCGCCGAGGAAGTCGCCGACATGAAGGCGATCGCCGGGTTCGACATCGAACCGTGGGACTACCTCTACTTCGCCGAGAAGGTCCGCAAGGCCAAGTACGACCTGGATCAGAACGAGCTGAAGCCCTACTTCGAACTGAACGCGGTGCGTGCCGGCTCCTTCGCCATGGCCGAACGCCTGTACGGTTTCGAGTTCAAGAAACTGCCCAAGGGCACGGTCTCGATCTTCGAGCCGGACGTCGAGGTCTATGAGGTCCACGACAAGACGCGCGGCGGCCGCCTGATCGGCCTGTACTACACCGACGACTACGCCCGTGCGGGCAAGCGTTCGGGCGCCTGGATGACCACCTACCGGTCCTTCTCGCAGCTGGACGGCTCCAAGATCATCCTGGGATCGAACAACAACAACTTCACCAAGCCGGAGCCGGGCCAGCCTGTCCTGATCTCGCTGGACGACGCCGAGACCCTGTTCCACGAGTTCGGCCACACCCTGCACTACTTCTCGTCGGTGGTGACCTATCCGTCGTTCGGCAACACGCCGCGCGATTTCGTGGAATACCCGTCGCAGGTGCACGAGCACTGGGTGCTGAGCCGCCCGATCCTGGACGGCTATCTGAAACACTACCAGACCGGCCAGGCCATGCCGCAGGCCCTGGTGGACAAGATCGAGGCCGCCGCCACCTTCAACCAGGGCTACGCCACGGTGAGCTACCTGTCCTCGGCCATCGTCGACATGGACCTGCACACGCAAGCCACGCCGCCGACCGACATCGCCGCCTTCGAGAAGGAAAGCCTGGCGCGCATCGGCATGCCCAAGGAGATCGTGATGCGGCACCGCCTGCCGCAGTTCAATCACCTGTTCACGTCAGACGCCTATTCGGCGGGCTACTACAGCTATCTGTGGTCCGAAACGATGGACGCCGACACCTGGGCCTATTTCGAGGAGTCGGGCGACGTCTTCAACGCGGACATCGCCAGCCGCTTCCGCTCGATCATGCTGGCGCCGGGCAACACCACCGACCGCGCCGAGGCCTATCGCGCCTTCCGCGGCCGTGACCCGGACGTGGCGGCCCTGCTGAAGGTCCGGGGCTTCCCGGTTTCCTAAGCCGCCCGCTTGAGGACATGAAACGAAGACGCCCGTTCGGCGGCGTCTTTGCATTTAGGCGACGATGGTGAAACGCCCTTTCGAGTAGTCGTTTCGCGCGGTCTTGGGCAGCAGGGACAGCGCCTCGTGCCGGAAGCCGTTTCGGCAGATAGGGCGTTCTACAGCCCGCATCACGCGGCAGAAGCGATCTGCGGCCCGGCTGATGCGTGCATCAAACTCCAGCGCCCCGGCCCGACTGGAAAGGTCGAGGTCGCCAAACGAGACGCGTTCCTCAACTGGCGCAGCCGACACCGCCCCTGCAGCGAAGAAGGCGACGAGGTTGAGCGAGACGATTTTGATCATGATCCTGATTCCGTTTCCCACCCCTCTTTGACGTTGGGGGCGGGTCACGGTGACGACGGATCGGATCAAAAGGGCGAAGCTTCCGCGGCTGAAAGGCGGCGCTTTCATAATTCGACGTCATGACATTTCAGTCAGGTTCAAACCTTGACGATGTCGCGGACGCTTCTGATGCTTCAACTGCGGCTGTTCAGCCTCTAAGTCATGAACTGCCGTCCGCCTGCTGGAGATTTCATGTCCGTCGTCGCCTCCTACGTCTACAAGGATGGAAAGCGCCTGCGAGAGGCGCCGCTGACGGAGGCGGGACTGAGGCTGAAGTCCGGCGAGTTCGTCTGGATCGGCCTGCATGACCCCACGGACGAAGAGTTCGATGTTCTGGTCAAACGCTACCGCCTGCACCCGCTGGCGGTCGAGGACGCCCTGGCCGCCCACCAGATGCCCAAGGTCGAGGTCTATGGCCGCGAGCTGTTCGTCGTGGCCCGCACGGCGGCGCGGATCGACGAACGGATCAGCTATGGCGAGACACACATCTTCGTCGGCGATGACCACGTCATCAGCATCCGCCACGGCTCGTCACGCGCCCACAAGACCTTGCGCGCTCAGTTGGAGGCTTCACCCGACGAGTTGAAGCGTGGGCCGGATTTCGTCCTGCACGGCATTCTGGACTTCATCGTCGACGCCTACGCCCCCATCGTCGATGAGTCCGAGGACAGCGTGCTGGAGATGGAGCAGAAGACGCTGGACGCCTTCCTGTCGCGCGTCGAGATCCGCCGCCTGTTCACCCTGCGCCGCGAACTGCTGAAGTTCCGCCGCATCATGGGGCCGATGGAGGAGGTGACGCGGCGGCTGCAGTCGTTGGACCTGCCCTGTATCGACGCCGACGTTCGCCCCTATTTCCGCGATGTCAGCGACCATGTGCAGCGGGTGAACAGTCGTCTGGGCGGGCTGAACGACATCCTGTCGTCCGTGTTCGAAGTCGCCAACCTGCTGGAGCAGCAGCGTCAGGGCGGCATCACCCGCAAGCTGGCCTCATGGGCCGCGCTGCTGGCCGTGCCGACGGCCATAGCCGGCATCTACGGCATGAACTTCGAGTTCATGCCGGAGTTGCACTGGCGTTACGGCTATTACGGCGCAATCGCCCTGATGGTCATCATCTGCACGGGCCTGTTCGTCACCTTCAAGAAGACGAAGTGGCTGTAGGCCCCTGCCTCAGCCGCTGTTGCGCAGGCCCGCCGCCACGCCGTTGATGGCCAGCAGGATGCCCTCGCGGACGCGCGGGTCTTCGTCGCCCGCGCGGCGGCGGCGGATCAGTTCGATCTGCACGTGGTTCAACGGCTCGACATAGGGCATCCGCAACCGGATCAGGCGATCCAGCTCGGGCTGGCCGCCCAGCAGGGTGTCATGGCCGTTGATGGCCAGAATGGCGTCATGGGTGCGCTGCCATTCCTCGCGGATTTCGCCATAGATGCGGGCCGCCAGTGACGCATCGCCCACCAGCGTCGAATAGCGCCGCGCGATGGTCATGTCCGACTTGGCCATGACCATTTCCATGTTCTGGACCAGAGTCTTGAAGAAGGGCCAGGCCTCGGCCATCGCCTTCAGTTCGGCCATGTCATGACCCTGAACCGCCGATCCGAACCCGTACCAGCCCGGCAGCATCACCCGACTCTGCGACCAGCTGAACACCCACGGAATGGCGCGCAGGTCCTCGATCCGCGTCGAGGCCGTCCGCGATGACGGGCGCGAGCCGATCTTCAGGTCGGCGATCTCGGCGATGGGGGTGGCGGCGCGGTAGTAGTCGACGAAGCCGTCCGTCTCATAGACCAGCTTGCGATAGGCGGCCATCGACCGGGCCGACAGGTCCGACAGGGTCGCGCCGTGATCGGCGGTGAAGGCGTGATCCTGGCTCTTGCCCAGCGAGGCCAGCACGGCGCCGCAGGTCAGGGCGTCCAGATTGCGCAGCGCGATTTCCGGCTCGCCATATTTGTTGGCGATGACCTCACCCTGTTCAGTGGTGCGGATACGCCCCTGAACCGTGCCTTCCGGTTGGGCCAGAACCCCGGCGAAGGACGAACCGCCGCCGCGACCGACGGTGCCGCCGCGGCCGTGGAACAGTTGCAGCTTCAGGTCATGCGCCTGCGTCACCTCGACCAGGGCGCGCGACGCCTCATGCAGCTCCCAGCCCGAGGTCAGGTAGGAACCATCCTTGTTGGAGTCCGAATAGCCGATCATCACCTCCTGCACGCCGCGCGCGCGGGCGACGGCCAGGGCGGAAGGCTCCTGCAGCAGTCGCTCCAGCGTGGGACGCGAGGCGCGAAGGTCTTCGATCGTCTCGAACAGGGGCGCGGCCTGAATGGGACAGGCGCCGGGGTCTTCGGCCCGGTACAGCCCAACTTCCTTCAGCAGCAGATAGACCTCCAGCAGGTCCGACGCCGCATCGGTCTTGGACACGATATGGGTGCGGATCGCCTGCGGACCGAAGGCGGCCAGAGCGCGGGCCGAGGCCTGCAGAATGGCGCGCTCCTTCAAGGTTTCGGGCTGATATTCGGCATATTCGCTGAACAGCTGGCGCGGCGAGGCCAGTTCGGCGGCCAGCACCTGCAACCGGCTTTCCTCGTCCAGCGCGCTATAGTCGGCGCAGACGCCCGCAACCTTCAGCAGGTCGCCCACGACCCGCTCGTGCACGTCCGAGTTCTGGCGCAGGTCCAGCGTGGCCATGTGGAAGCCGAACACCTCGACCGCCGTGATCAGGTCGGTCAGCCGGTCGTCGGCGAAGACACCGCCGTGTTGGTCGATCAGGCTGTCGTGCAGCACCTTCAGGTCCGCCTCAAAGGCGTCCGGGCCGGGATAGGCCTCTGCGACGACCAGCGGACGGCGCGGCGGCGGCGATCCGCCCAGCTTCTCATAGGTGGCGGCCAGACGCGCATAGATGCCAGTCAGGGCGCGGCGATAGGGCTCATCGGCCCGGTGCGGCGACGGGTCATGGGCCGCATCGGCCAGGGCCTGAAGCGCGGGCGACACCTCGGCCAGTTCAGCGGCCAGGCTCAACTCGGCGCCCAGCGTATGCACTTCATCCAGATAGAAGTTCAGCACCGCGCGCGACTGGGTGCGGAAGGCGTCGCCCTGCACCACCGCATCCACGTTCGGATTGCCGTCGCGGTCGCCGCCGACCCAACTGCCGACCCGCATGAAGGGCTTGAGGTCCGGCGCGTCCAGCAAACGCCGCCACGCCGACAACTGCTGGGGCGCGACATACAGGAAGATGCGATCCAGGAAGGAGACCACCGTCTCGATCTCGTCCTGCACCACCAGGCCTTGGGTCCGCACCAGACGGGTGGCCCACAGGATGACGATCTGGCGGCGCAGCGGTTCGGTGATCGAACCTAACGTACAGGCCGCCCCCGCCTTGTCGCAGGCGTCCAACAGGTCGCTGATGGCGGCGATGCGGTCGATGACGCTCTTGCGGCGCACCTCTGACGGGTGGGCGGTCAGGACGGGCGAGACCAGCGCCTCACGCAGCAGGTCGGTCACCGCCGCCTTGTCCACGCCCTGATCGGCCAGACGCTTCAGCGCACCCTCGGGCGTATCGGCGCGGGCGCCCGCCTCGGTCTGGTCGCGCGCACGGCGGCGGCTGGCCCGGTCCTCGGCGATGTTGGCCAACAAGGAGAACAGGGCGAAGCTGTGGGCCAGACCGGCTGCCTGATCCACCGACATGGCCGCCAGCAGCTTCTCCAGCCGCTTGGCCGGATGCGAGGCCGGGTCGCGGTGATAAGCGATGGAGGCCTGCCGCACGGCCTCGACATGCTCATACAGGGCCTCGCCGCCCTCTTTTCGGATCACTTCGCCCAGGATGCCGCCCAACAGACGGACTTCGTCGCGCAGGGCGTCGTCGGCGGCGGGGCTCATCATTGCTTTAATCCAAGGCTTTAGCGGGGAGATGCGCATGTGAAGTATGCGAAACCGCCTCGTCAACGCACGATCCATGTCAGAGGCCAAAACTTCCAGTCATGGTGAATCACCCGTTAGGGTTTGTTAACTGCCCACAGGCGATCATGAGCATGAAGGATTTCGTCTTCGGTTCCGGCCAGATTCAATGTTCGCCAAACGCCAGTCCGTTCTCGCCGCCGCCGCAGGGGCTCCGCCCCGCGCACGGGGAAAACTGAACCTGAAGCCAGTCTCTGACGCCCTGAAAAAGCCGCCGGTGATCGCCGGGATTGCGGGCGTCTTCCTGCTGTCGACGAGCGCCCTGTTCCTGACGGTTCTGGGCGACCCGCGCGCCGGAACCCCCTCGGCCAGAATCGCCCTGCAGCGCGACGCCGCGCCCGAAACGCCCGCACCCACGGGGTTCGAAGCCTTTTCGATGGGCGCGATGGCCCTGTATCAGGACCTGGGCGATGCGGGCGATCCGTCCGGCGCAGCGGGTGGCGAGGCCGTGATCACCCTGCCTGACGGCGCCACCGTCGCCGGCGGCGCCAGCTATTCCGCCCCGGTCCACGCCGCATCGCCGCTGATCAAGGCGCCCATCGCCGGTCTGTCGCAGCAGGGGCCGAACGGCGCCCTGCCCGTCATTGCGCCCGACGGTCGTGTTCCGGCACAGGCCTATGCCCGCCCATTCCGCCCGAACGGCAAGCCGCGCGTGGCCCTGATCGTCGGCGGTCTGGGCCTGAACGCCGTCACGACCCGCGCCGCCATCGAACGCCTGCCTGCGGAAGTGACGCTGAGCTTTGTTCCCTATGCCGAGAACCTGCAGTCGTGGATCGACCAGGCGCGGGCCCAGGGTCACGAGGTGATGCTGGAAATGCCGATGGAGCCGACCGGCTATCCCAACAACGATCCCGGCCCCTACACCCTGCTGGCCAACAGTACGCCCGACGATGTTCAGGCCAAGATGGACTGGCTGCTGGGCCGCGCCACCGGCTATTTCGGCGTGACCAACTATCTGGGCGACCAGTTCGTGGCGTCCGACACGGCATCCAGCGCCTATCTGGCCTATCTGCGCCAGCGCGGCGTGGCCTTCGTCGACGACGGCACCTTCCAGCGCCGCCCCGGCGCCTGGGCGCGCGCCAGCGCCGACCGCATCATCGACCAGACCCAGTCGCCCGCCGCCATCATCGCCGCCCTGAACAGTCTGGAAGCCCAGGCCAAGGT
>NZ_JABAZW010000028.1:3929-8304 GCF_018608325.1 Brevundimonas sp. | reverse complement strand
CTGGGCACCGGCTTCTCCTATCCGGTGACGGTCGAGGCCGCCGCCCGCTGGACCGCCGGGCTGGAGCAACGCGGCCTGCAACTGGCCCCTGCCTCGGCCATGACGCTGCGCCCCGGCCGCTGAGACCCATGACGGACCTAAGCCTCTATCGCCCCAATGTGGGCGTCGTTCTGTTCAATCGCGACGGTCTGGTCTGGTACGGCCAGCGCCACGCCACGCCCGGGCCGCATAACCAGCAGTTCCCCCAAGGCGGCGTGGACGAAGGCGAAGACCTGCTGGCCGCAGCCCTGCGTGAACTGCACGAGGAAACCGGCGTCACCTCGGTCGAGTTTCTGGCCCGCACCGACGACTGGGTGCTGTACGACTTCCCACCCGAGGCCATGAACAACGCCAAGGCCTGGCGCGGTTTCAAGGGTCAGAAACAGCAGTGGTTCGCCTTCCGCTTCACCGGCGAGGACAGCGAGATCAACCTGACGCTGGACAAGGACATCGAGTTCGACGCCTGGCGCTGGGGCCGTCTGTCCGAGGCCTGCGACCTGATCGTGCCGTTCAAACGCCCGGCCTATGAGCAGGTGGTCGCCGCCTTCAGTCGGTTTGCGACATAGAAAAAGGGCGGCGCGAACGCCGCCCTTTCAATAGTTTCAGCCTGAAAACCGCTTAGGCGGCCTTGGCCTTCTTCTCGATCTTGCCTTCGATCACCGAAGAGCCAGCGCCGATCTCGACGCGGCGGGGCTTCAGCGCCTCTGGCAGTTCGCGCTTCAGCGAGATGGACAGCAAGCCGTTCACCAGATCGGCGTCCTGCACGATCACATAGTCGGCCAGTTGGAAGCGGCGTTCGAAATCACGCTCGGCCAGACCACGATGCAGATAGGTCTTCTGGGGCGCAGCGTCGTCGTTGGCGGTCTTACGGCCCGTGACGGTCAGCAGGTTTTCCTTCACCTCGATGTTCAGCTCGTCGGCGGTGAAGCCCGCGACGGCGATCTCGATGCGATAGGCGTTCTCGCCCGTGGTCTCGATATTATAGGGGGGATAGCCGCTGTCGGACTGGGTCGCCGCATTCTTCAACTGGTTGGCCAGACGGTCGAAACCGACGGCGGTGCGGTACAGCGGGGTGAAATCATAGGTACGCATCAGCATCCTCCTGAGGATCAGCAAGGTTGGTCCGCCCGGCGGTTTGGCCCGGACGGCTGGGGTTTCAGCCCGACAGCCCGAAATCGGCGCCGCCAGTCTGGAGAGCCCGGGATCGGCGCTCTCACAGCTTCAGATGGGAAGGCGCGCCGAGGCGTCAAGGGTCTGCCGCAAAGGGATGTGAGACTGCGTCAAAGCGCCCGGCGTCGCGGTATCTTCATTTGCGCAGACGCCAAGCCCGCCTAAGAAAGCCCACCGCCTTACGGAGACGTTGTTGATGCGCGCCGCCCTATCTCTGTCGATCCTGGCGCTGGCCCTGGCCGCCGCGCCCGCCATGGCCCAGACGCCGACCCAGCAGACCGACGCCCCGTGGACGCCGCCGCGCTCGGCCCTGTCGTCGGCCATCCCCACCTTCGAGGAAGACGCCGCCCTTCAGGCCGCCATCGCCTCAGACGCCCGCCCCGCCGCCGACCGCGCCCGCGACACCTATCGCCACCCATATGAATCCCTGACCTTCTGGGGTCTGACGCCGCGCATGACGGTGGTGGAGGTCGAACCCGGCGGCGCCAGCTGGTGGCGGCACATCCTTGAACCCTATGCGACGGCGACCGGCGGACGTTACGTCGGCGTGGACAAGCCTCTGGAGAGCATGGGCGTCGCTGATGGTTCGGCGGACTTCATCCTGGTGGCCCGCGCCTTCCACAACTGGGCGCGCAGCGACCGGACCCAGCCCTATCTGCAGGCCTTCTTCAAGGCGTTGAAGCCGGGCGGCGTGCTGGCCATCGAACAGCACCGCAGCGCCGAGGGCCTGAACGTCGCCGACGTCGCCTCCACCGGCTATGTGCCTGAAAGCTATGTCATTCACGAGGCCCGCAACGCCGGTTTTGTGCTGGAGGCCCGCAGCGAACTGAACGCCAATCCCAAGGATGACCACAACCATCCGTTCGGCGTCTGGACCCTGCCCCCCGTGCGTCAGTCCGCCGTCCGCAATGATCCCAACGGCCGCACCCTGACGGCTGAGGAACGCGCCGCCTATGACGCCATCGGCGAGAGCGACCGCATGACGCTGCGGTTCCGTAAACCCGAATGATCCAGTCTCATCCGATGCAGGTTTTGACGCTGGCGGCGAACGTGATTAAGCCCATCCGACCGAAGTGTCTGTCGGGCCTGGGGGGCCGACGCTCTGCGCGGGTGTCTGATGCATGATTTTCCTGGGGCCGTCGCCGGCCCGTCACGCCGTTTTCTGCTGGCCGGGGCCGCCGCCCTGGGTTTGATCGGCGCCTCGGGCTGTAATCGCC
Source organism: Brevundimonas sp. (assembly GCF_018608325.1). GTDB lineage: Bacteria > Pseudomonadota > Alphaproteobacteria > Caulobacterales > Caulobacteraceae > Brevundimonas. The sequence goes on along the minus strand of NZ_JABAZW010000028.1, from coordinate 5,878 downwards.
GCAAGGAAACCAAGACAGAGGCCGTGACGGCCGCGTCACCAAGGGCGACGCCCTGAACGCCAGCGCTCCCGCCGCCAAGGCCGCGCCGGCCAAGGCCCCGGCCGCTCCTTCCGGCCCGTCCGAAGGCTCGCTGGAATGGGCTGTCGCAGGCCCCTGGCGTCAGGCTGCGGACAAGGCGCGCGATCAATATCGGCACCCGATGGAGACGCTGCGCTTCTTTGGACTGCAGCCCCGCATGACGGTGGTCGAGTTCTGGCCCGGCAGCGGTTGGTACACAGACATCATCGCCCCCTATCTGGCCAAGGGCGGCGGAACCTATGTTGCGGCCCTGTTCCCCGAAGGCCCTACCGCCGATCCGGCCCAGGCGGCGCTGAACGCCGCCTTCCAGTCGCGTTTCTCCGCCGACAAGAAGCTGTACGGCGAGCCGCAGTTCACCACCTTCGGCGCCGCATCCGGCCCGGTCGTCCCGGCAGGCACGGCGGACCTGTGCCTGTTCCTGCGCACCATCCACGGCTGGATGGCGGCAGGCGTGGCGGAAAAGGCCTTCTCGGACGCCTTCGCCGCCCTTCGTCCCGGCGGCGTCCTGGGCATCGAGCAGCACCGCCTGTCGCCCGAGGGCGATCAGGACCCGGTGGCGGCCAACGGCTATGTGCAGGAAGCCTTCGTGCGACAACTGGCGGCGGAAGCCGGGTTCGTCTTCGTCGAAGGCTCTGAAATCAACGCCAATGAAACCGATACCAAGAATCACCCGTTTGGGGTCGATACCCTGCCGCCGACGCGCCTGACCGCGCCTCGGGGTCAACCCGCAAACCCCGAGTTCGACCGGTCCAAGTACGAGACGATCGGCGAAAGCGACCGCATGACACTGAAGTTCAGGAAGCCCGAGTGAATCGCGCCCAAGCCTTCGCCGCCAATGCGCCCCTGATGGGCGTGCCCGGCGCGTCCTCTCCGCCTGGCGGCAAGGGTGACTGGTTCCGCGGCGCCGGGGGCATGCGGCTGCGCGCCGCCCTGTGGAAGCCGTCGCTTCCGAAGGGCGAAACACCGCGCGGCACCGTCGTGATCAGCCCCGGCCGCACCGAACCGATCGAGAAATATTTCGAGATCATCGGCAATCTGCAGGCGCGCGGCTGGTGCGTCCTGACCCACGACTGGCGCGGCCAGGGCCTGTCGGCCCGCCTGCTGCCCGACCGACTGAAGGGCCACGCCCGCGCGGTCGAAGAATTTCTGGACGACTACAACCGCCTGCTGAACGCCTTTGAGGACCAGTGCCCCAAGCCCTGGATCATGGTCGGCCATTCGATGGGCGCGTGCCTCAACCTGCTGACGCTGGAAAGCGGCGAGCAGCGGTTCGCGGGCGCAGTCCTGTCCAGCCCCATGCTGCGCATCAAGACTGGCAAACGGTCGATGTGGTCGGTGAAACTGGCCGTGCGCTGGGCCATCCGCAACGGCAATGCAGGCGACTATCTGCTGGGCGACCCGGACGATCCGTTCGACCACACCTTCCTTGAGGACGCCCTGACCTCGGACGAGCGGCGCTATGAGATGTGGCGTCAACAGCTTTACGCCTGTCCGCATCTGGGAATCGGCGGTCCGACCTATGGCTGGCTGGCCTTCGCCATCGACGCTGGCGAGCGCGTCCTGAAACCCAAGGCGCTGAAGTCCGTGCACATCCCCGTGGCCATTGTTCAGGCCGACGCCGACGACGTGGTCTGGAAACAAACCGCCCGCTGGGCCGCGCGCCGTCTGGGACGCGGCCGCTATGTCGAGGTCCACGGCGCCAAGCACGAGATCATCATGGAGGCCGACGACATGCGCGGCGTCTTCCTGCGTGAGTTCGACGCCATGGCCGACATGGTCGCGCCTGTTGTCGACCCCAGCCTGACCGCCGACCCGTCCGCCCGCACCGAAGACGTGACGGAACTGGCCGCGCCGGTCGCCTGACGACGGGC
>NZ_JABAZW010000028.1:0-3919 GCF_018608325.1 Brevundimonas sp. | reverse complement strand
GACCTAGCCGATCAGCGACGCCAGCGTGCGCTGGCCCGCCGCCAGAATATCCTGACCGTCCGGCACGGCGACATCCGGCTGCATCAGCCAGCGGGGCTGACGGTTCACGTCATAGACCGGCTCAGCTGAATACTGGGCCCGGATGCCGGTGCGGTCGAGCACGACGGGAAAGACCGCCGCGCCCAGTCCCATCATCGGGGTGCCCACGACGGTCGCCCGCCCAATGCCGCGCATCCCCATGGGGAAACCCTCGGCCATGCTGCCGCTCCAATGATTGGCCAGCACAACGACCGGGCGCGTGTAGGTGAAGGGGCCGCGGGGATCGACCGTCTCGGTCCAGAAGCCGCCCAGCCCCGAACCCTCGCGACGACGCATCATGGCGTAGGGTTTGGTCTCGGTGATGAACCGCCCCATGATCGGACGCGCCACAGCCGTATCGCCGCCGCCATTATAGCGCGCGTCCACGATCAACCCCGGCGCATCACGCAGTTCGACGAGCGCCTGATCGAAGCGCTCGGTCACAGCGTCGTCTTCAAAACTGCGGATGGCGATATAGCCTGCCCCGTCATCCAGACGCCGCCATTCCACATTCGGACGCGCAGGCCGTGGCTGGTTGATCAGGATGACCTCACGCGGCGCGGCGCGGCCTCGGCTGACCTGATAACGCCTGTCCTGCCCGCGCAGTCCCGCCAGCGCCGAGTTCAACGCATAGGCCGTCGCCTCGGGATCCGGCGCGGTCAGGCACTGAGGCATCAGTTCACGCATCACCGCCTCTACGGGACGGCCGCCCACAGAAAGGATCACATCGCCGATCGCCAAACCGGCCTGTGCAGCGACGCTGTCATCGGAAATGGCGCTGATCCGGGCCTGGCCATTGCGCCATTCGGCGATCAGGTCAGAGATCGGACCACGTTGCGATCCGTCCGGCAGACCCGACATCGAGGTGTGCGGATCATACAGTTCCGCCAGGACGCGACGCACAATCTCGACCAGTTCTTCATAGGTCTGGGCCGCCTGGGCCATCGGGCGATAGACCTCGCGCACCCTGTTCCAGTCGGTGCGTTTCTCGGCAAAGAAGCAGTACTGCCGATCCAGCGTCGACCACAGTTCGTCAAAGTCGCTGATCGCCCGAATGTCCCGCACCGGTTCGTCGGCCAGCGCCGCGCCACTAATGGCCGACCCGACAACAGCCGAAAATCCAGCCTTCAACAGAAACCGACGATCCATGGCCCGCTCTACTCTCTTAACTGCCTGCGCGATCTGTCCTACTGACCCAATCACGCCGGTTCAGGCCAGTTAAAGTCCCGTAAGACAGGCTATTCAATCCGCGACGACCTGCTGCGCGACCGCACGGGCGAAACCGGCGCCGTTTGCAGGATCGTAGTCCAGATAGAAGTCCGGCTCGATCAGTTCGGCCTCCATCAGCACCCAGCGGCCTGCATCATCGCGGGCCAGGTCGATGCGGGCGTAGAGCAGCGGCTCTTCAATGGCGGCCAGAACCTGTTCGGCCAGGGCCATGGCCTCGGCGTCAGGGGTGACGGCGACATAGAGGCCGCCGAACTGCATCTGGATGCGGAAATCGCCCGGCACGGGGCGTTTGTTCACCGCATGGCTGAACCCGCCGCCGAAGAACAGCAGCGAGGTCTCACCCTCCGTCTCGATGGATTTCAGATAGGGCTGGATCATCGCCGCCCCTTCCGGCGCATCGACCAAGGCCTCGCCCGGCGACAGGCGCAGGGTGCGAAAGGCGCCCGCTGAAACGGTCGGCTTGACGATCAGAACCGGCGCACCCGTCTCCGTAAAGGCGGCGTCCACCTGCGACTGGGTCACCGCGTCGGTCCAGCGCGTCAGCGGGATCGGCACGCCCTTTTCGGCCAGCCGCCCCAGATAGGACTTGTCCGAGTTCCAGCGCAGCACCTCCGCCGGATTGGCGACCGGCAGGCCCGCCCCCGTCCATGCCGCACAGGCCTTCAGCCAGCGAGCGTGATCGCGGTGATAGCCCCATACGATGACCGGCAGGATCAGGTCATATCCGGCCAATCCCGAGGCGTCCTCGACATGGTCGGTCCAGGGGGTCGCGATCACGGTCGCGCCCGTGCCTTCCAGCGTCGCCTTCAGCCGCTCCAGCACCTCGGGCCAGCGGCCGATGTAGGAACGGTCGGACGGATCAGGGGTCAAAACGGCGATCTGAGTCATGCCGGATGTCCTATCCCAGCATCGCTCCATTTCAACCTGACAAACACATAAGGGCTTCCTTATGGGATTTTGGATGACGTGCGACGCCCCCTGAGCTAAGGGCGTTTCATGACCCAGAACACCGCCCAGTACGATATCGCCGCCGTCGGCAACGCCATCGTGGATGTCCTCAGCCCCTGCGACGCCGCCTTCCTGGCCGCACAGGATCTGGCCCCCAACTCGATGCAACTGGTCGACGCCGAGCGCAGCGCCGCCCTGTATGACGCCATGGCGCCGGGGGTTGAGGCGTCCGGCGGATCGGCAGGCAACACCGTCGCGGGCGTCGGCTCGTTCGGCGGACGCGCGGCCTATATCGGCAAGGTCGCCGACGACACGCTGGGCGAGGTCTTCACCCACGACATCCGCGCGGCGGGCGTCCATTTCGACACCCCCGTTCTGACCGGCGGCGCCGACAAGGGCTTCGGCACCGGGCGCTGCCTGATCAACGTCCTGTCGGACGGCGCGCGCACCATGGCCACCTTCCTGGGCGCCGCGAACCAGTTGTTCGCCGACGACATCGACGAGGCCCTGATCGCCTCCAGCGAGATCGTCTATCTGGAAGGCTATCTGTTCGACCCGGCCCCGGCCCGCGCCGCCTTCGAGCGCGCCGCCGCCGCCGCGCACAAGGCAGGCCGCAAGGTCGCCATCACCCTGTCCGACACCTTCGTCGTCGCCCGCTGGCGCGCCGAACTGTTGGACTTCATCACCCAGTCCGCCGACATCGTCCTAGCCAATGAGGCCGAACTGGGCGCTCTGTTCGAGACCGAAGACTTCGACGCCGCCGCCGCCCAGCTGGCCGCCATCGTCGAGATCGCCGCCGTCACGCGCGGCGAGCATGGCTCGGTCATCATCCGTGGCGAAGAACGCACCACGGTCGCCGCCTATCCGGTCGCCAAGGTGATCGACACCACCGGCGCTGGCGACCAGTACGCCGCAGGCTTCCTGCTGGGTCTGGCGCGCGGCCTGACGCTTGAGGAATCCGGCAAGCTGGGCTCGCTGGCGGCTTCTGAAGTCATCGCCCACTGGGGTCCGCGCCCGATGGTCAAGCTGGTCGATCTGGCCAAGGAAAACGGCCTCAAGCTCTGATCCTGCCGCGCCTTCTCTGCCTCGGCGGGGAAGGCGTCAGGCCTTGCGCCGCAAGGTGACGTAGAAGGCGCCGTCGCCGCCGTGGCGTTGGTGCGACGTAGTGTAGCCTGACACGACCGCCCTCAGTTCGGGCGAATGCATCCAGTCGGCGAAGGAGGCGCGGATCACGCCGCCGCCCAGCCGCCCCTGCCCCGTGATGACCAGAACCGCCCGCATCCCGCGCGCCTGACACGAAGTCAGGAAGCCGCGAAGCTGGTCCTCCGCCTCGAAACGCCCGAAACCATGCAGGTCGATGCGCGCCTCGATGGGGTCGCGCTCGCGGGTCAGGCGGCGCTTGCGGTTGGGCTCGACGTCCTCAGGCGCAGACTTGCCACGCGTAGGGGCGCGCGCGTCGACAATAACCGGCGTCGGGGTGCGTTTGACGCCCGGACGCGGGGGCGTTCGGGGCGGCGCGGGCTGGATGGCCTCCGGCGTATGGGCCGGACCTTCGATGGCGACGCGCGCAGCCTTGCGCACGCGCGGCGGCGTGACCGAGCCCGAGACGCGGCCCCAGATGCGGCGGTCGTCGGTCGTCAGGCCGTTCGCATCGACATCTTTC
>NZ_JABAZW010000052.1:74519-113546 GCF_018608325.1 Brevundimonas sp. | reverse complement strand
TACAAACAACTCCGGGCGAAGGCCCGGCGCCCCGCCCAGCCCTCCTATCGGGCCGAGATCGGACCGCCCAACATCGCAGCTACGGCGCGATGCCACAGTCGTTTGTGCGCCGCCTCATTTGCCCTTCTCGCGCGGGATCGCTACATCCGCCCAAACCTCCCACGTCAAGACGAACCCGAAGGGCGAAACCGCACCTCATGGCGCAGCAATATATTTTCCAGATGCAGGGTCTGACCAAGACCTTCCCTGGCGGCCGCAAGATTTTCGAAAACATCTGGCTCAGCTTCTACAACGACGCCAAGATCGGCGTCGTCGGCGTCAACGGCTCGGGTAAGTCCACCCTGCTGAAGATCATGGCTGGCCTGGACACCGAGTTCACGGGTGAAGCCCGCGCCGCCGATGGCATCAAGCGCGGCTATCTGGAGCAGGAGCCCCAGCTCGATCCCAACCTGAACGTCCGCCAGAACGTCGAGTCCTGGTGCGAAGAGAAGCAGTGGGTCAACCGCTTCAACGAAGTCGCCGCCGAACTGGGCGAAAACTACACCGACGAACTGATGGAGGAGATGACCGCCCTTCAGGAGAAGATCGACGCCGGCGACGTCTGGGATATCGACAGCCGCATCGAAATGGCCATGGGCGCCCTGCGCTGCCCGGACGATGATTGGGAAGTCACCAACCTGTCGGGTGGTGAAAAGCGCCGCGTGGCTCTGGCCCGCCTGCTGCTGTCCAAGCCGGACATGCTGCTGCTCGACGAACCGACCAACCACCTGGACGCCGAATCCGTCGCCTGGCTGCAGCACCACCTGGAAAACTTCCCCGGCTGCGTCATCCTGGTGACCCACGACCGTTACTTCCTGGACCTCGTCACCAAGTGGACGCTGGAGCTGGACCGCGGCAAGGGCCACCCGCACGAGGGCAACTACTCCTCGTGGCTGGAAGCCAAGACCAAGCGCGTCGTGCAGGAACAGTCGGAATCCGAAGCTCGCCAGCGCGCCCTCACCCGCGAACTGGAATGGGTCCGTTCGGGCGCCAAGGCCCGTCAGGCCAAGTCCAAGGCCCGTCTGGCCGCCTACGAGCGGATGGTGGACGAGCAGGAATCGATGCGCGGCGCCCAGACCCACGCCCACATCCAGATCCCGCCTGGCCCGCGCCTCGGCAATGTCGTTCTGGAAGTCGAAGGTCTGCAGAAGACCTATGGCGAGAAGACCCTGTTCGACAACCTGACCTTCAAACTGCCGCCCAACGGCATCGTCGGCGTCATCGGCCCTAACGGCGCCGGCAAGTCGACCATGTTCAAGCTGATCACCGGCCAGGAACAACCCGACGGCGGCACCATCAAGGTCGGCGAAACGGTCAAGCTGGCCTATGTCGACCAGTCTCGCGACGACCTGAAGCCGGACGAAACCATCTGGCAGGCCATCTCGGGCGGCACCGACGTGATGATGGTCGGCAAGCGCGAGATCAACACCCGCGCCTATGTCGGCAGCCTTCAAGGGCGGCGACCAGCAGAAGAAGGTCGGCCAACTGTCCGGCGGTGAGCGCAACCGCGTCCACCTGGCCAAGACCCTGGCCTCGGGCGGCAACCTGATCCTGCTCGACGAACCGACCAACGACCTGGACATCGAAACCTTGCAGAACCTCGAAGAGGCTCTGGAAGAGTTCGCGGGCTGCGCCGTGGTCATCTCCCACGACCGCTGGTTCCTTGACCGTCTGGCCACCCACATCCTCGCTTTCGAAGGCGACGGTCATGTGGAATGGTTCGAGGGCAATTTCGAAGCCTACGAACAGGACAAGATGCGCCGCCTGGGTGCTGACAGCATCATCCCCAAGCGCATCCAGCACCAGAAGTTCGGTCGGTAATCGACTGATCGATAAAGAGGAGCCGCTGCATGACCCAACGCCCCGCCGTTCTTATCATGCAGCGGCATCTCGCCCCGCTCTCCGGTTTTCTGGAAAGCGCCTATGACGTCTACCGTTTCTGGGAAGGCCCGCCGATCGAGGCCGCCCACGATATCCGCGCCCTGATCGTCGCCGGCGAAGCGCCGCTGGACAAGGCGCTGATCGAACAGCTTCCGAACCTCAGCCTCATCGCCTGTTTCACCGCGGGCTATGACGGCATCGACATCGAATGGTGCCGTTCGCGCGGCCTGCCTGTCAGCCATGCGCCGGGCGTCAATCACGAAGACGTCGCCGATCACGCCCTGGGTCTGATCCTGTCCGCCCGCCGCCAGATCGTCTCCGGCGATCGTCAGGTCCGCAGCGGCGAATGGAAGGTCGAGACCCGCAACATCACCGCCTCCATCGGCGGACAGAAGCTAGGCATCGTCGGTCTGGGCCATATCGGCAAGGCCGTCGCCAAACGCGCCGAAGCCTTCCGCATGACGGTCAGTTGGTGGGGGCCGCGTCCGCATGAGGCCGAATGGCCGCGCGCCGACAGCCTGCTGGCGCTGGCCAAGGCCAGCGACATTCTGGTCGTCGCCTGCAAGGCGGATGAGAGCAATCGCGGCCTGATCTCCCGCGAAATCCTCGACGCGCTGGGCTCGGACGGCCTGCTGGTCAATGTCTCGCGCGGACAGGTGGTGGACGAAGACGCCCTGATCGCCGCGCTGAAATCCGGCGCGCTGGGTCAGGCCGCGCTGGACGTCTTCATCGATGAGCCGACCGATCCGACCCGTTGGGCCAATGTGCCGAACCTCGTCCTGACACCCCACACCGCCGGGGCCACGACCGCCGGGGTGCAGGGCATGTTGGTGCTTCTGATCCAGAACCTTCAGGCGCATTTCGCAGGAGAACCGCTGAAGACGCCCGTCGCCTGACCTCAACGCTGCGGGCGCTGGGGCCGTTCATCGGCGGTGATGACGCCGTCGCCGTTCTTGTCCAGCGTCTTGAACTCGGCCTGAACGCCCGCATCGAACTCGGCCCGCGTGATCCGGCCGTCGCCATCCGTGTCGAACCGGGTCAGCATCCGCCCGCCGCGACCATTGGCCAGTTCGGCCGCATCGACCACGCCGTCATTGTTGGCGTCCAGACGTTCGAACAACTGTCCCATACGCGCCTGAAACTGGGCCAGATTTTCACGTTCCGGCGGACGCATTCCCCCCCACTGCCCTCCGCCCTGGCCGCCACCTTGGCCCCCGCCCCATTGTCCGCCCCCCATCGGCGGCGGCTCGGGGAAATCGCTCTGGGCCAGCGCCGGGCCAGCAACAGCGGCGGCGAAGGCGGTAATCAGCAGGATACGCATGGGATCACTCCAAATGGGCTGTGAATCCTTGAACGGGCGCACGAAGTTTTCCCGTCGCATGGCTGTCAGAGAACCGATTTCACTTGCCAAATCATATAAGGATATCTTTATATGATCGCATGAGCCTGTCCGCTGATCAGACTGTCGAAGCCCTGCGCGCCGCTGGCGAGCCGACCCGCCTGCGCGTCCTCTCGCTGCTGGCGGGAGAAGAGCTTTCGGTCATGGAGATGTCGCGGATTCTGGACCAAAGCCAGCCCCGCGTCTCGCGTCATCTGAAGCTGATGACCGACGCCGGTCTGATCGAGCGTTTTCCCGATGGCGCCCGCGTTTACTACCGCCTGTCGCACGACGCTCAGGCCCGCCGCCTGATCGACACCGTGCTGGACATCCTGGCCGAAGACGCCGGTGAAGCCGATCACCGCCGCCTCGACGAAGTCCGCAAGGATCGTGAGGAAGCCGCCGTCAGCTATTTCGAACAGGTCGCGCCCCAGTGGGACCGCCTGCGCAGCCTCTATGTCAGCGAAAGCGCCGTCGAGGCCGCGCTGGAGAAGGCCGTCGGCCCCGGCCCGTTCGAGCGCGTCGTCGATCTGGGCACCGGCTCGGGCCGGATGCTGACCCTGTTCGGTAAGAAGGCGAAAATGTCGGTCGGGCTAGACCTCAGCCAGAACATGCTCAACATCGCCCGCACCAATGTCACCAAGGCAGGCGTGGAGCAGGTCGAACTGCGTCACGGCGACATCTTCGCCACCCGCCTGCCCGCCGCCAGCGCCGATCTGGTGATCGTGCATCAGGTGCTGCATTACCTGTCTGATCCCGCCGCCGCTGTCGCAGAAGCCTGCCGTCTGGTCAGCCCGGGCGGGCGTCTGGTCATCATCGACTTCGCCCCGCACGATTTCGAACACATGCGCGAGGCCCACCAGCATCGCCGCCTCGGTTTCGCTGACAGCGAGATCAACGGCTGGCTGCAGGATGGCGGCTTGTCGCCGTCCGCCCCCATCGCCCTGCCGCACGACGCCGAGGGCCTGACCGTGACCATCTGGACAGCGGAACGCCGCCTCCAGGACAGAAAGACCGCCTGATGGCCTCCTTATCTGAAGCCCGCGCCCTGCTGCTCTCCCCGCTCGGCCCCGTCGCTCGTGCGGGTTCGAACCGCAACGAGGTGCGCATCTCGTTCGAATTCTTCCCGCCCAAATCCGACGAGGCCGAGGCCAATCTGTGGAAAGCCATTCGACGGCTGGAGCCGCTGAACCCCGCCTTCGTCTCGGTCACCTATGGAGCCGGCGGCTCGACCCGCGAACGGACCCACCGCACAGTCCAGCGCATCATCGCCGAAACCTCTCTGCGCCCCGCCGCTCACCTGACCTGCGTCGACGCCAGCCGCGACGAGGTCGATGAGGTCATCGAGGGCTATAAGGCCATCGGCGTCGATCATATCGTCGCCCTGCGCGGCGATCCGCCCGGCGCATCCGGCATCGGCGGCGCCTATCAACCCCGCGCCGACGGCTACGCCAACGCCACCGAATTGACCGCCGCCATCAGCCGCGTCGGGGGCTTCGACGTCACGGTCGGCGCCTACCCCGAACGCCACCCCGAAAGCCCCTCCATCGACCACGACATCGATGTGCTGAAGGCCAAGGTGGATGCAGGCGCCACCCGCGCCGTCAGCCAGTTCTTCTTCGACATCGACGCTTTCTTACGCTTCCGCGACCGGGTGCGGGCGGCGGGCGTGACCATTCCGCTGATCCCCGGCGTCATGCCGGTATCCAACTTCAACGGCCTGAAGCGGATGTGCGGCTCATGCGGCGCATCGGTGCCGGAGTGGCTGGCAGGCCATTTCGACGGGCTGGACGACGACCCCGAGACACGCAAGCTGCTGTCCGCCTCGGTCGCCGCCGAAACCTGCGCCCGCCTGCAGGAAGAGGGCTTCAGCGATTTCCACTTCTACACCCTGAACCGCGCCGATCTGGTCTATGCCATCTGCCGGGTGCTGGGCGTGCGTGAAACCAAGGCTGTCGCCTAATGACTTCCCCCCTGACACGCCCGGAACGGATCGCCGCCCTGCACGCCGCGGCCAAGGAACGGATTCTGGTCCTCGACGGATCATGGGGCGTGATGATTCAGCGTCGCGGACTGGACGAATCCGACTTCCGCGGCGAGCGCTTCGTCACCGCCAACGGCTATGATGAAAAGCACCAGATGAAGGGGAATAACGACATCCTCTGCATCACCCGCCCCGACATCATCGCCGACCTGCACGACCAGTATTACGCAGCGGGCGCCGACATTTCCGAGACCAACACCTTCTCGGCGACCACCATCGCCCAGGACGACTATGCGCTGGATGCGCAGGCGGTCTGGGACATCAATCTGGAAGGCGCCAAACTGGCCCGCGCCGCCGCCGACCACTGGACCGAGAAGGAGCCGCACAAGCCCCGCTTCGCCGCCGGCTCCATCGGCCCACTGAACAAGATGCTGTCGATGTCGTCCGACGTGAACGACCCCGGCGCGCGTCTGGTCACCTTCGATCAGGTTTACGAGGCCTATCGCCAGCAGGTGAAGGCCCTGAACGAAGGCGGTGTGGACCTCTATCTGATCGAGACCATCACCGACACGCTGAACTGCAAGGCCTGCATCAAGGCGATCAAGGACCTGGAGGACGAGGGGCTCGATCCCCTCCCCATCTGGATTTCCGGCACCATCACCGACCGCTCGGGCCGCACCCTGTCGGGCCAGACCGCTGAGGGTTTCTGGAACAGCGTGCGCCACGCCAAACCCTTCGCCGTGGGCTTCAACTGCGCGCTGGGCGCCGATTTGATGCGCCCCTTCATCGCCGAACTGAGCCGCGTCGCCGACACGCTTGTCGCCGCCTATCCCAATGCGGGCCTGCCCAACGCCATGGGCCAGTACGACGAACAGCCCCACGAAACCGCCCACTTCATCGAGGAATGGGCCGCCTCCGGCCTGGTCAACATCGTCGGCGGCTGCTGCGGCACCACGCCGGACCATATCAGTCACGTCGCCCAGGAAGTCGCCCCGCTGAAGCCGCGCGCCATCCCGGAACGCCCCGTGGCCCTACGCTTAAGCGGGCTTGAACCCTTCGAGTTGGCGTCGTGATGATACTCCTGTCTTTCGCCCTTCTGACAGCACCTCTGTCCCCTCCCAGTACGATTACCGTCAGCGCCTACATGAGCGCGGCATCAGCATTCCGAGGAACTTGGGATATTGGACCGTTCGACAATGACACGGCGAGCGATTGGTATTTAGAATTTTCTGAAAAGCCCAGTTGGGAAAGCGTTCGTAAAGCTTTCGCGGTAACGGCCAGGTCTAGACGAGTTGATGCCGATACGGCTTCGGTCGCAATCGCCGCAGCAGCTATCGTAGCTGCGGTTCACCAACAACGGTTCGATACACTGCCGACGGAGGGGCGCGCCACTATCAGCATTCTGGAAGCACCATCTCCTGACCTGTTACGTGCAGCAAACACTGCACTATCCCGAATTGAGCAAAATTCTGAACTAGCTGAACTCTGGAACGAAGACGATCCCGCCGCGTGGGTCACCTCCCTGAACCTGATCCGAACCGGCCTCAAGTAATGCGTCCCGTATTCATCAACGTTGGCGAACGCACCAACGTCACCGGCTCGGCCAAATTCCGCAAGCTGGTGGTCGAGGGAAACTATTCCGCCGCCCTGGACGTCGCCCGCCAGCAGGTCGAGGCGGGCGCCCAGATCATCGACATCAACATGGACGAGGGCCTGCTGGACGGCGTCGTCGCCATGCGGACCTTCCTGAACCTGATCGCGGCGGAACCCGACATCGCCCGCGTGCCGGTGATGATCGACAGCTCCAAATGGGAGGTGATCGAGGCGGGCCTGAAGTGCGTTCAGGGCAAGCCGATCGTCAACTCGATCTCGATGAAGGAAGGCGAACAGGCCTTCCGCGAGCACGCCGTCAAATGCCTGCGTTACGGCGCCGCCGTCGTGGTCATGGCCTTCGACGAAGTGGGTCAGGCCGACACCGCCGCGCGCAAGATCGAGATCTGCACCCGCGCCTACAATATCCTGGTCAACGAGGTCGGCTTCCCGCCCGAGGACATCATCTTCGACCCCAATATCTTCGCCGTGGCGACGGGGATCGAGGAGCACGACAACTACGCCGTCGACTTCATCGAGGCGGTCAAGGTCATCAAGGCCACCCTGCCCTACGCCCGCATCTCGGGCGGGGTGTCGAACGTCTCGTTTAGCTTCCGCGGCAACGAGCCGGTGCGCCGCGCGATCCACAGCGTCTTCCTGTACCACGCCATCAATGCGGGCATGGACATGGGCATCGTCAACGCGGGCGACCTGCCCGTCTATGACGACATCGACCCGGTGCTGCGCGAGGCGGTCGAGGACGTCATCCTGAACCGCCCCCAGCGGACAAACGTGTCCAACACCGAGCGGCTGGTGGACATGGCGCCCACCTATAAGGGCGAAAAGGGCGCGGCCCGTGTCGTTGATCTGAAATGGCGCGAAGGTACCGTGGGCCAGCGCATCGCCCACGCCCTGGTCAACGGCATCACCGAGTTCATCGACGCCGACACCGAAGAGGCCCGCCTCTCGGTCGAACGCCCCCTGCACGTCATCGAAGGTCCGCTGATGGACGGGATGAACGTGGTCGGCGACCTGTTCGGCTCGGGCAAGATGTTCCTGCCACAGGTGGTGAAATCCGCCCGCGTGATGAAACAGGCCGTCGCCTGGCTCGAGCCTTACATGGAGGCAGAAAAGGCCGGCAAGCCGCGTGAACAGGCGGGTCGCATCCTGATGGCCACCGTCAAGGGCGACGTCCACGACATCGGCAAGAACATCGTCGGCGTCGTGCTGCAATGTAACAACTACGAGGTCATCGACCTGGGCGTCATGGTCCCGGCCGACCGGATTCTGGACGCCGCCGTCGAGCATAAGGTCGACATCATCGGCCTGTCCGGCCTGATCACTCCGTCGCTGGACGAGATGGTCTTCGTCGGCGCCGAGATGGAGCGTCGCGGCTTCGACATCCCCCTGCTGATCGGGGGCGCCACGACCAGCCGCACCCACACGGCGGTCAAGATCGAACCGGCCTATCGTCGCGGCTCGACCACCTATGTCATCGACGCCAGCCGTGCCGTAGGCGTGGTCGCGGGCCTGCTGTCCCCGACCGAAAAGACCAGGAACGAAGCCGCCACCCGCGACGAATACATCCGCATCCGCGAGCAATACGCACGGGGGCAAGAGGTTAAGGCCCGCGCCACCCTGCCCCAGGCGCGCGAGAACCGCTTCCGCACCGAACCGTTCCAACCCATGCCGTGCGCCCCGTCCTTTATCGGCGTGAAATCGTTCGATGCCTGGGACCTGCAGGATCTGGCCGATCACATCGACTGGACGCCTTTCTTCGCCAGTTGGGAGTTGATCGGTCGCTATCCGCTGATCCTTGAGGACGAGATCGTCGGCGAGGCCGCACGTGACCTGTTCGCAGACGCTCAGGCCATGCTGAAACGCATCGTCGAAGAGAAATGGTTCACGGCGAAAGGCGTCGTCGGCTTCTGGCCCGCCCGCGCGGTCGGCGACGACATTGCTGTCTTCAGCGACGAAACCCGCTCCGAAGAAATCGCCCGCTTCCACACCCTGCGCCAGCAGATCAAAAAGTCGAACGGTAAGCCGAACCTGGCCCTCTCGGACTTCATCGCTGAAGAAGGCGACGACTACATCGGCGCCTTCGCCGTCACCGCCGGTCATGGCGAACTGGAGATCGCCAAGAAGTTCAAGGACGCAGGCGACGACTATTCGTCCATCATGGCCACGGCCCTCGCCGACCGTCTGGCCGAAGCCTTCGCCGAACGCCTGCACAAGGAAGTCCGCACCCAGTTGTGGGGCTACAAGGCGGACGAGGCCACCAGCGTCGATGATTTGATCGCCGAACAGTACCAGGGCATCCGTCCCGCCCCCGGCTATCCGGCTCAGCCCGATCATACGGAAAAGGCCACCCTGTTCCGACTGTTAAACGCGGGCGAAAACGCAGGCATGGCCCTGACTGAAAGCTTCGCCATGACGCCCCCCGCATCAGTCTCGGGCCTCTACTTCGGCCACCCCGGCAGCCACTATTTCGGCGTCGGCAAGATCGACCGCGATCAGGTCGAGGACTACGCCCGCCGCAAGGACATGACGGTCGCCGAGGTCGAACGCTGGCTGGCGCCCATCCTCAACTACGACCCCTACGCCGCACCCCGCGAAACGGCGGCCTGAGCGCGAGCCCAGACCGCCGTTGCGTAACTACAGGTCGGATCAGTTGGCCGCAGGCTCTTCCAGACCCACGTCCGCAGGCGTCGCGGGCGGGGTGGTGATGTTATTCCGGATGCGGCGTGCCGCGTGTTCGCAACGCCCCGGCAGACCGTAGAACAGGCCGAACGACTGGCTGCGCGCCGCCTCGTCCTGACTGGCCAGCAACGGCGCCCACTGCGCCTTGGCCGCTGCCGCCGCCTGCTGCGCCGCCGCCTTGACCGCCGCCGTCTGACGCGGTTCAGCCGCCGCCAGCGCGCCACGGAAGTCCTGAGCCTCCAGACGACCCAGCCGCACCAGTTCCGTATCCTCAGGCGAGCGGTTGGTCAGCGTATCGCCCAAATCTGCGTGGCCGGTGACCAGCGCATCGCACCAGGCCACCAGCGGATAATCCTGCGTCGGCGCTCCGCGCGGCAAGGTGTTGGAATAGGCGATCGCCTCCCGCATCTTCAGCGCATCCGCGCTTTCGTTCGAACGGTTGGTGACGATCGGACCATCCTGATCCTGCGAAACAGCAGACCCCGCCGCCAACAGCGACAGCACAGCGATACCGGGAACCAGAACTTTCAGCATGATCTTCCTTAAATTGCGCCGCAATCAGAGCGGCGAGCATCAACGCTCCCCCGCCGGAATGGTTTTAATACGGCGACGCTAACACGAAAAAGGCGGCGGAGCGTTGCTCCGCCGCCTCAGTCTATAGGTCTTGAACCAGCCTTAGAACTTGGCGGTCAGACCGACGTAGTAACGACGACCGAGCACATCGTAAGTCGACGGATCGGTGTTCGCCTGAACGCCCGGAGAGTAGACGTTAGGCTGCTCGTCGGTCAGGTTGTTCACACCTGCACGCAGCGACACCGTGTCGTTCACGGACCACGAAGCATTCAGGTCGAAGTAGTCGATCGACGGCAGGATGATGTTGGTATTGATCACATTGATCTCACCCACCCGACGCCAGCGAGCGCCGACCGAATACGGACCGTTTGCCCAGGTCACCGAGCTCAGAGCCTTCCATTCAGGGAAGGTCTTGCCGAAGGCGCTGGCGATCGTGCCGGTGCGGTCGGTGAACTTGCCGCCCGCGACGACGTTGTCTTCATAGTTCTCCAGCCAGCTGATGACCGTGTTGAACTTCAGACGTCCCCAGTTGTGCGAGGTGACATCGCTCAGGTTGACAATCCAGTCGGCTTGCAGGTCCACACCCGAGGTTTTGATCGCGCCTAGGTTCGCCTGGTTTTCGATGGCGCCGACAATGCCGCCCGAGAGCGGATCACGACGGAACAACTGGCAGTAGCTGTTACCGATGTCGAATGTCGGATTTTCGCCGGTAGCGTTGAAACAGCCACGCAAAGCATCAGTGGCTGCGATATTGCCGATCGCATCGGTGATTTCGATCGAATAATAGTCGATCGAAGCCGACAGCCCCGACAGCCAGGGCGAAGCAAAGCGCGACTGATAGACGAAACCGCCAGACCAGCTGTCCGAAGTTTCTTCCTTCAGATTCGGGTTGCCGCCAGTACGGCTTTCAACCTGGTTGTTTGCGTACTGGAAATTAGCGATTGCGCTTTGTGCAATGCCCTGCGCCAAGCAGAGCGCCTCAACCTTGGCCGCATTGGCGCCCTTGCGATAACTGCTGCGGATGTCGCAAGGATCGCCTTCGGTGCCCGTTGCGCTGGGAGCACCGATTTGCGGGAACTGCGTCGCCGAAGTCGCGAACAGTTCGCCAATCGAAGGCGCACGGACCGAGCGGCTGTAACCGCCACGCGCACGGAGGCCACCGCCGATCGCCCAGTCCAGCTCGGCACGATAAGCCTGAGTGCCGCCAGCCGTGTTGTAATCGGCGTAACGATAACCCACGTTCAGATCCAGTTGCTCGACGAACGGCAGGTTCGTCAGCAGGGGAACCAACGCTTCGATGAAGAGCTCCTTGGAGTTGGTGGCCCCCTTCAGCGACGGCGTTGGGTTGAATCCGGCGATTTCAGAGCCGCCGACATTGCCGCCATCGGGCTGCCCATTAGCACCGAGGTGAGGAACGAGCGCATTTTGTTGCGCCAATGATGCGTCAGCGCCAAAGGAGTAGTTGTCCTGACGATATTGCGCACCAACGGCTACACGCGCTTCACCCGCCGGCAAGTCGAACGCCTTACCCTGCAGTGTCGCTTCAATGACGCGTTGCTCAGTGATCTTCTGGTTACGCGCCGAACGACCTATATAGTTGATGCATTCAGCCGAAAGCGGGTTATCACCAAACGGGTTGAAGCCGCCAGCACAGAGGCTCTTGCCGCCATCTGGTGCATCGAGCAGGCGCTGAACCGACGAACGAGACACGTTGCCGGTTTGCGACGTGATCTGTGAAACGCGACCATAAGACGCGTAAACGTCATACGTCCATGAACTGTTAGGAACCTGACCGCGAAGACCGGTCGTCAGTTGGTAGATATTGTAATCTTCGGTCGCGTGACGGCCACCCAACGAAGTAAAGCGCTTGTTCAACAGGAAGGAGGCATCGCCAGGGGCAGGTGCACCAGGTGTGACCTCATAGTTCGCACGGTTCCCGCGGTAGGCGGCCAGCTGAGCGGAGGTAAGTCCTTGCGGTGGCGTAATCAGGCGATAAAGATCGACGGTCCGTGCCGGCGCGCTCGGGAAGGTGCCATCCGCATTGGGGCGCGGATCCGAGTACATGCGTGAAGACAAGAGTCCACGGAGATCAGCTGGAATAAACGGGTTAGTCGAAGGCACACGGAAGCCAGTTCCCGATGCTGCGGGGCTGGCCGCAAGTTCACTGTCCGCCGTATACTGAGTGAACAACGCATTCGCGTAAACTTCAGCATTATCGTTCACCTTGTATCGACCAGCACCATAGACGCTGTAACGCTCTAGCGGAAGCTGAAGATAGTTCAGAGGCCCGGTGTTGAAGGTGTAATCAGATCCAGGAGCCGTATACTCTATACCAGCTCCAGGCGGGTTCTTCACATTGTTCTTACCAACGTACGAGAACAGGGTCCCGTCGTTGTTAAAACCGAATTGACCAGTGTTAGAGACTGAATTGCTGCCAAAATAGGCGTGGATTGCAGACGCTAAGGGCAGGTTGTTAGAGTCAAATACAGTCGATCCTACCGGAGACGCTCCGGACGCACCCGAAATCGCGGAGAAGTCGCGAGCAGCGTTATAGATCACCGAACGCGTCGAACGAGCCAGCGACAGCACCAGGTTGCCCCTGTCATTGTCGAAGTTGCCTCCGACCGTCACCGAGAAGCTCTCGGTCTTGCCGTCGCTACGATCCGTTTCGCCATATTGCGCGTCGAACTGAACACCCTGGAAATTCTCATCCAGAATGAAGTTGGCCACGCCAGCCAGGGCGTCAGAACCGTAAGCCGCCGATGCGCCGCCGGAAATGATTTCGACGTTCTTGATCAGGGCCGTCGGGATCAGGTTGACGTCAACCGCGCCAGAAGAGTTGGACGGAACAACACGACGGCCGTTCATCAGAACCAGCGTGCGGTTGGTGCCCAGGTTACGCAGGTTGATGTTAGCCTGACCACCGTTAGAAGGGTTGTTGGACGTCGAGGAAATCGACGGCGTGAACTGCGGTAGATCATTGATCAGAGTGTCGATCGTGACCGAACCGGTCGCCTGGAAATTCTCAGCCGAGACCGTGACGATCGGGCTGGTTGAACGATAGTCCTGACGCGCGATGCGCGAACCGGTCACGACGATATCACCCACCTCGGTGGATTGATCAGCCGTTTGCGCAAATGACGGCGACGCCGCCATCGCCATAGCCGCACCACCAATGATGGATGTCGCCAGCAGAGCGCGGCGATAGTTGGATTTGATCAATTTATGTTCTCCCCCGATGGCAGGCCTACCGTCATTTGACGGCCTTCCCCCACGGTATGCCATTCCTGATCCAGCGATCAGGTCATGACAAAACGATACGAAGTGAAATGACTAGTCTAGTGGCCCGACCCATTTCCGACACAATCAGAGCCAGCATGTCTCAAATAGGCCACAACGCCGTCACACCCTCGACACAGACAATATCTCCAGACCACAACAACCGATAACAACCGACAACAATTCTCTTCGCAAAGCGCCAAGACCCAACAAGGAATTTCATGCTCAAGTTGAAACCAGAACAGGCCAAGATCGCTCTGCATATTGCCGCAATTGTAGCAATATTTTCGCCGCAATCCGCGCACGCTCAGACACCCCCCACTCAATCTGGAGCAGATCTTCTAAACGCCGTCACTCGATGCCGAAGTCTGTCCGAAGATGCAGAACGGTTACGTTGTTTTGATGCTGCGACATTATCGCTCAGTCAGGCTGGCGACGTCACCATTGTCAGCCGAGCGGAGGTGCAACAGAATCAACGTCGTCTGTTTGGCTTCAACGCCTCCATTCTCAACCCGTTCGACGGCGACGGGCGATCTGAGGACATTCAGTCAATATCTGCGACGACCGCCAGCATCCGCAACATTGGACGCGGCGAACTGATCATCACCCTTGATGACGGCACGGCCTGGCGCAAGATCGACGCATCGACACCGACCTTCTCATTGCGGCGCCAATATCCGGCCACTGTGCGGCGAGCCGCACTTGGCAGCTACATGATGAAAGTCGCTGACAACCCGCCATTTCGGGTGCGTCGCGAATAGATCACGAATCATCGAATGATCATGAAAAAGGCGGCAGGGCACGCCCTGCCGCCTGACTTCATAAGTCCCTGAAATCAGTATTTCAGACGAGCGCCGACAAAGAAGTACCGTCCGACCACGTCAAACGTATTCGGGTCAGTGTTGCCATCATTGGCATTATCGAACACGGGTGGCTTCTTATCCGCCAGATTGCGAATGCCGCCGAAGATTTCGACATTATCGTTGAAGCTGTATCGAGCGCTGACGTCATGATACCAGAAGGACTTGGTGCCTTCGTATCCGCCATCTTCAAAATCAGGAATATTGCCCTGATTGTCCATGGCGTCGATGTAGGTACCCGAGTAGTTCACACGAACCGGACCCAGGTTGTAACCCAATGACAGGTTCGCCTTGTACTTGGGCAGGCTAGCGCTGATGTTATAGGCGCCAGCTGTGCCGCTATACTCGATGCCATCCAGCTCGTAGCTGTCGAGGTAG
Organism: Brevundimonas sp.; assembly: GCF_018608325.1. Lineage (GTDB taxonomy): Bacteria > Pseudomonadota > Alphaproteobacteria > Caulobacterales > Caulobacteraceae > Brevundimonas. The sequence continues at coordinate 98,884 of NZ_JABAZW010000052.1, read as the reverse complement.
GTAAGGTTCACCGCAACATCCAGGCGCTCGCCCCAGAAGCCGCCACCCCACGGCACATTCCAGCCGTAACGCGTGGAGAAGTCGATGCCGCTGGTCTTCAACTCAGACACATTGCCCAAAGGCGCACGCGCCTTAAGGTTGCCCGCCGCATCACGATAGATCAGCGCACCGACAGCCGGGTCCTTACAGGCTGCAGAGTTCAGGTCCGCAGCCGCGAAACAGTTTGCAACGATGCCCGAAACGCCGCCTGCAATCGTGCCGATGTAACCATCCACACTGATATCGTAGTAATCCAGCGACATGCTGAGGCCTGGCACGAAGCTTGGCTGCCAGACGGCCCCCAGAGTCACCGTATCGGACTCTTCTTCCTTCAGGTTCGGATTGCCGTAGAAGAAGGATTCGGTTTGCGAGTTCAGAGCTACGAACCCACTGGTCACCGGGTCTGCCCCCAGTTGAACCGTGCAGAACGCCCGGACAGATGCGCTGAGCGTACGCGCGGCGCCAGTGCTGGGGTTACGCGTCGAGCAGGGGTCAAGAACCGCCGGGAAGCCCTGGTCGTTCGCCTGGAACAGTTCGAACACGTTCGGCGCCCGAACCGCCCGCTGATACAGACCACGCAAACGTAGGCTTTGAACAGGCTCCCAGGAACCACCCGCCTTGTAGGCATACAACTTGCCGACCGTATCATAGTCCGACATCCGCACGCCGAGTTCCAATTCAAGCGACTTCACGAAAGGAACGTCCTTGACCAGCGGCACCGCGGCTTCGGCGTATAGCTCCTTCGAAGTCGTACGGCCGGAAACCGCACGCTCGGCGTTGAAGCCAAAGATATCGCCTGATGCCTTGGCGGCATCCGGCGTGAAGCTAAGCGAGTCCTCACGATATTCAGCACCGAAGGCGACCGCTAGAGGACCTGCAGGCAGCTCAAACGCAGTGCCGGTGATATTGAGCGTAAAGTTTTGACGCTCAAAAATGCTGGTGTCTGCGAAGTTCAGACGGACAAAATTGGCCGCCTGGGGCGTGATCGTACCGGCGCCGAAAAGATTGATCGGCACGCAACCGGGGAAGATCTGCAGGACAGAAGGCGCGCAGGTCGTCGCCGTACCGCCAGCAGCAACCGCTGCCGCCAGGCGAGAACGCGACACGTCATTCTGAATGGAAGTCCGAACCTCACTACGACCATAGCCGTAGACACCTTCGACCTTCCAATCACCCGCCAGATCGGCACGCAGACCGGTGTTGAACTGCAGCACGTTCGTATCATGCGTTTCAACGCGAGCGCCAACCTCAGCCATACGGCGATCAAAGTTTAGTGCCCCCGCCGGATTTGGACGGGTATTCGCATAGGCCAGCAGAGCCGGGCTGTTTTGGACGAAATAGTTGCCGACAGGGATCGCAATACCCGTCGCCGGCGTCGGAGCCAGCTGAATATTGTTCTGCGTCTTCGTGTAGAACAACTCCGCGAATGCGGTCAGATTATCCGTAATATCATAATGCGCCAGCAGGGCCGAGTTGTAACGCTTCGAAGGCGACTGCAGCAGGTTCACGGGGGCGAAGTCATAACGATCACTGCTGGGGCCCAGGCTCGGATCATTATTGAACACACCTGGCACGCCCGGCGTACGGAATGAGCGACGGCATGCACTGGCTGACGGACAACCAGCCGCCGTGTATGGGTTCGTCACGATATTGTTGAGACCGCCATAGATGCCCGTGCCGGACCCACCATTGTTCGCCACCTGCGCCCAAGAACGATCGCCATTGGGCAGGAAGCCGTCGCGGTCCGCGTAGCCCACGAAACCGGTCACATTACCGCGTCCGTCCGCAACATTGGCGCCGAAGGTGGCGGACAGATCGAACTGCTCCCCATCACCATAGCCAGAGATGCCGTACTGGCTGTTGATCGCCAGACCTTCGAAATTCTGCTTGAAGATGAAGTTGACGACGCCTGCCAGTGCGTCCGAACCATAGGTCGCCGATGCGCCGCCCGTAACGACCTCGACACGGTCAATCAACGATGCGGGAATGCTGTTCAGGTCAACCGCGTTACTCTTGTCGAACGGCACGAACCGGCGGCCATTCACCAGAACGAGGGTGCGGCTCGGGCCAAGCCCCCGCAGATCCACCGTCGCTGAACCATTGGCCGGGTTGTTAGAGTTAGCAGAGAAGCCTGGAACAACTTGCGGCAACTGGTTCAATATCTGTTCGACGTTGACGTCGCCGCGCGCCTGAATTTGTTCAGCAGTAACAGTCGCTACAGGGCTGTTCGCAACATAGTCCTGACGAACAATCCGTGAGCCGGTAACAACAATCTCGCCCACATCGGACGCTCCAGATTGAGATTGCGCATAAGACGATCCTGCCGAAAGAGCAAAAACTGCACTACTTATAACCGTGGTCGCCAGCAATCCATGACGGAATTTAATACGGCTCAAGACCATGCCTCCTATTATCGGAGCCAAACAGGATAGTTCAGCCTTCCGAATACACACCGATTCCCAGACCATCTGGAGGGTTACAAGCAGAGCATACCAACCACCTGCCTAAGTCCAGCGCGAACGCCAGTTTGCGGCACAAATGGTTCGCACCTGTCACAACTGCGACACACTGTCACAGCTTAACTATATGACAATGCACGACACTAGAATCGCCCTGCGGGCGGCAGACCTCAAAAATCGATAGACCGCGCCACGGAAACTCGGGCTGCATAAGGCTCTGGGTCCGGCGTGCAGGAGGCGGTGATCAGTTGCGCCGCCATGAGACACAGGATGGCGGCTGCGATAGGTTGGAGCCGGTTTGAGACAGCAAAGGCGATCGAACGGGCCAAATGAGCACTCCGGAACAGGTTACTGAGACCTTAACGCAAGGCCTGAGCCACAAGTCGGATGCACGCCTGTGATCCCCCATGTGCGCCAGTTCGACTTTGCCTATGGACGGCGCGATCAGGTTTCGCCGTTGATCCAGCGGGTGATTGCGGACAATCCGGGGCCGTTCACCTTCACAGGCACAGGGACCTATATTGTAGGCAGACCCGATACTGACTCAACGGTGGCGGTGATTGATCCGGGGCCGTTGGACAATGCCCATCTGGCGGCCCTGCTGACGGCGGTCGAGGGCCGCAGCGTCAGCCATGTTCTGGTGACCCACACCCATCGGGATCACGCGCCGCTGGCGCTTCCCTTCGCCGCCGCGACTGGGGCGACGATTCTGGCGGCCCGGCCGCCCGCACGCGACACCTATGCATCAGGCGCTCTGGACGAGGATGATGACGCCGACTTCGCACCTGATGTCATCCTGAGCGGCGGCGAGATCATCCCAGGCGACGGCTGGACGATTGAGGCGCTGTTCACGCCCGGCCACGCGTCGAACCACATGGCCTTCGCCCTGCATGAGGAGAACGCCCTGTTCAGCGGTGATCATGTCATGGGCTGGTCAACCACCGTGGTCGCACCGCCGGATGGGAACATGCGCGACTATCTGAACAGTCTGGACGCCGTGATTGCGCGCGAGTTTACAACCCTCTGGCCGACGCATGGGCCGCCGATCACAGAGGTCCGCCCTTTTCTGGAGGCCTATCGCGCACATCGCCTGGATCGCGAAGCTCAGGTTCTGGCGCGATTGAGGGCGGGCGACCGCACCATCGCCGACATGGTGCCCACGCTCTATGCCGCGGTGGATCAGCGACTATGGCCCGCCGCCTCATTGTCGGTGCTGGCGCATCTGATCAAGCTGGTTGAGGACGGGGCAGTCGCTGCGTCCACGACACCGTCGCTCTCAGCCGAGTTCCGCCTGATCTAGCGAAGCTCGACCTCCAGAGCCTCGACGATCTTGGCTGTCAGGCGGCAGGTGGCGCCGCCGTCCGGGCGGCCATCGCGCGCCGCCACACGTATGTCAGTACGCCCCGGGCGAATGCGGATGACGGCGTCATAGGCAAAGCCGAACCAGGCCCCCTCATGCACGCCCTCGACCTGGAAGGTGGTGGCGCGCGTCACGGGGAAGCCCGCATCGACCAGGGCCGAGCTGGCCTGCTGGGCCAGAACCTGACTGGGGATCGACCGCGCCGCTGGACAAGAAGCGGGGTCGGTGAAGGTCGAATGGCGGTGCAGATCGGCCAGTTGTGCAAAGGCGGGCGGTTCATCCACATTGGTCGAGACATCGCGCGGCGTGTCCCTGGACAACTGTTCCTGCTGCCACAGGAAGCCGCCGACCGTCGCGCCCGACAGGATCAGGGCGATGGCGGCGTAAACGCCCCTGCCCCTTATGTCCCGCAGCGCCAGCACCACCGCGACCAAGGCCCCGGCCAGGCTGATCCAGGCCAGCCCCCGCGCCACCGTCCAGGTCAGCAGATCATAGCTGACCGACAGGTCCAGACCGCCGAACCGCGTCGCCGCGATCGCCGCCACGATCAGAACGCCCGGCGCAGCTGAAAGAGCAGCCAGCCAGGGCAGGACGGCGGGAACGGGTTTTCTGGACGGCATCTGGACCTATGGGGTCAGGCGGAGGGCTCGGTTTCCGGCAGACGGTAGTCCTTCATCCGCTCGCGCAGAAGCTTCTTGTCGATCTTGCCCGTGGCGCCCAGCGGAATTTCATCCACCGCCACCACGTCGTCAGGCATCCACCATTTGGCGATCTTGCCCTGCAGGAAGTCGAGATGCTCCTGCTTGTCCAGCGTCTCGCCCTCTTTCAGCTTGAGCAGCAGGACCGGGCGTTCGTCCCACTTCTTGTGGGCGGCGCCGATGACGGCGGCCAGTTCGACCTTGGGATGGCCGACGGCGATGTTCTCGATCTCGATGGAGCTGATCCATTCGCCGCCCGACTTGATCACGTCCTTGGACCGGTCGGTGATCTGCATGAAGCCCAGTTCGTCAACCGTAGCCACATCGCCGGTGTCGAAGAAGCCGTCATGGTCCAGAATGGAATCGTCCTGACGGAAATAGGCGCGCGCCACGGTCGGCCCCTTGACCAGCAGGTGCCCATAGGTGCGCCCGTCATGCGGCAGGATCTGGCCGGCGTCGTTCTTCAGCTCCAGTTCGACACCCAGCGGCGGCGTACCCTGTTTGACGCGGTACTTGATCTGCTCGTCATAGGGCATGCTCGCCGTCTCCGGCGTCATGTTGGACAGTGTGCCGATAGGCGAGGTCTCGGTCATGCCCCAGCCCTGCAGAACCTCGATGCCGAACTCGTCGTTGAAGGCGCGGATCAGGCTTTCCGGCACGGCGGCGCCGCCGATCAGCACGCGGTTAACGGTCGAGAGTTTCAGCTTGTGCTCGCGCATATGGGCCAGCAGCCCCTGCCAGACAGTCGGCACGGCGGCGGAGAAGGTGACCTTTTCCGTCTCAAGCAGTTCGTAGATGGAGGCGCCGTCCATCTTCGGCCCCGGCATGACCAGTTTGGCGCCCGACGCCGGGCCGACAAAGGCGATGCCCCATGCGTTGGCGTGGAACATCGGCACGACCGGCAGGATCACCTCGGTCGTCTTGGCCCCGACCACCGTCGACTGCATGGCCATGAAGGTGTGCAGGAAGTTGGAGCGGTGCGAATACAGCACTCCCTTGGGATTACCCGTCGTGCCCGAGGTGTAGCAGAGGCCGCAGGCTGTGCTTTCCTCGAAATCACCCCAGACGACATCCGCCGACTGCCCCGCCAGCACCCGCTCATAGGCCTCGGCCTTGGGCAGCTTGGTCTGGGGCATATGATCGTCGTCGGTCATGACGATGATGCGCTCGACCTTGGGAATATGCGGCAGGATGGCTTCCAGCAGCGGCACGAACGTCAGGTCGACGAAGATGATGCGGTCTTCGGCGTGATTGATGATGTAGACCAACTGCTCGGGGAACAGGCGCGGGTTCAGGGTGTGGCACACCGCACCGATGCCCATAACGCCGTACCAAGTCTCGATATGACGGTCGTTGTTCCAGGCCAGGGTGGCGACGCGGTCGCCCGGCTTGATGCCCCAGTCCTTCAGGGCGTTGGAGACGCGCTTGGCGCGGTCGTGAATCTGGCCATAGGTCGTGCGGGTGATCGGCCCTTCGACCGAACGGGTCACCACCTCGCGGTCGCCATGCCAATTCTTGGCGTGGTCAATGATCTTGTCGACCGTCAGCGGCCAGTCCTGCATCAAGCCCAGCATCGTATCGTTCCTGTCCCTTGGATGCGCCTGCTCTACATGCGGCGCTTGGCAAGACGCTATATTCGTTATCAATGTTAAGCAACGTGACCAAAGGTAAGCTTCGGCGCGGCGGATCGTCTCCAGTGGCGCAAAACGGCGACGCGCTCTAGAAGCCGCGCATGGCTATACTGATCGCGATTACGGGGGGCTCCGGCTCCGGCAAGTCCACCCTGGCTGAGGCCCTGGTCTCGGCCCTGCCGCAGGGGACTGCGGTTCTGGTGCGCGAGGACTCCTATTACCGCGACGCCGCCTCGGTGCCGGATTTCGACGCCGACACCTTCGACTTCGACGACGTGACCGCCCGCGACCACGAACTGATGATCGCAGACCTGAAGACGCTGAAGGACGGCCACGAGGTCACCGCCCCTGTCTATTCCTTCATCCACCACGGGCGCGAACCTGAAGGCGAACTGATCCCTGCCGCAGAAGTGGTGGTGGTCGAGGGCATCCACCTGCTGTGTACGCCCGAACTGACCCAGTTGTTCGACATCCGCGTCTTTGTCGACACCCCTGCCGACATCCGCTTCATCCGCCGTCTGCTGCGCGATCAGGCCGAGCGCGGACGCTCCGCCGATTCCATCGTGTCGCAGTATCTGGCGACCGTGCGCCCCGGCCATGAGCGTCTGACCGAGCCGTCACGCGTCCATGCCGACTTCATCGTCGCCGATGCGACGGCGGCTGTGCGTCTGGAAGACCCGCAGGCCGTGGTGCGTCTGGCCGCGCCGGTGCTGGCGCATCCGTTGTTGCAGCCGTTTTTGGGACGCTGAACGCGACATTCATCAGACAGATGCCTCAAGTCGTCATTCCGGGTTCCTCGCTGCGCTTGGCCCCGGAATGACGACTTTTTGCTGACTGTCGATTTGGCCTAGGGCCACAGGCGCTCCGACGCCCAACCATCCCCTGTCCGCACGAACCGCAGCCGGTCGTGCAGGCGGAACGGGCGATCGCGCCAGAACTCGACCGATTGCGGCACGACCCGCCAGCCGGTCCAGCGTTCAGGCCGCTCAACCTCAAGTCCGTCGAAACGCGCCGTCTCACGCGCCACTGCGGACTCCAGCGTTTCGCGCGCATCCAGAACCCGCGACTGGTCCGAGGCCCAGGCCCCGATGCGGCTTTCGCGGGCGCGGCTGGCGAAATAGGCGTCCGCCTCTTCCACCGTCACCGGCTCGACCACGCCCCGCACCCGCACCTGACGGCGCAGCGACTTCCAGTGGAAGGTCAGCGCCGCGACCGGGCGGGCGGCAAGCTCCAGCCCCTTGGCGCTCTCGCGGTTGGAATAGAAGGTGAAGCCCCGCTGATCCACGTCCTTCAGCAGTACAATCCGCGCGTCCGGCAATCCGTCCGCATCCACGGTCGACAGGGTCATGGCGTTGGAATCATTGACCTCATGCGCGCCTGCGTCGGCCAGCCAGTCGATGAACAGGCCGATCGGCTCGGATCGGGCGAAAATGCTCTCGTCGCCATTGGCGGCCAGGGCTGCGGCATAGTCGCGGGCATATTCCTCACGCGACGGGCTGGGCGGGATCACAGGAGCAGTCATGCCGCCTGATTACGCCCCGCAAGCGCCGCTGCAAATGATCGAGATCAAGTCACATCCCGCAAAAAACGAATCACAGTTAACCCGCTCTTGACCATGAAGAGCGAACGGTAGGGGCATGAGCGCCATCCGTTCCCGTTCCGATGCTGTTTCCGTCCGCGAGGCCCTGTCGATCCTGGGCCTGCACGGCGCCGTGGACGCCGCCTCCCTGAGCACCGCTTTTCGCGCCGCCGTGAAGTCGGCTCGACCGGACCAACCGGGCGGCGACGATGAGCGTTTCCGGCGTGTGATCGCCGCCTATCGCCTGATCCAGGCCAGCGGCGGCGCCCTGCCCGCTCTTGAAGCGCCAAAGGAAAAGCCTGCGCCCGCTCCTGTTCTGGTCATCACGCCGATGCAGGCGGTCAATGGCGCGCAGATCGACCTGCGGCTGGGCGCGCGCACCATGCGGGTGAAGGCCCCGGCCGGATTGCGCACCGGCGAACACCTGCGTCTGCGCGGCGGCGGTGAGGATGGGGCGGACCTGTATCTGCCCGTGCTGATCCGGCCTGCAGGCGGCCTGTCGGTGCTGGGCGACGACCTGTTCATGACCGCATCCACCAGCCCCCGCACCTTGAGCGAAGGCGGGCGCGTCGAGATCGAGACCCATATGGGCGTCCGGTCCGCCTGGATCATGCCCGATGCGCCGGAACCCGTGCGCCTGCGTCTGCGCGGCCTCGGCCTGCCCGCACGCGGCGGCAGGTCGGCGGGGCATCTGTTCGTCACCCTGACGCCATGTGAAGACGCACCTTCGGCGGCGGAAGACCTGCTGCAGCGCTTCAACCGCGTCTGGACGCCGCAAAGACTGGCCGCCTGAGGCGCAGTTCAGCACGTTTCACACCTGTCGAAGCGCCATCAGCGGTTCCGTCTGAAACGATCATGCTCTAAGTCGGCGTCATGTCGCACAATACCTTCGGCCATCTGTTTCGCGTGACCACCTGGGGCGAGAGCCACGGCCCGGCCATCGGCTGCGTCGTTGACGGCTGCCCGCCGCTGATCCCCCTGACGGAAGCCGATCTTCAGCCCTGGCTGGACCAGCGCAAGCCCGGCGGCTCGCGCTTCGTGACACAGCGTCAAGAAAGCGACACGGCCCGCATCCTGTCCGGCGTGTTCGACGACGGCGACGGCCCGGTGACCACCGGCACGCCCATCTCGATCATGATCCAGAACGAGGACCAGCGATCCAAGGACTATGGCGAGATCGCCCGCGCCTATCGCCCCGGTCACGCCGACTATGCCTATCAGACCAAATACGGCGTGCGCGACTATCGCGGCGGCGGGCGTTCCTCTGCGCGTGAGACGGCCAGCCGCGTGGCGGCCGGTGCGGTGGCGCGCAAGCTGCTGGGCGACAGCATCAAGATTCGCGCAGGCGTGGTCCAGATCGGCCCGCATCGTATCGAGGCCGACCAGATCGACTTCGACGCCGTTCATAATAATCCGCTGTTCGCCGCTTCCGCCGACGTCGTGCCGACATGGGAGGATTATCTGGACCGCATCCGCAAGGCCGGGTCGTCCATCGGCGCCGTCGTCGCGCTTGAGGTCACGGGCGTTCCCGCAGGCTGGGGCGCGCCCCTGTACGGCAAGCTGGATTCGGAGTTGGCCGCCGCCCTGATGTCCATCAACGCAGCCAAGGGCGTCGAGATCGGCGCGGGCTTCGGCGCCGCCGAACTGTCGGGCGAAGCAAACGCCGACGAAATGCGTCTGGACCTGAACAAACAGCCGGTCTTCCTGTCCAACAAGGCGGGCGGCGTTCTGGGCGGCATTTCGACGGGCCAGCCGGTCGCGGCGCGGGTGGCGTTCAAGCCGACCTCCTCCATCCTGACCACGCGCCAGACCATCACCCGCGACGGCGAGGAAACCGATCTGCGCACCAAGGGCCGTCACGACCCCTGCGTCGCCCTGCGCGCCGTTCCTGTGGTCGAGGCCATGGCTGCATGCGTACTGGCCGACGCCTTCCTGAGGCACCGCGCCCAAGTCGGATGAGCCTGATCCGCCCCATCGCCGATGGCGACGAAGCCGCCGTCATCGCCCTGTGGTCCGCCTGCGGCCTGACGCGCCCATGGAACGATCCGGCGCAGGACCTGAAGCTGGCGCGCCATACAGCGACCTCCACGGTTCTGGTGGCGACCCAAGATGGCCGGATCATCGGCTCAGTCATGACCGGGTTCGAAGGCCACCGGGGTTGGGCCTATTATCTGGCGGTCGATCCGGCGCATCGCGGCGCCGGTCTGGGTCGCCTGCTGATGGATGCGGCAGAAGACTGGCTGAAGGCGCAGGGCGCGCCGAAACTTCAGCTGATGGTGCGCGCCGACAATAAGGCGGCTCTGGGCTTTTACGAGCGGCTGGGCCTGGAGCGACAGGACGTCGTCGTGCTGGGCCGCAGGCTGGACGGGCGATAGGCTTCCGGCGCCGCGCGACTTTCCACAGGACGTTCATCCTGCCGCATCAGGGCCATCAGGCCCGTCAGTCCTGTCGTCATCACGATCATGGATCGACTCCTGCAACTGCGAACCGTTTGCAGGTTTGCGCATGTTTCGGCTGCGTGCAAGAGGGGGATGGTCGGTGGCGTAAACTCAGGAGATCAACCGTGCGTGAAGACGGCAAACTGGACTATCTCGAACTGCCCGCGACCGACGTGGGCCAGACCAAGGAATTCTACGCCAAGACGTTCGGCTGGACCTTCGTCGACTACGGCCCGACCTATGCGGCCTTTGAACAGGGGCTGGACGGTGGTTTCGACGCTGACGCCGAACGCACCAGAACACCCCTGCCCGTCCTCTACGCCCACGATCTTGAGGCCATGCAGGCCAAGGTCGAGGCGGCGGGCGGAAAGGTGCTGAAGCCGATCTACAGCTTCCCAGGCGGCCGCCGCTTCCACTTCGCCGATCCGACAGGCACCGAACTGGCCGTCTGGTCCGAGAACTAAACCTTAGCGGGGGTCCACCGACTGGCCGATCCGTTCGGCCAGCACCCGGTCCGCGCCTTCGACGCTGGCGACCCAGATGTGGATTTCACGCGGGGCGGTCGCACGCTGGAACAGATGCTCCAGCGCCAGACGACGGCCGCCCTCTGTCACCACGATCGAAGCTCGGCCCGAGGCGTTGACCTGTTCACCGTCATAGATCGGGAACTGGGACGACGGTCCAGCATAGATCATCAACAGCGTCTCTGCCCCGCGACGCACGGAATAGACGGCGCCGTCCGTTCCGGCAGGCGCACGTACGATTCCCAGACCGCTGGGCAGATCAACCGCGAACGGCAGGGCCGCGATTTCCGCCGACGTCAAAGTGCGGGTTGCAGGAGCGGGCGTGGGTGCTGGCGTCGGCGCAGGAACGGCGACAGCCGCGGGCGTTACGGGCCGTGCGGGCGCCACAGCGGGGACTGACGGCGCTGCGGCCGGGCGAACCGGCGCAGGCGTTGGAGTTGCGACAGGTGCTGGCGTTGCGGGACGTGGCGCCGCAGGACGCGGTGTTGCGGCGGGCGCCGCGGCAGGCGTTGAAGGTGATGATGGCGTCTGCGCCGGAGCAGGTGTTGGCGCAGCAGGACGCGCGGCGGCGGACGGCGGCATGCTGTTCAGATCATGGGTCAGCGAAGACGTCGGCGCTGAAGCAGGCGCCGAAACAGCCGGTCGCGGCGCAGCCTGGGCAGCGGGCGCTGCGGGGCGAGGCGCAGGCGCTGGCGTGGACGCAGACGGGGTGGCCCTTGCGGGCGCGGGCGTTGCGGGAGGAACCGCCGCAGGCGTCACGACCGGTACAGGCGCAGCCGCAGCGGAAGGCGGCAAACTGTTCAGATCGCGCGTCAGGTCCGATCCCGGGCGCTGGGCGGGCGGGGTCGTCTGCCCGGACAACAGGACGGCGGCGGCGAGTGCGATCATCGACATGTGCTGACCATTACGCGCACTCGCGCGGACGGCAAGACCGGATCAGGCCTTGGGCATCTGCACCCAGAAGGCGGCGCCCTTGCCCGGTTCGGACACGACGCCGATTGTGCCCTGCTGCAACTCGACCAGACGCTTGGCCAGGGCCAATCCCACACCATGCCCCTCGATGCTGGAGCGTTCCAGCCCCAGACGGTTGAACGGCTCGAACAGCTGGGCCTGCTTCTCGGCGCTCAGACCCGGTCCGAAGTCGACGACCTCAATCCGCACACAGTCCCCGGAACGGGCGGCCCGCAGAATGACCCGTCCGCCGGATGCGCCGTATTTCAGGGCATTGGAGGTCAGATTGCCGATCACCTGAGCCAGGCGCTGGGAATCCGCCAGAACTGTCAGCCCCTCTGCATCAGCCTCGACATCGATGGTCAGGTCCTGCGCCTCGGGTCGCAGCAGGGCGGCGCGGCGCGTGTCCTCCAGCAGGCCCGCCACATCCGTAGGCCGCACATCCACCTTGATCGCCCCGGCCTCGGCGCGGGCCACGTCAAGCAGGTCATGGGCCAGGGCCTCGACCTCGCGGGCCGTGCGCACCAGCATGTCCGCCATCTCGGCCTGTTGCGGCGTGACCGCGCCGAGTTGGCCGTTCTTCCACAGATCGCCTATGCCGATGATGCCGGCGACGGGGCTCTTGATCTCATGGGCGACATTGGCCAGCAGGCGCGATTTGGCTTCGGATGCCCGCTCGGCTCGCACCTGCCCGGCCTTTGCGCGCGCCGCCAGCCGATTACGGTCTTCAAGCAGGGACGCCAGCAGGATCATGGGCACATAGCCGATCAGCACCAGCAACTGCGCCGCCATGACCTGCTCCGCGACCGACTCATCGCGCAGATAGGGGCCCATGCCGTTCATCGCCGAACCAACCGCCAGGACAGCGACGATCAACAGGCTCGTCGCCGCGCCGATCACGCCCAGACGCGCCGAAGCCAGCATCAACAGCGGCAGCAGGACGAAGCCGAACGTCAGGCGTCCATCATAGATGGCGGTGTAAACCACGCCGATGGCCATCATCAGCGCGCAGAACTCGATCAGGCGCACAGGCCGCATCAGCCGCTTCAGGCTGGCGTGCGTCACCGCCAGACCCAGACAGCCCAGAATGGCGATCCCCATCGCATGACCGAACCACCAGGTCTGGAAGTTGGCCAGAAAACCACCCTGCCCGCTCAGGCTCAGGACGCAGGATATCAGAACGCCTGCAGGAATCGGCGCAATCAGGGCCGCGGCAAACACGAAGCGCCCGGACATGGTGGCGCTCGACATGTTCTGGCCCGGCGCGATACGGCGCGCCAGCATGACGGCGACAGTGATTTCCAGAATGTTGGCGAAGGCGAACAGCAGGGCGTAGCCAGGCGCGTTTCCGGCCAGGATCTCGCCGATCAACATGCTGATCGTCAGCACAGCGATGAAGGCGGCGTCTTCCTTGCGGCTGCTGCTGTTTCTCAGCCAGATGGCGATGGCGACGCCGCCTCCGCCCCACAGGCCTGCGACAAGACCGGACGAACGCGTGAACATGATCGAGACGACGATCAGGGCGGCCACAATCAGGCCTGTCGCGATCAGTGTCAGCGGATGTTCGAAGGTGCGAACGGCTTCGCGGCCATCGTCCCTGACGGCCCGACGCGCCTGTGCCTGCGCATCAGCCTTGCGCACGGCCCGCGTTTCGATGTCGAGCGCACGGCTCATGGCGATAATCTCGGACTGGAACTGACGACCGAGACTATACGAGAGGTTCCTAATATCCCCTGAAACTAAGAATTCACCATTAGGTTGAAACCTGCAACCGCAAAGGCTGCGCCCTTGGGATGCTTCCAGACGCCCGCACTGACGGCGATGAAGTCCGCTCCGGCCCTGGCGACCTCGGCCGCATTGTCGATGGTGATGCCGCCAATGGCGACGCAAGGCACCTCGACCGTCTCCTGCCACACGGTCAGAAGCTCCAGCGGCGGACGGTGCACCGTCTCCTTGGTGTCGGTCGGGTAAAAGGCGCCGAAGGCCACATAGTCCGCGCCACCTTCCGCCGCGTCCCAAGCCAGGTCGCGGTCGTCATGGCAGGTGACGCCGATCATGGCGTCCGGCCCCATAATGCGCCGCGCCTCGGCCAGCGATCCGTCTTCCTGCCCGATGTGAACCCCGTCACAGCCCGTCGCCTTGGCCAGATCTGGCCGGTCATTCAGCAGGACCGCCACCTCATGACGACGCGCGATGGGGGCCAGCACCTCGACCGCCCCCCGGATCGTCGCATCATCGGCAGGTTTCAACCTGATCTGCAGCGCCGCCACGTCACCCGCGGCCAAGGCCTCGTCCAGCGTCGCAGCGAAGGCGTCCAGATCGGGAATGGACGGCGGCGTGATCAGATACAGTCGGCAGGGCGGACGTTCGGGGGCGGTTGGAGTTCTGGCCATGCCCGTCCTTCCCTCTCCCGCGACGATCCGTCAACGGCCCAGGCCTGAGAACGACTTGCAATCGCCTTAAGGGATGCTATAGCGAACCATTCTCAGTCAGTGGATCGCGTAGAACTTCGTGTACGTCTGCAACTGCAATGGCCTTCGCAAGCGTGATGTCGCCCAGTCGATCGAGGCTGGCGCCTGCCGTCCGCGCGATATTTTCGCCAGTCACCAATGCCAGGCCCAGTGCGCCAAGTGCGTCTGTGAAATGCGCCAGATGATCCAGGACAGCCGCGAAGCATTCGCACTCGCAGCCGAGTAGTCGCCGCCGCGTATCGCGGGCGAAAATCACTCGCACTATCAATGTACTGATAAAAACTCGCAAATAAACAATGCGGGTTTTACTGTGGTATTGCGTCGCTCAACAAACGGCGAACGCGCCGTGGCGAGACCAAGGACCATGGCCATGAAGGGCGACCCCGCAATCATCCGCACGCTGAACGCAGTGCTGACCAATGAACTGACGGCTGTGAACCAGTACTTCCTGCATGCACGCATGTTCGAAAGCTGGGGCCTGTCGCACCTTGGCAACGTGATCTACGAAGAATCGATCGGCGAGATGAAGCACGCCGACATGCTGATCAAACGCATCCTCTTCCTGGACGGCCTGCCCAACCTGCAGGACCTGCACAAGCTGAAGGTCGGTGAAGACCCCATCGAATGCCTGGGCGCCGACCTGCAGCTGGAAATCGACAGCCGCGCCACGACCGCCGCCGCCGTGACCCAGTGCGAAGAAACCCGCGACTATGTCAGCCGTGATCTGCTGATGAAGATCCTGTCCGACACCGAGGAGCACATCGACTTCCTCGAAAACCAGCACAAGCTGATCGAACTGATGGGCGCGCAGAACTATCTGCAGTCCGCCATGAAGGAAATCGTCACCGACGGCGCCGCAACCGGCAACTGAGGGAACCCTGATCCGCTCCGGCCATTTGCTTTTACAGGACATTCCTGGGGCCAAGCTGGAGCGGACCATGACCGACATTGACGAAGCCATCGACGACGTGCGCGATGCGGCGACGGACTTTCTGAACAGCGAAGGCCGCAGCGCCAGCCACGTCGTCGCGGGCGTCATCATCACGGCGGGCTTCGCCCTTCTGGCCAGCGGCATCGCCTCCAGCGCGCTGAAGTCCAGAACCGCCAAACGCCGTCGCGGCGGCGCCCAAGCCATCGCCGAACAGCCGCAGGGGGCTTTCAGCCTGATCCTGCCTGCCGTGTTTTCCGCAACAACGCTTTCGGCGGTCCGCGTCTGGAACGCCCCGCCTGCGCGCGAACGCACCGCCGCCTTGGGTCTGTGGGCCGCCGCCCAGACCGTCAACGCCGTCTGGCTGGGCCTGCGTCCCGCCTCCATGTGGAAACAGGTGCTGGCGGCCATGTCCTCGGCGGGTCTGGCCGCCGCCTTCGCCTATGAGGCGCGCAAGCTGAACGACGCCCCCGTCCCCCTGCCCTCGCCCAGGCGCGCGGCTCGCAATGTCCGCCGCTATCTGCACCGCAAGGCCGATCAGGTCGGCGACCGGTTCCGCACACTGCATTAAGCGCCTGTATTGTGCTTTTGCGGGGCTTCCTTTACGGGTCGCGCCCTTCGCCACGCTCCGGATCGGCTGCGTGAGCGCAACCCCAATTCCGATGTGACCCCATGAAGATCAACGGTAACACCATCAAGCCCGGCATGGTCCTGCAGCACAATGGCGGCCTGTGGGTCGTCACCAAGGCCAGCCACGTCAAGCCCGGCAAGGGCGGCGCCTTCGCCAACGTCGAGGCCAAGAACCTCGAAACCGGCAACAAGCTGAACGAACGCTTCCGTTCGGAAGACAAGGTCGAGCGTGTCACGCTCGAGCAGCGCGACTACTCCTACCTGTTCGACAACGGCGACAGCCTGGTCTTCATGGACGACGCCACCTACGAACAGATCGAACTGCAAAAGGGCTGGGTCGGCGAAGACCGCATCCCCTACCTGCAGGAAGGCATGAAGGTCATCATCGAGTCGCACGAAGAGCGTCCGATCGGCCTGGAGCTGCCCGACCACGTGGTTCTGGAAGTCGCCGAAACTGAGCCGACCGTTAAGGGCCAGACCGCTTCTTCTTCCTACAAGCCTGCAACCGCCTCCAACGGCGTGCGCATCATGATCCCGCCCTATATGTCAGCGGGCGAAAAGATCGTCGTCGACACGGCGACCGGCGAATACGTCCGCCGCGCAGACTAAGCGTACCGACGGCCCCTTCGGGGGCCGTTTCCTTTCTTGAACTTCTCCGCATGCCCGGGCCCCCATCTCAATAAGAATGGGCCTTGTCAGGACATGCGGACCAGGAGATTCCCCCCATGGCTCTCGCCTCCGCCCTTCTTCAAGTCATGACCGATGCGGTCCGCAAGACCGCCCGTCCGATGATGCGCGACTTCGGCGAAGTCTCCCAGCTTCAGGTTTCCCGCAAGGGCCCCGGTGATTTCGTCACCGCTGCCGACCTGCGCGCCGAAGACACCCTGTTCGAACTGCTGATGAAGGCCCGCCCCGGCTATGGCTTCCTGGGCGAGGAACGCGGCATGGTCGAAGGCACCGACAAATCGCACACCTGGATCGTCGATCCGATCGACGGCACCACCAACTTCATGCACGCCATGCCCCATTTCGCCATCACGGTGGGCCTGGAGCGCCGTGCGCCTGACGGCTCCAGCGAGATCGTCGCGGGCGTCACCTACAACCCCGTCATGAACGAACTGTTCTGGGCCGAAAAAGGCAAGGGCTGCTATCTGAATGACCAGCGCATTCGTGTCGCCGGTCGTCGCGACCTGTCCGAAAGCCTGATCGCCACCGGCCTGCCCTTCATCGGCAAGTCGGGACACGCCCAGGCCATCAAGGACATTCACGCCGTGGGTCAGCGCGTTGCCGGCATCCGTCGCCTTGGCTCCGCCGCCCTGGACTTCGCCTGGGTCGCCGCAGGCCGCTATGACGCCTATTATGAGCGCAACCTGAAGCCTTGGGACGTGGCGGCAGGCATCCTGTTCGTCACCGAGGCTGGCGGCCGCGTGACCACCATCGACAACGACGGCGATCCCAAGACTGGCTCGACCATCCTGGCGTCCAACCCCGAACTGCACCCGCAACTGCGCAAGGTTCTGCAGGGCGCGTAAGCTCAAAGCCTCTCCCTCCCCGACGGGGAGGGAGAGCATCCGGCGCTGTCATGCCTGCGTCGCGTCCCGGCCCTATCCAAAGGCCATGATCCGCGCCATCCTGACCGCCCTGATCCTGTACACAGGAGCCCCTGCCGTGGCCCAGCCCCTGATCATCGCCCACCGCGGCGCATCGGGCGAACGGCCCGAACACACCCGTTCCGCCTATGAGCTGGCCATCGAACAGGGCGCGGACGTGATCGAGCCCGATCTGGTCATGTCCAAGGACGGCGTCTTCATCGACCGGCATGAAAACGAGATCGGCGGCACCACCGATATCGCCAGCCGTCCCGAATACGCCGACCGCAAGACAACCAAAACCATCGACGGCGTTGTGACCACCGGTTGGTTCACCGAAGACTTCACCCTGGCCGAGTTGAAGACCCTGCGCGCCCGCGAACGTCTGCCGCAGGTCCGCACCGGCAATGTCGCTTATGACGGGCGCGACCCGATCCTGACCTTCGACGAGGTGGTCGAAATCGCGCGCGCCGCGTCCGCTCGCACAGGCCGCACCATCGCCGTCGCGCCTGAGCTGAAACACCCGACCTATTTCGCCGGAATCGGCCTGCCGATGGAGGACGCCTTCGTCGCCGAACTGGAGCGGCTGAACCTGACGGGCGCAGATGCTCCGATCATCATCCAGTGTTTCGAGGTCGGACCGCTGGAGCGGCTGTCCCGCCGCATCAAGGCCCCGCTGGCGCAACTGATCGGCGCAGGCGGCGCGCCCGAGGATCGCCCTGACCTGACCTATGCCCAGATGATCACGCCTGAAGGCCTGAAGGCCGTCGCCGCCTATGCCGCCTGGGTCGCGCCGGACGTGACGCTGGTGATCCCACGCGATACACAGGGCCGTTCGATCGCGCCCTCACCCTTGGTCACCGACGCCCATGCCGAAGGCCTGAAGGTCGTGGTCTGGACCCTGAGGGCGGAAAACTTCTTCCTTCCGCTGGAATACCGCTCGGGCGCCCTGCCCGGCGCCCACGGCGACATGGCGGGCTATGTCCACGCCCTGTCAGAGACGGGCGTGGACGCCATCTTCAGCGACTTTCCTGCACTGGCGCGCGAGGGGCTGCGCTAGGTTTAATCGACACCGTCATTCCGGGGCGTCCGCAGGACGAACCCGGAACCCAGGAGGCTCGCATCCGACGTCGAATGCATCCAGCGATGTGGCTGTAGTCCTGGGTTCCGGGTTCATCGCTTCGCTCAGCCCCGGAATGACGATCTAGGATTTCTACCGACTGAATGTCGATTGGTCCTAGCCCCTTACGTCGCCCGAAACTGCAACTCAGCCAGACGGGCGTAGAGGCCGCCCTGCGCCACCAGTTGCTCGTGCGTGCCCTCCTCGACCACGCGGCCATCATCCATCACCACGATGCGGTCGGCGCGCAGAACGGTGGCCAGACGGTGGGCGATGACCAGGGTGGTGCGCTCCTCCATCGCCTGATCCAGCGCGACCTGCACCAGACGTTCGCTCTCGGCGTCCAGCGCGCTGGTGGCTTCGTCCAGCAGCAGGATCGGCGCATCGCGGACCAGAGCGCGGGCGATGGCCAAACGCTGGCGCTGACCGCCAGACAGACTCTTGCCGCGTTCGCCCAGAGGCGTGTCGAAACCTTCCGGCAGGGCCTCGATGAAGCCCAGCGCCTGGGCCTTCTCGGCGACGATCCGGGCCTCGTCCAGCGTCGTCTCTTCGCGACCGAACTGGATATTCTCGAGCGCTGAGCCCGAGAACAGCGGCGTTTCCTGCGACACCCAGGCGAAACGATTGCGCACGGCGACCGGATCAGCCTCTCGCACGTCCACGCCGTCCACCGACACCAGACCCGTCTGCGGATCATAAAAACGCAGCAGCAGGCGGAAGACCGTCGACTTGCCAGCCCCCGACGGCCCGACCAGAGCCACCGTCTCACCCGGCCGCACGGTCAGGCTGAAGCCCTTCAGCGCAGGCAGATCAGGACGCCCCGGATAGGAGAAGCCGACCGCCGACATCGACACCTCGCCGCGCGGCGGCTGAGGCAGGGCGGTGGCGTGGGCGGGTGGCGCGATGCCCGGCACGGCGCGCATCAGTTCTTCGATCCGCTCCATGGCGCCCGCCGCCTTTTGTACGTCGCCCCAGCTTTCGCCCAGCGCGCCCACGGCGCCCGCAGCGAACACCGACAGCAGCACGAACTGCAGCAAGGCGCCCGGCGACATCGTGCCTGCGACCACATCCTGCGCGCCCAGCCACAGCACCAGGGTCACGCCGCCAAACATGACGACGATAATCAGGGCCGTCATCCAGGCCCGCGCCGCCATACGGGTCAAGGATGCCGCAAACGCATCCTCCACCGCTGCGCCAAAACGGTTGATGGCGCTGCGCTCACGGCCGAACGCCTGCACCGTCTCGATGGCGTCGACGCTTTCACCGGCGAAACCAACGGCGTTAGCGAAGCGATCCTGCGACTTGACCGTCAGCTTGCGCACTCGACGACCGAAAATGAAGATCGGCCCCAACAGGAACGGTACGATCAGCAGCACCAGACCGGTCAGCTTGGGACTGACGAAGAACAACAGAGCCACGCCCCCGATCAGGGTCAGGAAGTTGCGCAGCGCATAGGACACCGACGTGGTCATCAGCGTCTCGACCAGAGCAATGTCCGTGGTCAGGCGCGACAGCACCTCGCCCGTACGCATGTGGGCGTAGAAGGACGGGTCCAGCGTCAGGATGCGCCCGAACAAACCCTTACGCAGATCCGCGATCACGCGCTCGCCCGTGCGGGTGACGTAATAATAGCGGGCGGCGGTGGCCAGCCCCAGGAACAGGGCGTTGGCTCCCAGCAGCAGGAACCAGATATTCAGGTTCGCGCCACCCGCCTCAAACCCATGGTCGATGGCTCCACGCGCCAGCGCCGTCAGCCCCAGCGACGCCGAGGTCGACAGCAGCAGCCAGAACACCGCCATCAGGGCATGGCCCTTGTGGCGCATGGCATAGGGAATCAGTCGCGCCAGCGGGCGCACGTCGCGGCGCTTGGCGCGTTTCTCGCCCGCCTCTGACATTTGCTCGGCCAGCAGGGCGCCCGCGCTGGGGCGGCCCTCCAGCTCGGCCCGGGCGGAATGATGGGATGCGGCAGGAGGAAGATCAGTCATTGCGTCCGCCTCTTGCCCCGGAACGCCCCCCGGTGTAAACGCCGCCGCTCATTCCCGCCCTAATCGGCGGGTTTCTCATTTCATGCGCACGGACGGTCGGCATCGTCACCGCGCGAGACCGGACGACCACCATGAAGCCCGATACGCACCCCGACTACCACTTCATCACCGTCGTGATGACCGATGGCAGCACCTACCAGACCCGTTCGACCTACGGTAAGGAAGGCGACAAGCTGGCGCTCGACATCGACCCGTCGACGCACCCGGCCTGGACCGGCGGCAACGCCCAGATGCTGGACCGCGCCGGTCGCGTTTCGCGCTTCAACAACAAGTTCGGCGGCTTCATCAAGAAGTAAGACCCGACGCTGCGGCATACTGCAGCATTATGGTCACGAAGAGCGTCGGTCGCAGGACCGGCGCTTTTTGTTTGTCTGGAACGCCGATAACATACGGGCGTTCGGGGTAAGGCAAAACAAGGGCGTCGATCCACGGGAGTCGAACTGATCGAGAAGCAGACTGGCTATGAATAGACGGGAACTGGGTCTGGGCGTCGCGACCGCGACCATGGCCCTCGGCTCTACGGCGCGCGCACAACAGGTCTATGTGCAGCGGACCCCGGAGGCGACCGCCTTCTACAACAGCTTCAACGACCAGATCAGCCGCCTGCCCCAGGCCCAGCAGCCCGACGTCCGCGCCTTCTATGAAATGAACGGCTGGCGTCCAGTCTGGAACGCCGAGCGCATCCGCGCCCTGAACGCCGTGGCCCAACGCTCCGAGCGTCATGGACTGGCATCCGGCGACTTCTTCGATTTCGTCGGCTTGGCGGCGGACCCCGCATCGTCCGACCTGCGCACCACAGCGGCGGCCCTCGGCTATGGCCGCGCCCTGGCGATTGGCAAGGTGCGCCCCGAAACGGTCGAGGACCTGTGGGAGATGCAGAAGAATCGCGTCGACCTGCCGCGCGGCCTGTCGGACGCTTTGAACCGCAACATTCTGCTGGACTGGTTCGAAGGTCTGGCCCCGACCGACATCGGCTATCAGAATCTGTCCGCCGGTTATGTCCGTTATCGCAGGATCGCGGCGCAAGGCGGCTGGCCTGCCTTCCCCGCCGGTCCGACCATCGAGCCCAACGCCAGCGACCGCCGCATTCCTGCGCTGATCGACCGTCTGGTCGCAGAAGGTGATCTGACATCTGCGGACGGCGCCCGCCTCAAGGCCCAGGGTCTGACCTATAGTTCGGAACTGCAAAAGGCGGTCGAGGGCTTCCAGGTCCGTCACGGCCTGGGCGCCGATGGTCGCGTTGGCGCAGGCACCCAGCGCTCGCTGTCGGCCACCGCCGAGAACCGCGCCCGCCAGATCGCCCTGAACCTGGAACGCCGCCGCTGGCTGAAGCGCGACGTCGCGCCCGAACGGATCGAGGTCAACACCGCCGCCGCCATCATGGTCTATTGGAAGGACGGCAAGCCGGTCCACTCCAACCGCGTGGTCGTGGGCTCCGCCGACAACCAGACGCCCAGCCTTGAAAAGCCGTTCGCCTCGGTCGTGGCCAATCCGCCCTGGTATGTGCCCGCCGGCATCGCCCGTCGCGAAATCCTGCCCAAGGGTCCCGGCTATCTGGCCGCCAACGACATGTACGTCCAGAACGGCACGGTCATTCAGCGCGCCGGTCCGCGCTCGGCCCTGGGCTATGTGAAGTTCGAGCTGCGCGACAGCTACGCCATCTTCCTGCACGACACCCCGTCCAAGGGCGCCTTCAACCTGTCCATGCGCCAGCGCAGCCACGGCTGCGTCCGGGTGCAGGATGCGGTCGAGTTCGCCCGCCTTCTGCTGTCGCCCGACCCGACCAAACTGAACCAGTTCGACGCCGCCCAGGACAGCCGCGAAACGACCCGCGTCACCACCGGCCGCGAAATCTCGGTGCGCCTGCTGTACTGGACCGCCTTCGTGGACGGTCAGGGCCGCGTGGCCTTCCGTGAAGACGGCTATGGCCGCGACGACAAACTGGCCCAGGCGCTCGGCATCGCCGTCAACCTGCCCAAGCCCATCGACGACGGCGGCCGCCGCGACGCCAGCGACGTCGGGCCGTAAAAAACAACCCTCTCCCGTTGGGAGAGGGCTTGAACGCACGAGAGCGCCAGCGATCGTTCTTATGTGAAAGGGTGAGGGTCACGGCGACGTAGCCAACTCGGCGAACAGCCCCTCATCCGGCCCTACGGGCCTCCCTCCCCGTCCCGGGGAGGGAGAATAAGCGACCCTACTCCCTGAACGCTGCTTCCAGCATGCCCAGTTGGCTCAGCACCGGGTTCTCAGGCGTTTCGTCCTGACCATCCAGATACATGCGCCGGTCCAGATACAGGGCGCGGTCGAACAGTTTCTCGGAACGCACCACATATTCGATCAGGGCGATGGGCAGTTCGGCGTGGCTGGGCTCGGTCTCGACCTTGCGGGCGTTGAGACGATAGCGCGGCGCGCAGGCGGCCTCGGCGGTCATGTCGTCTTCGCGCACGGCCCGCTGCACCAACAGCCAGGATGCAATCTGCATCAGGCGCGTCGTCAGCTTCATGCTCTCGGCGGCATAGGCCAGGGCCGCAGCCCGCGACAGAATCTTGGAATCGCGGCGCCCCTCGCCGTCCAGATAGGCGGCGGTCTCCTCGACTAGTTCCATGCCTTCGCGGAAGGTGCGGTCAAACAGCTCGGAACGGGCGAAGTCACGCACCGTGCGTCCACGTTCCAGCGCGGCCGCCGAGGTCTGTGCCGAATGCGGGGTCGTATCAGACATCATCATCGGATCTAGGGTTGGTCCTGAAATGGGCCCATGACGGCGCCTGTTGCGTCAAACCTGCAACCATCATGCCATGATTTCCCTTAACGGACGATTCACGATCCGAAGTTGAACAAGGCGTCTGCGGCATTCTTCTTGGATTGTTTGGCCTCTATGGCCGCCCGACTGCGCGCGATTTCACGCTCCAGCGCCTCAATCCGCTCCTGCAGGTCACCTACAGAAACCAGATCCAGATCTTCCCGCGACAATGCGGTCAGCGCCTCGCCGCGCTGGGGGCGGGGTTCGAGATCCTCAAACATGGCGTCCCTTTCTGCCTCTGTTGCACTGGCCTGACACGGCCTCAAACCCATATGAGAGCGCCCGGACACGGACGAATGCAAGCGGAGCCCCTTCATGCGCATCATCACCATCGACGGCGGCTCAGGCTCGGCGGAAGCCTTGACCTTGGCCGAACGCCCTGATCCCACGCCGGGACCGGGCCAGGTTCTGATCCGCGTCCACGCTGCGGGGGTGAACCGTCCCGATCTGCTGCAACGCATCGGCGCCTATCCCCCGCCCCCCGGCGCATCAGAGGTTCTGGGGCTGGAAGTGGCAGGCGAGATCGAAGCTGTCGGCGACGACGTCAGCCGCTGGCGGACAGGCGACCGGGTCTTCGCCCTGCTGGGCGGCGGCGGCTATGCGGACAAGGCGGCGGTCGACGCCCGCCACGTCCTGCCGATCCCCGAAGGGCTGGATTTCATTCAGGCGGCGGCCCTGCCCGAGACAGTCTTCACCGTCTTCACCAATGTGTTCGAGGCGGGCGGCCTGAAGGCGGGCGAGACCCTGCTGATCCACGGCGCGACCAGCGGCATCGGCGTCACCGCCATCCAGATGGCCAAGGCGGCAGGCGCCAAGGTCATCGCCACCTCTCGCGGAGCCGAAAAGACCGCTGCCGCCAAGGCGCTGGGCGCCGACATCAGCCTGGACGCCAAGACCGATGACCTGGCCGCCGCCATCGCCGAGGCTGGCGGCGCCGATGTGGTTCTCGACATGGTGGGACGTGATTACGCCGAACTGAACCTGCGGGCGCTGAAGCCGGGCGGACGCTGGGTAGTGATCGCCACCCTGACGGGGTCGCTGGCCGAGGTGGACCTGATGCGGATCATGGTCAAACGCCTGACCCTGACGGGGTCGACCCTGCG
>NZ_JABAZW010000052.1:70558-74412 GCF_018608325.1 Brevundimonas sp. | reverse complement strand
CCGCCAATCCATGCCACCTTCCCGCTGGAGAAGGCTGCCGACGCCCACCGCGCGCTGGAAGCGGGCGATCACGTCGGCAAGATCATCCTGACAGCCTGAGACCGTCTGGTCAGGAGCCATTCGTCCGGCTCCTGACCCTCGTGTTTAAGTCTTAGCGACGACCGACCGGGCGCAGCGACGAAATGCTGCGGTAGAAGTCGCCGTCCAGGCTTCTGACGTCGCGGTCGATGACGCGGCAGCGACCACGGAAGTTTGCGTCGGTGCAGACTTCCCAACGCCCCTGAACGCGGATCGAGACGATGCGGTCGTTGAAGGGTGTGCGGCCCAGGTTGCTGTCCTCATCGACGAATTCGCGTGAGGATCCACGGAAGTTGGGGCTGTCATAGACGGTGATCGAGGTCTGGCCCCAACCGCCATTGCCGCCACCCCAGCCGCCGCCGTTGTTGCCGCCGCCGCCAACCCATTGGCCACGTTGCGGGCCGCAGACCAGCAGGCCGTTGTCGTTGCCAATGTCGGAACGGCCGCAGCGGCTGATGTCCAGCGTGCTGGTGCGTTCGTTACGGCGCGTGTCACGGCAGGTCGCCGTCAGTTGGTCGCCGCGCACCGAGATGCTGTTGCAGCTCAGGGTATAGCTACCCTGAGGCGTGCGGTTATTGCCCCAACCACCACCATTGTTTCCGCCCCAGCCGCCGCCGTTGTTGCCACCCTGCCCGGGGCGGCTCGGACCACGGTCCTCATAGTCGCCACGGGTGCGCCCGCAGACCAGCAGACCATCCCTGTTGGTGATTTCGTCGTTGCCACAGCGCACCAGTTCGATCGAGGTGCCGCGAATCTGGCCCCGCTCGTCGCGACAGTCGGCATAAAGCCGCCCCTGATTTGTGTAGGCGTTCGCGCAGGTCTGGGCATAGCTGCCGCGCGGCGCGACACGCTGCACCGAAAAGTCTTGACCCGAAGCCATCGCCGCAAACATGGCGGCGCCAAGCAGAATGGACATTGTGTTCTTCCTCTCCAGAACGAGGCGACGCCTCTTGTTGGCCGAACTAGGCCGACGAACATGAACCGTCGCTGTATAGCATTGTCGGTCAGCGTTTTCTTTTCACGCGAATAGGCCTATATCGAAACCATAAGCGCCCGGTCGAAAGGCCGGGCGCCGTCGTATCCAACGCCTGCCGAAGGCCCCTTCGGCTGCAAAATCATACCGGGACGAACGCCCCATGAGCGACATTCTGATGCCCAAGGCCACTGCGGTCTGGCTGGTCGACAACACCTCCCTCAGCTTTGAGCAGATCGCGGATTTCTGCGGCCTGCACCCGCTGGAAGTGCGCGGCATCGCTGACGGCGACGTGGCCCGCGACATTCGCGGCGTCGACCCCGTCACCGGCGGCCAGCTGACCCGCGAAGAGCTGGACAAGGCCCAGGCCAACGAAAACTATCGGATGAAGGCCATCGTCAGCCGTCACGCCGAGCTGCTGAAATCGGCCAAGCCTGCGCCGAAATACACGCCTGTCTCGCGCCGTCAGGACCGCCCGGACGCCATCGCCTGGTTCGTGCGCAACCACCCGGAAGTCGCCGACGCCCAGATCGCCAAACTGCTGGGCACCACCAAGTCCACCATCGAGAGCGTGCGCAACCGCACCCACTGGAACTCGGCTAACATCAAGCCGGTCGATCCGGTGACCCTGGGTCTGGTCGGGCAGCTGGTTCTGGACGAAGTGGTCAAGAAGGCTGCTGACAAGAAGGCCAAGGACGACCTCAAGAACGGCGGCGGCACCATCCAGGCTGTCGTCGAAGAGGCCGAACCCGAGTTCGTCCCCGAGGCCCGCGAACGTCCTAGCGCCGAACCCACCGCAGAGTCGGTCTTCGGCAAGCGCGACTGATCTTCGCTGCATTGCGATGAAACAAAACGGCCCCGGAGATCGCTCTCCGGGGCCGTCGTCATTTTCGGGAGGTCGTGAACGCCGCTAGGTCGCTCGCGCCTCCAGACTGGTGATTTCTTCCTTCAGCCTAAGCTTCTTCTGCTTCAGCTCCCTGACCTGCAGCGGGTCCACGGACGGGCGGGTCAACTCCTTTTGGATCGTCTGATCCAGAACGCGATGACGATTACCCAGTTCGCGAATACGAGCCTCGATGGTCATGGCTTGCGCCTCCGTTGGTTAGGGACCACTAGAGTGAGCGCCCGGATCGGCAGGCTGTGGAATCACATTCCAGTGACGGCCCGCCTCGCCGGACCCCACGGAGGCTGACCCCCAAAATGGTCGATGTTGTGAACGGAGCCATAAGAAACCCACCCGCGCGAATAGTGGTCGGGATTTCAGGGGCTTCCGGCGTCATCTACGGCGCGCGCGTGCTGGATGCACTGAAAGACCTGGGCGTCGAGAGCCATCTGGTCGTGACGAAAGCCGCCCTGCTCACTTTGTCGCAGGAGACGGAAATGTCCCCCGATGATCTGACCGGCAAGGCGGACGTGGTTTACAAACTTGGTGACGTCGGCGCGACCATCGCCTCGGGCTCTTTCCGCACCCTGGGCATGATCGTCGCGCCCTGTTCGGTGAAGACGATGAGCGAGATCGCCACGGGCGTAACCTCGTCCCTGCTGACCCGCGCGGCGGATGTCACGCTGAAGGAACGCCGCCCGCTGGTTCTGATGGTGCGCGAGACGCCGCTGCATCTGGGCCACCTGCGCACCATGACGGCCCTGACCGAGATGGGCGCCGTCATCGCCCCGCCCCTTCCCGCCCTCTACGCCAAGCCCGCCTCGATCATGGAAATGGTCGATCAGTCGGTGGGACGCGCGCTGGACCTGTTCGGTCTGAACTGGGCGGCGGTGAAACGTTGGGATGGACTGAAGTAATGTCGCTCTGGGATTGGGCGGTCGCCGCCTATGCCGCGCCGGACGTGTCCGACGCCTGTCTGGCGCTGCAGGACCATCACGAACAGAATGTCCCGCTTCTGCTGTGGTCGGCCTGGGTCGCCCAGACCGGGCGTCGTCCTGACGAAGAAACGATAGAAGCCGCCTGCGACACCGCCCGCGCCTGGGACAGTGTCGTGGTCGCCCCCCTGCGCGCCGTGCGCCGCACCCTGAAGGCGCCTGTGCCCGACATCGACGACGGCCCGCGCGAAAGCGTGCGCAACCGCATCAAGGCGCTGGAGCTTGAGGCCGAGAAACATCTGCTTGAGGCGCTGGAGGCCCTGGCCCCGCCGCCATCTGCTGCGCCGCGTCCCGCCATCGACGGTCTGGCCGCCACGACACGGGTCTGGTCGCGGATTACGCCTCGCCCGGCGCTGATCCGTCTGGCTGACGCCCTTCCGGCCTGAAATTCGCTGGCGTATAAGGCTGTGGGGACACTGCGATGAACGACGACATTCCAGACATCAGCGAAGAAGAAGCGGCGCTGCACGCCCGCGTCAAACTGCTGCGCCTTGAACACTCGGACCTGGACGCCTCAATCGAGGCCTTGGGCCAGGCCGCCATTCCCGATCAGCTGATGATCGCCCGTCTCAAGCGCAAGAAACTGGCCCTGAAGGACGAGATCGTGAAGATCGAAGACCGCATCCTGCCGGATATCATCGCCTGACCTGCGTCATTTGCGACCCTGCACCGCCCATTCAGGGTCCAAAAGTCGCCCCATGACGCGGGCATAAGCCCGGCCTCCCCGCCGGGTGTCCGCAGCGTTCTCTCGCGTCGCGTCCCCATACAACGCTCAAAGAGCGCCAGATGCCGGAGACGCCGCCGAATGCGACGCCTGCTTCCGACCGCCCCCTTGTCGAGGGCGAAATCCCTGTTGATCCACACGGGTCAGACCACTGCACTGGTCACGGTCGCTGTGCTGGCCGCCGCCGCCGCGCCCGCTGTG
>NZ_JABAZW010000052.1:51806-70548 GCF_018608325.1 Brevundimonas sp. | reverse complement strand
TCTCCGATCACGGTCGACAGCGCCTATGCGCCGGTCGCGCCGCCGGTCATGGCCCAGGTCGAGACGGTCGGCCCCGTCATGCGCCAGATCGCCTTTGAGATGCCGGTGCGCGGCTATGCCATCAACTCCGACTTCGGCATTCGCAAACTGGCCATCGAGGCCCGCGCCCGCGCTCATAAGGGCGTTGATATCGCCGCGCCCAAAGGCACCTCGGTCTTCACCGCCGCAGAGGGTGAGGTGATCCGCACAGGCTATGACGCGGGCGGATACGGCAACTTCATCGAGGTGGCCCACCCCAACGGCATGACCACCATTTACGGCCACCTCAGCCGCATCGACGTGGCCACCGGCGACAGGGTCACGCCGGACCAGCGCATCGGTCTGGTCGGCTCCACCGGCTATTCCACCGGCCCTCACCTACATTTCGAAGTCCGCCGTGATGGCGATCAGGTGAACCCCACCCGTGTCGTGGGCCGCAGTTTCCAGATTGCCGTCAAGGCCAAGACCTAGGCCGCAACCGCACACTCGCTCAGCCGCTGCCGCAACCACTGCAAACCCGCATCCCCGTCCCTGCGCTCATGCCAGGTCTGGACGAAACGAAAGGGCGTCAGCGCAAACGGCGGCGGCACGACCGCCAGACGCGGGTCCAACGGCTCGCGCAGGCTGCGGCTTGAGATGGTCAGCACCAGATCGGTTCCCGCGATCAGATCGGGCGCCACGCTCCAGTGCGGCAGGGTCACCACCACCTCGCGCCTGTGGTTCAGACGCGCCAGCGCTCCGTCCACCTCGTCCACCCGCCCGTCCTGAACCGCGACCGACACGTGCGGCCGAGCCAGATAGGCCGACGGATCAAACCGGTCGCCCAGCGTCGTTCGATCCATGACGCAGACGAACCGCTCTTCCAGCAGCAGGCTTTCGCGCACCTGTGCGGGACGTTCGGGAAAGACGCCCAGCGCCAGATCGACATCCCCGTCCACCACCGCCGCCATGGCCGCATCCCGGCTGCGGGTCGTGATCGACAGATGCACGCCCGGCGCCTGTTCCCGCAACACAGGCAGCAGGCGCGGCCCCAGCATGGCTGAGGCATAGTCCGACATGGTCAGGCGATAGGTCCGGCGCGTCTGGGCCGGCTCAAAAGGCGTCGGCCGCACCAACCCCCGCACCGCGGCCAGCGTCTCGGCCAGAACCGGCTCCATTTCACGCGCCCGCGCCGTCAGCTCCCACCCTTCAGCGCCCCGGATCAGCAGCGGATCTTCAAAGGTCAGGCGCAGCCGCCCCAGCGCCTGACTGACGGCGGGCTGGCTTCGGTTCAGCCGCAGGGCCGCGCGCGAGACATGACGCTCTGCGAACAGGGCCTCCATCACGACCAGCAGGTTCAGGTCCAGCGCGGCAAGATCATTCATTTGACGAATACTAAATGTTAGAAATGACGATTTTCAAAACAAATATTTATGCCCCATCTCCTGATCCGCAGCATCGACAAGGAGATGACCGATGAACGACACCGGCCTTTCGCACATCGCCTTTGTGGTCAGAGACCTGGAGGCCAGCATCCGCTTCTACGAGCATTATGCAGGCATGAGAGTGATCCATCGCCGCGCGGCGGGGGGCGCCATCCGCGCCGTCGCCTGGCTGACGGATTTCTCACGTCCCTTTGCTCTGGTTCTGGTTGAGTCCGAAGCGCTGGACGACACGCCGCTGGGTCCGTTCGGCCATCTGGGCGTCGCCTGCGCCAGCCGCGAGGATGTCGACCGTCTGGCGCAGCAGGCCGAACAGGAAGGCATCCTGCGCAAGGCCCCGACCGACAGCGGCCCGCCCGTCGGCTACTGGACCTATATCGCCGACCCCGACGGCAATACGCTGGAGCTGTCCTACGGACAGGCCATCGCCTTCACGATCGAGGACGCGCGCCGCCTTAATCCAGAGGCCTGATTCCCTTGCCGCTGGCGCCGCCTCCCGAACCCTTGCTAGGCTCAAGGTCAAGAAACGGGAGGCGGCATGACAGCGGCACTGACGCTTGAGGGCGTGACCAAGCGATACGGCGATTTCGAAGCCGTCCGCGACCTCAGTTTCGCGGTTCCCAAGGGGTCGATCTGCGGCTTCCTCGGCCCCAATGGCGCGGGCAAGACCTCGACCCTGCGCATGATCCTGGGCCTGCAGCCCGCGACCAGCGGCCGGATCGACATTCTGGGCGCATCCGACGGGCGTCTGGTGCGCGACCGCATCGGCTTCCTTCCCGAAGAACGCGGCCTCTACAAGAAGATGACCCCGGTCGAGGCCATCGCCTTCTTCGGCGCCCTGAAGGGCCTGCCCATCGCTGAAGGCAAGAAGCGCGCGAAGGTGATGCTGGAGCAGCAGGGTCTGGGCGCATCGCAAAAGAAGAAGATGAAAGAGCTGTCCAAGGGCATGGCCCAGAAGGTGCAGCTGATCGCCTCGGTCGTTCACAGGCCTGAGTTCGTCATTCTGGACGAGCCCTTCTCGGGCCTGGACCCCATGAACCAGCAGGGGCTGGAGGAAATGATCCGGGGTCTGGCCGCCGATGGCGCGACCGTCCTGTTCTCCACCCATGTGATGCAGCACGCCGAACGTCTGTGCGACAAGGTCGTGCTGCTGGCGCGGGGGCGAAAGGCGTTCGAAGGTTCGGTGGACGAAGCCCGCTCCACCTCGCCCCGCTTCCTTGATCTGGAAGGCGACATCACCGCACAGGCCGCCGCCGCCCTGCCTGGCGTTGCAGGCGTCGAAACCCTGCCCGACGGCCAGTTGAAGGTCGCCCTGCTGCCCGGCGCAGCGGGTCAGGAGACGTTGAAGGCCGCCTTCCTCAGCGGTCTGGACGTTCGCCGCTTCGCCCTAAAGGAGCCAACCCTGCACGACGCCTTCATCGGCCTGACCGGCGACCATCCCGACCAACCCGCCGTTCGGGAGATCGCCCAATGAAGCGCACCCTGCTGATCGCACGGCGCGAATATGTCGCCTATGCCAAGACCGTCGGCTTCTGGCTGTCGCTGCTGGCCTTTCCGCTGTTCGCGGTATTGGGCGGGGGCATTCCCCTGCTGATCCGCTCCGCTGAGCCGATCAAGGCCGTCGCCATCGTCGAGGAAGGCCCGCAGGCCTCCGGCCTCGCCGCCGTCGTCCAGTCCGCGCTCAAGACCGAACAGGACCGCATAAACCAGCGCGCACAGGACGCCGCCGCCAAGGGGCAGGCGGGCGCCAGTCGCGCCGTCGCCTCTCTGGGCGCGCCCAAGATCAGGCTGGTGCCAGCCCCCGCCGCCATCGCCGACGCGCCCGTCGGCCAGGCGCGCGACGAGGCGATTCGTCATGCTCTGGCCAAGAGCACGCCTGAGGATCAGCGCCTCGACGCCGTCGTCTTCCTGACCCGCGAAGGTGACCGTCCCGCCGCACAGGTCTGGACCGGACGCGCCAATGATTCCGACGTCGGCGACTTCATCCGCAGCGCCCTGCGTACCGGCTATCGCGAGCAGATGCTGGTCTCGGCAGGCGTCGCCCCCGCACTGGTCGATCAGATCGAATCCTTCCGGCCCGAGGTGAAGGCCTTCTCGCCCAACGCCGCCAGCGGGGGCGAGGTGTCGATGCGCGACCGCCTGCCCTCCTTCATCGGTCTAGGCGCCGGGTTCCTGTTGTGGTCGCTGGTCCTGACCGGCGCCTCCATCCTGCTGAACAGCGTGATGGAGGAGAAATCGAACCGCATCCTTGAGGTGCTGCTGTCCTCAGCCTCGGCCACCGAAATCCTGACAGGCAAGGTGCTGGGCGTGGCCTTGCTGACACTGACGGTGCTGGCCGCCTGGGGCGGGCTGGGCGGTTTCGTCCTGCTGTCCGCCGCACCCCAGATCGCCGTGCAGGTGGGTCAGGTGCTGCTGCACGACGGTCTGGTCTTCTATTTCATCGCCTATATGGTCGGCGGATATCTGATGTACGCGGTGCTGTTCGCCGCCATCGGCGCCTTCTGCGAGACGCCCCGCGACGCACAGACCCTGATGGGGCCGATCATGATGGTGCTGATCGTGCCGATCATGGTCATGCAGATGGCCCTGACCAGCCCGGACGCCCCGGTGGTGAAGATCCTGTCGTGGATACCCTTCTTCACTCCCTTCCTGATGAGCGCCCGCGCCCCCAGCGATCCGCCCCTGATCGAGATCATCCTGACCCTGATCGGCATGTTCGCCACCGCCGCCCTGATGGTCTGGATCGCCGGTCGCGCCTTCCGCGCAGGCGCGTTGTCGGATGTGAAACTGAGCTGGAAGTCGTTCGGTCGGGCGATCACAGGGCGGGGGTGAACGCCAAGCTCTCCTCCCTGTCGCACAGCGATGGGGAAGCCGCTCAGCGCCTGCGCTACAATGGAGGACTCTTTCCGCACGGCCCAGGTTCAATCGACACTCAGCGCCAAACCGTCATTCCGGGGCGTCCGCAGGACGAACCCGGAACCCAGGAGGCTGCATCCAATGTCAACTGCATCAACGGCGCGACCGTAGCCCTGGCTTCCGGGTTCTTCGCTCCGCTCAGCCCCGGAATGACGATCGGAGAGGTTGGTCGCCTGAATGTCGGTTGGCTCTCGCTGCACGGCGAGAAAATAGAAAAGGCCGCCTCCTTTCGGAAGCGGCCTTAAATCTTTTGGCTTTCGCCAGGTCCCTTGCGGGGCGGGTCTTAACGACCGCCGGGCACGCGGGGCTTCGGCGCGGGCAGCAGGCCCTCGCGTTGAGCGCGCTTGCGAGCCAGCTTACGGGCGCGACGGACGGCTTCAGCCTTTTGGCGAGCACGCTTTTCCGACGGCTTTTCGTAATGCACGTGGCGCTTCATTTCACGGAAGCTGCCTTCGCGTTGCATCTTCTTCTTCAGGGCTTTGAGCGCTTGATCGACGTTATTATCGCGAACGAAAATCTGTACCAGGTTGAACTCTCCTTTGGCCGCCCGCCGCGTCCTGTGAGGGAGACGGGCGAACAAAATAAAATCGTCTTCCGAAAGCGAAGCTCTCGGATGAAGGCGCGCTGATACACGACCCACCCTGCTCTGTCCAGTTCAACGCGACCATTCTTGAAGGCTCGAAACCCCCGCGCGACAGGCGTATGTTCCCCCCATGACACAGAACCCTGATTGGGCCGACCGCACCGAGCAGACCGTGCTGGACGCCGCCGTATCCCGCGCGCCCGCACTGGGCTGGAACGCGCGTCTGGTGCGTGAGGCGTGCGAGGCCAGCGGCCTGTCCCTTGGCGACGAAGAACTGCTGCTGCCCAATGGTGCGCGCGATCTGGCCGCCCTGTTGTCGCGACGTCATGATGACCGTGCGCTGGAGGCGCTGGGACGAATCGACGCCAAGTCGTTGAAGATTCGCGAACGAATCGCCCGCGCCGTGTCCGAGCGCATGGAGGCGGGCGCCGCCGACCTTGAGGCCACGCGCCGCTGCGCCGCCTTCCTGGCCCTGCCCGTCAATGCTGATCTGGGGCTGAAACTGGCGTGGGAAAGCGCCGACCACCTGTGGCGCTGGGCCGGTGACGAGGCCACCGACTGGAACCACTATTCCAAGCGCACCATCCTGTCGGGCATCCTGATTCCTGCCCTGACCATGCGCTGGTTCGACGGTCGTGAGACAGCCGAAGAATTCGTCGCCCGCCGCATCGAAAACGTCATGGCCTTCGAAAAATGGAAAGCCGGCAAGGATTTCGACGCCCCGTTCAGGAAAGCGGCGAATGTGCTGAGTCGCATGCGGTACGGCGCGCGGGATCAGGCAACGTCCTAGCTTCCCCGTCCCGCTGTCATCCTCGAGCTTAAGCCCAGAATGACGCCTGATCATATCAGACGGTCCGTTAGTTGATGTTGCCTGACGCCACAGAAGGCTCAGAGCCTTGGATCATACGCATAGCCGCTGCGTAGGCTGAGGCATCCAGATCCTTCTCCAGATCAGCCACACACTGCGATGACGACGGCTCAACCAATCGTCGCGCCGCAAGACCCGGCTGCGCGTCCCATGCATCGAGCGCCACCAGCCAACGACCGACACCGCGCTGACTGGACGTAGCATTTACACTCGTCCCGTCTTTAAGGATCACGACGTAGCTTATCCTCGCAGTCTGCTTCCAGCGGTTCAGGCGGGAATACCGGCACTCAACCCGAATCTCACCGACATCGGACAGCCCGTAACTGCGCGCCTTGGACGGCCAACCAGGGGCGATTGAAACCGAACCACGGTCCAGCCTCGCCCAGCCCTGTGCGAAAGGCGCGCAAAACAACACGGCCAAAAGGCTGAGGACGCAAGCCGGTCCCCATATCCACCACGGACGGCGAACCAGCAGGAAGGCAGCGCCCCCACTCATGGCCGCAAACAGAAACGCCCCATTGATGACCAACGACTGATACGGCGCACCAACAGGCCATTTCAGGTGATCGCCTACAGCGCCAGCGTCTCCGCGCAAAAGCAGACCAATGAATAGCGGCCCCACCAAAGTCGCAATGACAACAGGAACAGCCGACCGCCAGCGCGCTCTGAACGAACGGTCGGGCCCGCCTGTCACAATGGCAGCACCCGGTTCACATGCGCCATCTTGCGGCCGGCGCGCGCCTCGGCCTTGCCGTACAGGTGCAGGCGTTCGTCGGCCTTGCCTGCCAGAGCGCGCCACTGTTCGACCTCGTCGCCCAGCAGATTGGTCATCTCGACGCGGGCGTGGGCGGTCGTGGGGCCAAGGGGCCAGCCTGTCACGGCGCGGATATGTTGTTCGAACTGGTCGCAGACGCAGCCGTCCTGGGTCCAGTGGCCGGTGTTGTGGACACGCGGCGCGATCTCGTTGACCAGCAGCACGTCGTCTCCGAGGTCAAACAACTCGACCCCCAGAACCCCGACATAGTCCAGCCCGTCCAGAATCGCCTCGGCAATGGCGCGGGCACGTCCTTGAGTCTTCTCGTCCACGGTTGCGGGCGCCAGCGTCGTGCGCAGAACCCCGCCCTCATGGCTGTTCTCGCCCAACGGATAGACCGCCATATGGCCGTCCCAGTCGCGCGCGGCGATGACGGACAGTTCGCGCACGAAACTGGCCTTGGCCTCCAGGATCGCCGGGCGTCCGCCCAGACTTTCCAGCGCCTGCGCCGCATCGGCGATGTCGCGGATCCAGACCTGTCCCTTGCCGTCATAGCCTTCGCGGCGGGTCTTCAGCAGGGCCGGAACCCCCAGCACCGTCAGCCCGTCGATCAGGTCTGACAGCGTGTCCACCACCGCGAACTGCACCGTCGGCGCGCCCACGGCGTTCAGGAAGGTCTTTTCATCCACCCGGTCCTGCGACACCCGCAGCGCCGTCGGCCCCGGCGCAACCAATGCGCCCGCTTCGGCCAGACGCTCGATGGAGGCGGCGGGCACATTTTCGAACTCGAACGTCACCACGTCAGCGGCCCGGCCTAGCGCCGTCAGCGCCTCAGGGTCACCATAGGCGGCGACTATCTGGCGCGCCGACACCCGGCCCGCCGGGCTGTTGGCCTCGGGGTCCAGAATGACGACGTCAAAGCCCAGACGCGACGCGGCCTGGCTCAGCATCCGGCCCAGTTGGCCTCCGCCAATGATGCCGAGGGTCGAACCGGGGGGAAGCGGAAGGCTGGGCACGTCAGTCCTCGACGGATTCGGCGACAGATTCGGTTTGGGCGACGCGGAAGGCGGCCAGACGCTCGGCCAGTGCCTCGTCCGACAGGGCCAGAATCTGCGCGGCCAGAATGCCGGCGTTGGCGGCGCCTGCCTCGCCGATGGCCAATGTCGCGACCGGCACACCCGCAGGCATCTGCACGATGGACAACAGGCTATCCATGCCCTTCAGGGCCTTGGACTTCACCGGCACGCCCAGCACGGGCAATTCCGTCATGGACGCGGCCATGCCCGGCAGGTGAGCGGCGCCGCCTGCGCCTGCGATGATGACCTTGTACCCGGCGGCCTTTGCGCCCGTGGCGAACTGGACCAGACGTTCCGGGGTGCGGTGCGCGCTGACGACCTTGGCCTCCCAGGCGACGCCCAGTTGGTCCAGTTTGTCGGCGGCCAGCTTCATCGTGGGCCAGTCGGACCGGCTGCCCATGATGATCGCCACCGGCGTTGCGGAAGTCGCCATGTCTGTAAGGCCCCTCGCGGAAAGGCCGCCCGTTACAGCACGCAGGCGGGCGCCGCAACCGAACAGAGGCGCCCCAACGTCATTTCCGCCTGTTCATGGGCCGG
Organism: Brevundimonas sp.; assembly: GCF_018608325.1. Lineage (GTDB taxonomy): Bacteria > Pseudomonadota > Alphaproteobacteria > Caulobacterales > Caulobacteraceae > Brevundimonas. The sequence continues at coordinate 62,354 of NZ_JABAZW010000052.1, read as the reverse complement.
TTTCCGCGCCACGCCACCTTCAATGTCGTGAGATCAGGCTTTAACATCGCCTGATTGCGCGCCCGATTCTGTCGCGCGTCCCGGAGCCTTCCGCCGCCTTGACCGACGTGGCCGATCACGACCTGACCGCCGAACTGGCCCGGCTGCGCGCCGAGCTGGAGACGTGGAAGCAGCGTGCGGCGATGGCTGAGGCCCTGGCCGACCATGACGTCCTGACCCCGGCCCTGAACCGGCGCGGCTTCATCGCCGCCATGTCGCGCACCATGGCCTATTGCCAGCGCCATGAGGTGCCCGCTGTCCTGCTGTATCTGGACATGGACGGGTTCAAGAGCGTCAACGACACACTGGGTCACGCTGCGGGCGACGCCGCCCTGATCGCGGTGGCCAAGCTGTTCCTGCGGAATCTGCGCGAATCCGACGCCGTCGGACGTCTGGGCGGCGATGAGTTCGGCCTGCTGATGCTGCACGCCGGACTGGAGGAAGGCCGCGCCAAGGCCCGCCAACTGGACGTCGCCCTAAAGGACGAGGGCTTCGTCTGGGACGGCCAGAAAACCGAACTGGGCGGCTCCTTCGGCGTGCGCGCCTTCGAGAGCCACACCGACCCTGAGGTCTGGCTGACCGAGGCCGACGCCGCCATGTGGGTGCGCAAGAAGGGGCGCTGAGGCCCCTTCCCGCTCATCAAGCTTACAGCGGCAAGCGCAGCTGAATCCCGCCCGTGTGGCTATCAGCGTGGTCGCCGAACCGTCCGCGATAGCCGACAGTCACCTTCACCGGACCGACCGTGCCCTCTACGCCCGCAGACGCCAGGAACTGGCCGCCGAACGGATCATCGACTTCGCGCGACAGCACCTTGGCCGGGTTGTTGAAGATGCCGACGCGGACCGGATCGGAACTGTCGTCCAGCGCATCGCGATAGCCGCCCTCGGCGAACAGGCCGAAACCGCTCATCTCGGCTTCGGCGCGCAGGGACACCTCGCCGGTCAGGGCCTTCACCGTGCGGTCGCCGTACTGATACTGGGCGGCGACGCCCTGCTCATAATAGCCGTCCACGTCGCTGGCGACATAGGCCAGGGCCGCGCGCGGCGACAGGGCGAAACCGCCCATGTCGAACCACATGCCGCCCTGCAGACGTGCACCGGTGCTGACCGCGCGGGTGTCGGCGGTGTGGACGATCGGCGCCAGACTGGTGGTGCGCTTGATGTCGTTGATGTTGTCGCGCGCCACGCCGACCGCTGCGTTGACGAAGACATTGTCCGAGCGCCAGCCGCCATAGACATCCATGCCGAAGCTCTCGACCGAGAATTTGAACGCATCGCTGTCGACATCGGCCTTCTGCGCCGACCCGGCCATGCCGAACCGCCACGAAGCCGACGGCCCCGCCTCCAGCGCGATCCGACCGCCCCAACCGTCAGAGGTCGAGGACCGCACCGAACCCCGCGCGTCGGTCTTGGTGTTGTTGTAGTTAGCCGAGGTCGTGATCGACACGCCCTGCGTCCAGGCCTCGCGTCCTGACAGGGCCTCACTGGCCGCCTCCAGCGCCTCTTCGCGGTGGCGATAGGTCGTCTCGCCCTGCAGCGTCGATTGGGCGCCGATGTCGCCATAATACAGATAGTCCGTCGCCAACTTGGCGATCAGCACATGGCCCGTCGCCGTCGGGTGAACCCCGTCAAAATAGAAATAGCTGGATGGATCAGCGCAGACTGTGACCCCGTTGAAACAGGACGCGGTGACATTGCTGACACCGAACTGGCCCGGATTGGCGGTGATGGTGTCGCCGATCTTGAACAGGTCCATCATGATGATGTTCGACCCCGGCCGTGCGGCGGCGACAGTATTCAGGCCGGTCTGCAGGGCGGTGTTGAAGGTCGTCGCCGAATAGTCAGCCAGAGGCGCGGCAGGCGTGCCCCGGAACTGCGGCGTGATGCTCAGCTTGGGCAGGTTGGACACCAGGATCGTGCCTGCGCCTGCACCTGCGACGTTGTTCACCAGCGTATTGATGTTGGCCGCCGCGCCTGTCGCCACCGGCGTCATGGCCGCGACCGGGCTGGCGGATGCGCCTGCCGCCGGCAGGGCCTGGAAGATGTCATTGGCCCCGCCCAGCACGGTCACCAGATCGGTCGCGCCGAAATTTCCGCCCGCCGCCGTATAGCGCGCCAACTGGTTCAACATGCCGAACGGCACGCCTGCGGAGGCGTCGGTGCGCGATCCGCCGAAGGCATAGTTGATGCTGCCGGTCACAGAGCCGGTGAAGTTCGCTGCGTTGAAGCCCAGCCTTTCGGTCCAGACCTGACCGCTGGAGAAACGTCCCTGATAATAGGGCGGCGACGGCGGCTGCGTGCCACTCGAAATCAGATACAGATTGCCGTTATCGCTCAGACTGTCGCCGAACACGACAAGGCGGCTGTAGGTCTGGGCTGAAGCTGAACCGGCGAATGCGCAGGCGGCCAGGGCAAGGGCGGCGACGGCGCCGCCTGTGAGAAAGCGCGACATAGATTCCTCCCGCGGTCGTCGTGATTGCGACCGTTCAACAGGAGGATGCGCCAGCCAGCGCCAAGCGCAAGATGCCGTTACGTCAGTATTCGGAAGATATCGGCGACTGTGACAACACAACCGCAGCCGCCGTATCGGGCTTTAGTGCAGCGTGCGGAACTTCAGCGTCCCCGGCACCGACTTCAGCTCACGCAAAGCTTCCGGGTCATAGTCATGATCCACGTCGGTGATGACATAGCCGGTCCGCTCATCCGTCTTCAGGTGCTGCCCCAGGATGTTCAGCCCAGCCGAGGCCAGCGCGCGGTTCAGTTCGGCCAGAACGCCGGGCTGGTTTCGGTGAATGTGCAGAATGCGGTGCGCGCCCGACACATCCGCCAACTGCACGTTCGGCAGGTTGACGCTGAAGGTCGTATCCCCCCGGTTCAGATAGCCCAGCAACCGCTCGGCCGCGAACTCGGCGATGGCTTCCTGCGCCTCTTCGGTGGAGCCGCCGATGTGGGGCGTCAGGATCATGTTCTTCAGGCCCTGCAGCGGGCTTTCGAACGGATCGGAATTGGTGCGCGGTTCTTCGGGGAAGACGTCCACGGCGGCGCCTGCGACCCGGCCCGAGCCTATGGCCTGCGACAAGGCGCCGACATCGACGACATGGCCGCGCGACAGGTTCAGGAACAGCGCCCCTTCCTTCATCCTGGAGAACTGGGCCGCGCCGAAGATGGCGCTGTTTTCCTTGCGACCGTCGACATGCAGGGTCACCACGTCGCTTTCGGCCAGCAGGGCGTCCAGCGAACGCATCCGCCGTGCATTGCCCAGCGCCAGCCGCTCCGACAGGTCATAGAACAGAACCCGCATCCCCAGGTTCTCGGCCAGCACCGACAACTGGCTGCCGATGGCGCCATAGCCGACGATGCCCAGGGTCTTGCCACGCAGCTCCTTGGAGCCCGTCGCTGACTTGTTCCACTGGCCGACATGCATGGCCGCCGACTTGTCGGCCACGTCACGCATCAGCACGATCATCAAGCCGATGGCTAGCTCGACCACCGAACGCGTGTTGGAATAGGGCGCATTGAACACCGCGACCCCGTGGTCCGAGGCGGCTTCCAGATCGATCTGGTTGGTGCCGATGCAGAAGGCGGCGATGGCCATCAGCTTGTCGGCCTCTTCCAGCACGCGGCGCGACACCGTGGTCTTGGAGCGGATGCCCAGCACGTGAACGCCCTTGATCGCCTCGATCAGATCGTCCTCGTCCAGCGCGCCCTTCTGGGTCTCGACCGAGTAACCCGCCTCCTCCAGCCGCTCGACGGCGGCGGGGTGGATGTTTTCGAGCAGCAGCATCTTCATGCGGCTGCGCGGGAAGGACCAGCGCCCGACCAGACCCTCGGCGTGCAGCACCTCGTCCAGAGACGCGGCTTCTGCGTCCGCGACCTCGACCACAGGCGCGCGACGCACGACCTCGGTGAAGGCGTAGAAGGCGTCGGCGGCGCCGGCCAGCTTGACCTCGGCGTCGTTCCAGCCGTCGCCGATCATGACCACGCGGCCCGTCAGGTTCAGATCATGGATCGCCTTGGGCTTGCCGCCCGCGTCCGACAGGGGGTTGGCCTGATCGACACCGATCACCCGCCCGGCCTCGTCATAGATCAGGTCGTTGCACAGCACGCGGTCGGGCGACACGCCCAGATCCTCGGCCACCGGCGCGATCACCTCGCGGAAGCCCCCGGACAGGATGACCACCTTGCCTTTGTTCTGCTGGAAGAAGTTCAGGTTGCGCCGCACAGACGCCGTCAGATGATCCGACGCCCGTTCCGCCAGCGTCGCGACATGGTCGCGCGTCAGCGGCAGCAGGGCCAGACGCTGACGCAGCGCCTCACCGAACCCGATCTGGCCACCCATCGCCTGATCGGTCAGTGCGGCGATCTCGGCACGTGTCTTGGCTGCGTCTGGCGAGTCCGCCAGGGCGATGTCGGCCAGGGCTTCAAGGGTCTCGAAATCAACCAGGGTCGAATCGAAGTCGAAAATCAGGGTGGGGCGCGCGCTCATGCGCGGCGTCTTAGCCCCCTTCGCGGTCGCAGCAAAGCCAAGTCGTACTGATGATCGGCGTCAGTTGCGCTTAAACCATGCCGCCTGCACCCGTTTTCACAGGACAGGCGGCAAGAATTTAGCGGAAGCGGGCGATGCGGCGCACGTGACTGTCAGGGCGACGGCTTTCCAGAACAGCAGCCCCGATCACCGCCGCCAGTGTCGCGACGGCCAGCAGGGCCCCGCCTTCACGCGGGTGGTCGCGTGCATAATCAACGGCTTCATCGGCATAGTGACGCGCGGTCTTGCCGTGTTTCTTGGCCGCCTTCTTGGCGTCCTTGCGCGCCGAACGAAACCAGCCGCCGGCACGATCGCGGGCATCATCGGCCAGATCAGCGGCGCGATGCCGGGCGTCACGTGAAAACTCACCGGCGCGGCTGTAGGCGTCGCGAGAAAACTCGCCCGCACGGTCGCCGAAATCCTCTGCCCCATGACGGAAGGCGTCAACGGCGTCCTCAAACCGGTGGCGCAGCGCATCCGTATCGACCCAACCCCGCGGATCGATGCGGGTCTTGATGCGCTGATAACGGGTCGGACCGCTGCGCTGCGACAGATAGACGGCGGCGGCGGCGCCGATCACGATCAGTGCCAGACTGCCGGCGGTGACGCCGGGATGTTTGCGGACTTCGGCCAGGGCGCTGAAATTACGAACCATAGGATAGTGAACCTCTTCATCGAGGCCGTCGTCCGTCGGGTCATAAAGCCCATCGTCGAACGGCTGATAGGCGGAACGGCGGTCCCGCATCAGTGAAGGAGCGAACCGCGCCAAAAGTGGTTCCGCAATCTCCGGCAAAGCTGAATAAAATGACGCAATCGCACGCCCTCCCCCGCCAACCGTGATTTCGCGGATCGGATGCGTCGCGCAGTACAGAATAGTGTCGGCGACCACATGGGTCGCATAGACCGGCTGGGGGTTATGCACCGCCTGCCCGGTCAGGTTCCGTGCATGTCGGCTGTAGGGGGTGTCGATGGCGCCGGGCTTGACCAGACTGACCGTCACGGGCGCCTTTTCGCGCAACAGTTCGATCCGCAGTGCATTGGTGAACCCCTTCACCGCGTGCTTGGACGCCGAATAGACGCCCTGAACCGGCAGGGGCAGGTCCGACAGGATCGAGCCGACATTAATGATGGCCCCGCCGCCCGGACGCCCGCGCAGATGTTCCGCCGCCACGACCGATCCGTTGACCACGCCCCAGTAGTTGGTCTCGAACAGCCGCCGCTGGTCTTCCAGCGACGTGTCGCGGATGGCGCCGAACAGGCCCACGCCCGCATTGTTGACCCAGGTGTCGAAGCCGCCGAACAGGCGCTGGCACTTGTCCGCCGCCTCTTTCAACGAATTATGATCGGCGACATCCGCCACGGCCCAGGCGACGCGCGCCCCTTGCGCTTGAAGCTCTTCGCACAGGGCGCGCAGATTCTTTTCGCCGCGCGCGATCAGGAAGACCTTGGCCCCGGCCCGCGCCGCCCGCCGCGCCGTCGCCAGACCCACACCGGATGTGGCGCCCGTGACCACGATGGATTGCTGGCCAAGCGGCTTCAGAGTGGGTTTCACGCTCATGCGGGCCTCATTTCCATCCCTGGAGAATCCGGGGGCCGATTGTCGATGTTTCTGCAGCCAAGCTTACAGGTTTGTCGAGCCGACACGACGCCCCAATTGCGGCCCGATCATCCCCCCTTATCAACCGCCGCTCGGGCGCCTACATAGCCCCGATCCCCGAATGACGAACCCCAAGGACACCGCCGTGACCGATCACGCGCCACACACCGCCGTTTCAGACGACCTGGCCGCCGCCTTCCAGATCGAAGGCTGGCCCGTGCGCGGCCGCCTGGTCCGCCTGGGCGCCGCCATCGACAAGATCCTGGCCGCCCATGCCTATCCCGAACCGGTCGCCGCCCTGCTGGGCGAAGCCTGCGCGCTGGCCGCCCTGATCGGCTCCAGCCTCAAGTTCGAGGGCCGCCTGATGGTTCAGGCCCAGGGCGATGGCCCTGTCCGCTATGTCGTCGCCGACTACGGCACCGACGGCACGCTGCGCGGCTATTGCCGTTATGACGCCGATGAAGTCGCCGAGGCCTCCAAGGGCTTTGCGCGTCCCGGCGCCCAGACCCTGCTGGGCAAGGGCGTCTTCGTCATGACGCTGGACCGCGGCCCCGACTTTGAACGCACACAGGGCATCACCCCCATCGAGGGCGAAAGCCTGTCGCTGTGCGCCGAACACTATTTCGAACAGTCCGAGCAGGTGCCGACCAAGGTGCGGCTGGCCGTCGGCTCGGTCGTCACCAACGCCGGGACGCAGTGGCGTGCGGGCGGGGCCATGATCCAGATCATCGCCGGCGACGAGGCCCGCGGCTCGACCGAAGAGGTCTGGGACCGCACCCGCGCCCTGTTCGGCACCCTGGCCGACGACGAACTGATCGACCCAACCATCTCGGCCGAGACCCTGTTGTTCCGCCTGTTCCACGAAGACGGCGTGCGGCTGGAAGGCGCCAAGGCCCTGACCGCCGTGTGCCGCTGCTCCAAGGACCGGATCGCCGCCGTCCTGGCCTCATTCGACCCGGTCGAGCGCGCCGACATGGTCGAGGACGATGGCCAGATCCGCGTCACCTGCGAATACTGCGCCACCGTCTATGAACTGACCCCCGACGAAATCGTGGCGGAACAGATCTGAGCCGTTCCCATGCTGGTCTGGCGTCTGCGGACGTCAGACCAGCATGAAGATCACATTCCCGAAGTTGTGCATCACGATCGGCAGCAGCACGCTTCCGGTCTTTTCCTTCAGCCAGACCAGCAACAGGGCCGAAACGCCCGTCGTCGCCATCAGCACCGGCTCGAAGCTGAAACTCCCGTCCGAATAGCCCAGCGCGTGCATCAGGCCGAAGGCGACGGACGACACCACAGCCCCCCACCCCATCTGCGCGCCCAGCACCCGCACCGGCTTGCCGAACGCCTCGTTCAGCATCAGCAGCAGCACGCCGCGATAGAACAACTCCTCATCCAGCCCCGGCATGGTCATCTGGAAGGCCAGGCTATCGATGTCGAACCCCTCGCCGGGGAAATACAGGGCCAACCCCAGGAACAGCGCCGCCAGAAATCCCGACAGGATCAGTGCGCCCGGCAGTCCCTTGCCATCCTGTTTCAGCGTCAGGCCTGAACGCCTCCAGCCCAGAACCGGCAGACTGGCCACGACCAGCGACAGGACGACCGCCATCGCCTTGCCTTCCCAATTCCACTTGGATGGCCAGAAGCTCAGCGGGATATGGCCGTATCCCCGCGTCAGCAGGGCGTCATAGACGATCATCAGCACCAGGGCGGCGATGAACCAGCCCCAGCCGATCCGTCCCTTGGTCAGCACCAAGCCCGCCAGCCCCGCCGCCCCAACGGCGCCGACCCAGGCCAAGGTCGCAATTATCGCATCCGGCATACGCCATCCCCTCCATGATCTGCATCATGGAGGCCGTGACGATGTGCGTCAGATGCACATTGCTGAAATTTAACGAAAACCCGCGCCGTTACAGCGCCGGATCAGCCTTCCAGATCCAGCGAATAGCCTGCCGAACGGACGGTGCGGATCGGGTTGGCGCTTTCATCGGCGATGGCCAGGGCCTTGCGCAGACGCCCGACGTGGACGTCCACGGTGCGCGCCTCGACATAGACGTCTGATCCCCAGACGGCGTCCAGCAACTGTTCGCGGCTGAACACGCGGCCCGGATGCTGCATGAAGTGGTCCAGCAGGCGGAACTCAGTCGGGCCGAGGTGAACTTCCTTACCGTCGCGCTTCACCCGATGCGAGACGCGGTCGATGATGATGTCGCCGTGGTTCAGACGGTCGTCGGCCAGACCCGGACGGATGCGGCGCAGCACGGCGCGGATACGGGCGATCAGTTCGACCATCGAAAACGGTTTGGTCAGATAGTCGTCAGCGCCGGTGTCCAGACCGCGCACCCGGTCGCTTTCTTCGCCGCGCGCCGTCAGCATGATGATCGGCAGGTTGCGCGTCTCGGCCTTGCCCCGGATGCGGCGGCAGACCTCGATGCCCGACAGCTTGGGCAGCATCCAGTCCAGCAGCACCAGATCGGGCTGGCGCTCGTCGATCTGCAGCATCCCCTCTTCGCCATCGGCGGCGACGGTGACGTCGTAGCCTTCCTTTTCAAGATTGTACTGAAGAAGGGTCGCCAGAGCGTCCTCGTCTTCCATCACAAGGATATAGGGCTGCACGTCGTGTCTCCGGTCTCGGCTCAGTGCGCGTTGGTCGAAAGGTTTGGCGTCGGATCAGCATCCTCGGCCGTCGGTTGGGCGCGCGGGCGTTCGCCCACGATGTCGTCGCCGGTGATCTCGTAGTGGACGGTCTCGGCGATATTGGTCGCGTGGTCGCCGATCCGCTCAAGGTTCTTGGCCATGAACAGCAGATGGGTGCAGGCGCCGATCGTGCGCGGGTCGCCCATCATGTAGGTCAGCAGTTCGCGGAACAGGGCGTTGTAGTGCTCGTCCACCTCGTCGTCCGTCTGCCAGACGGCGACGGCGCGATCCAGTTCAGAGGCCGTATAGGCGTCCAGCACGTCACGCAGGCGGGTCGAGACCAGTCGTCCCATCCGCTCGATGGAACGGGTCAGGGGCTGCATCGGCTCGCTGTCCGCCAGGATCAGGGCGCGCTTGGCGATGTTCTTGGCCAGGTCCCCGGTGCGCTCCAGATCGGTGGCGATCTTCATGGCGCCCAGGGTGCGGCGCAGGTCGCTGGCGACCGGCTGGCGCAGGGCGATCAGGCGAATGGCCTTCTTCTCGATATCCCGGTGCAGCGCGTCCAGCTTCAGGTCGCGTTCGACCACGGCGCGAGCCAGGGCCACGTCGCGGCGGGCGACGGAATCGATGGCGTCCGCGACCTGGGCCTCGGCCAGGCCGCCCATGCGGGCGATCTCGGCCGTGATCTGGTTCAGCTCGTCGCCGTAGGCTTTGACCGTGTGCTGGTTCATTAGCCGAAGCGTCCCGTGATGTAGTCCAGCGTGCGGCGTTCGCGCGGATTCTGGAAGATGTCTTCCGTATCCCCGGTCTCGACCAGCCGACCCATGTGGAAGAAGGCGGTGCGTTGCGACACCCGTGCGGCCTGGGCCATCGAGTGGGTGACGATGACGATGCAGAACCGCTCGCGCAGTTCGTCGATCAATTCCTCGATCCGCGCCGTGGCGATGGGGTCCAGCGCCGAGCAGGGCTCATCCATCAGGATGACTTCCGGGTTCACGGCGATGGCGCGGGCGATGACCAGACGCTGCTGCTGACCGCCCGACAGGCCCATGGCCGACGATTGCAGGCGATCGGCGACCTCGTCCCACAGACCGGCGCGTTTCAGGGCGCTTTCGACCACGCCGTCCATCTCGGACTTGGCGCTGACCAGGCCGTGGATTTTCGGACCGTAGGCGACGTTCTCGTAGATCGACTTCGGGAAGGGGTTCGGACGCTGGAACACCATGCCGACGCGGGCGCGCAGCAGCACCGGGTCGATGGAGCGGTCGTTGATGTCCTCGTCGTCCATCGCGATCCGACCTGTGACCTTACAGCCCGCGATGGTGTCGTTCATGCGGTTCATGGTCCGCAGGAAGGTCGACTTGCCGCAACCCGACGGGCCGATCAGGGCCGTGACGGTCTTGTCCGGGATGTCCAGAGACACGTCGAACAGGGCCTGTTTGTCGCCATAGAAGACGCCCACGTCCCGCGCAGCGATCTTGATCGGGCCGACCGGCGGGCTGTCCACAACGGCGGGGCCGGTGATCGGCTCGGCGTCCTCCAGACGGCCTTCGGACACGTCGGTCTTGCCCGTCCGGATCTGCGGCAGGATGCGCGGCGTCTCGGCGGCTTCAGCCGGACCGGCGCCCGTCTGGTCTTCGGCGGAGCGGAAAATACGGAATTTCATTCTCTTACCACCGGCGCTCGAAGCGCCGCCTCAAGATGATGGCCGCCGCGTTCATCACGATCATGAAGGCCAGAAGCACCATGAT
>NZ_JABAZW010000052.1:27455-51796 GCF_018608325.1 Brevundimonas sp. | reverse complement strand
CGCGGCGGCGGTACGTTCGTGAAACGCCCGCTCCGAGGCGTTTTCCCAGATGTAGATCAGCGACGGCAGAGCCCCCACGGGCTCGTCAATCGCGTGCGGCACGCCCGGCACGAAGCTGACCATGCCGATCAGCAGCAGCGGCGCGGTTTCGCCCAGGGCGTGGGCCATTGAAATGATGGCGCCGGTCATGACGCCCGGCATGGCCAGCGGCAGGACGTGGCTGAACACAGTCTGGGTCTTGGATGCGCCCATGGCCAGCGCGGCCTCGCGGATCGACGGCGGCACCGCCTTCAGCGAGGAACGGGTGGCGATGATCAGGGTCGGCAGCGCCATCAGGGCCAGAACCAGACCGCCGACGATCGGACTGGCGCGCGGCAGGTGCATCCAGTTGATGAACAGGGCCAGCCCCAGAAGCCCGTAAACAATCGACGGCACAGCGGCCAGATTGTTGATGTTGACCTCGATGATGTCGGTCCAGCGGTTCTTGGGCGCGAACTCCTCCAGCCAGACAGCGGCGCCGACGCCCAGCGGAATGGCGATCAGTGCGGTGACCAGCAGCATCAGGGCCGAACCGACCACAGCGCCCAGAACCCCCGCCAGCTCGGGCTGGGTCGAGTCGCCATTGGTGAACAGGGCGGTGTTGAAGTGCGAACCGACGACGCCTTCGCGCTGCATCCGCTCCAGCCAGTCGATCTGCTGGTTGGACAGGCGGCGCTGGTCTTCCGGCGTCTCCTTGGAGATTTCGCCCTTCAGATACAGGTCCGCATCGTCCGACAGGGGCGCAGCCAGCGGCACAGTCTCGCCGATCACGTCCGAACGTTTCGTCACCAGATCAGCAGCGACGAACTTGAGCTCCGACGAGAACAGGCGGCGCATCTGCGCGGCCTTGCTGCCCGCCTCATCATCCTGAACGCCCCAGCGCGCCAACTGCTGTTCGGCGGCCAGTTGCTCGAAGTTGGTGCCCTGCGGATAGGCGCGGTCGACGCGCGCCGGGTCCAGATAGACCGGCACGGTCACGGTGTGGGTGTAGAAGGCCGTGTGTCCCTGCTCGACGATGCGCGCCAGCAGGATCACCAAGAAGACGACGGCGGCGCCGATGGCCAGGCGGCCATACAGTTTGAACCGGGTCTCACGGGCATGGCGGCGCTTCAGGCCTGAGCGCAGGCGCTCCAGCCGGGCGTCAGCGGCCGCGCCGATCTGTTCGGGGGTCGCGTCAGTCATACTGTTCTCGGTAAGTCTGGACGATGCGCTGGGCGATGATGTTCAGCAGCAGGGTGACCAGGAACAGGGTCAGCCCCAGACCAAAGGCCGACAGGGTCTTGGCGCTGTTGAACTCCTGGTCGCCGGTCAGCAGGGTCACGATCTGCACGGTCACCGTGGTCACCGTATCCAGCGGGTTCAGCGTCAGATTGGCCGCAAGACCCGCCGCCATGGTCACGATCATGGTCTCGCCGATGGCGCGCGACACGGCCAGCAGCAGGGCGCCCGCGATGCCCGGCAGGGCGGCAGGCAGCAGGACCCGCTTCACCGTCTCGGACTTGGTGGCGCCCATGGCGAACGAGCCGTCACGCAGGCTCTGCGGCACCGCGTTCAGGATGTCGTCGGACAGGGACGAAACGAACGGGATCAACATGATGCCCATGACGGCGCCTGCGGTCAGGGCCATCTGGTTCTGCACCAGCGCCAGATACTGCCCCATTCCGTCCAGAGGACCGCCGATCAGGAACAGGCCGATCTCGTTGAAGAAGACCCGCAGCGCCGGACCTACAGTCAGGGCGGCGAAGAAGCCGTAAACCACGGTCGGAACCCCGGCCAGAATCTCCAGCACCGGCTTGATGATCGAGCGCGTGTTCCGACCTGCATATTCCGACAGATAGATGGCCGACATCAGGCCGATAGGCGCGGCCACGCACATGGCGATGATCATGATCAGGAAGGTGCCTGCGAACAGCGGCACAGCCCCGAAGGCGCCCGACGATCCGACCTGATCGGCGCGAATGGCGATCTGCGGGCTCCACTTCGTCCCGAACAGGAAGTCGAAGACCGGCACCTTTTCAAAGAAGCGGAAACTGTCGAAGGCCAGCGAGGCGATGATGCCCACCGTCGTCAGGATGGCGACCACCGAACAGACGAACAGCGCGCCCCAGATCCAGCCCTCAACGCGGTTTCTGGCGCGGGTCTTGGGACGGATCTGCGTCGAGACGAACAGGCCGCCAAGAATGGCCGCCAGCAGGGCCGCCAGCCCCGAACCCCATTGCAGGGTGCGCTCGATGCTGACCATCCGGCGCGCCTCGATCGGCAGTTGTTCGGCCAGCGGACGCTCCCAGATCTGCAGGGAGGGCTGGCCGCGACCGACGCGCTGGGCGTCGGCGAAGAAGGCTTGGCGGCGGAAAGGCTCCAGCGCGGTGACGGAATCGGGCGTGTCGACCGCGATCAACTGGCGCTCCAGCGGCGCCGAGAAGACGCCGGACAGGATCACCACCACCAGGGCCGGAACCGCCACCCAGATCAGGGCATAGGCGCCATGCTGGCCGGGGCGCGAATGCGGACGAGCGCCGACTGCGCGACGGCGCGCAAGCTCACGACCGCCCAGATAGGCGGCCGCGCCAAGCGCGAAGATGACCAGCAGATAGATCCAGATCATTCGGTGTCCGACAGGAGCGAAGGCGAATCGACACAGCGGCCCACAACAGCGGGAGCGATGCGGCGCGAGTTCTGCCCGTTAATGGTCAGCGGATTACGACGGGTCCGTGACAGTTCCATTACAGCGGCGGTCCGCCGCAGCGGCCCCTCAGTCGGCGAGCGTCGTCGTCCGAACGTCCCGTCGCTCGACCACCATTGGGAACCAGGCCGTAAAGGCCGCCCCCATGCCGGGCGCGCTCTCGACCAGCAGGCCGCCCTGATGGCGGTTGACGATATGTTTCACGATGGCCAACCCCAGGCCGGTGCCCAGTCGTTCACCGCTTTTCTGACCTTCGACCCGATAGAATCGCTCGGTCAGGCGCGGCAGATGCTCGCGCGCCATGCCCGGTCCATGGTCGCGCACAGTGACAGCGGCGTAGAGCACGCCTGCGGCCCGATCCGGCGACACCAACGGCAGACGGGTGGCCCCCGTCATTCGCGCCGCGCCCGCTGCATCAAAGCTGAGGTCGGAAACGACGGAGATCTCGACCACCCCGCCCGATGATGAATATTTGACGGCGTTGTCCAGCAGGTTCTGCACCACCTGAACAATCTCATCGCGGTCGCCGTTGATCGAGGCCCTCGCCTCCCCCTGATCCAGCACGACCGAGATGGCCTTTTGCTTGACCAGAACGCTGACCGCGTCGACCACATCGGCGGCGGCCCGGTCCAGATCGACCCGGCCAGACGGCGGAATATGCTCATTCAGTTCGATGCGGCTGAGCGACAGAAGGTCCGCCACCAGACGCGTCATTCGGTCCGCCTGTGCGGCCATGATGTCCAGAAAACGATCGCGCGCCGCCGCATCATCGCGGGCGTGGCCCTTCAGTGTCTCGATGAAACCGCTCAGCGACGCCAGCGGCGTGCGCAGTTCGTGACTGGCGTTGGCCAGGAAATCGACGCGCATCATCTCGGTGCGCCGTGCATCCGTTTCGTCACGCAGGATCACCAGAGCCAGCGGCTCGCTGCCCGACGCCTGCTCCAGCGGCCGGGTCCAGGCGCGCCAGCGTCGGTCGCGCTGCCCCCCGGTCGTATAGTCCGTCGTGCGCGACACGCCGCCGAATAGCGCCTCGTCCACCGCCTCCAGCACGCCCGGCTCGCGGATCACCTGAACCAGCAGCGCGCCCTGACGCTGAATCCGCATCAGTTCGCGCGCCGCATGATTGGCCATGATGATGCGGCGCCCGGCGATATCGTCAGGCTCTCCGCCGCTGACGATCAGGACAGGATCATCCAGCGCCTCAAACACGCGGTCCAACAGGTCGCCGCCGATCAGATTGGGCTGAAGCTCGACCTGACCGCCTTCCAGCACCGGCTCAGTCGGCGCAGGCGCAGACGGCATGTTCAGCAGCCAGGCCGAAACAGCGATCAGCACCGCCCCGCCGATCAACCACACCGCCAGTTCAGGATGAACGAAGGCCAGTCCGATCATCACCACCAGCGAAATCGCCACACTGGTTCCCACCGTCCACAGTCGGGACGTGAAGGTCGGCGCGACCGGAGACGGAGAGATTTCGTAGGGCATGGCAAGGCAATCTGCGGCGAAGGCCGTTCGAATCCAATCCTTGCACGGATTCTGTGACGGCGTGCCGACAGTGTGCGCATGCAGACGACACCCCTGGCGCGAAGTGCGCTTCACCCACGGTTTCTTTAGAAGTTGCCGCTAAGCTGCTCTTCAAAGGGGAGTTTCGTGGACCGGTTATTCAACTGTATCGTTCATGCCCATGACTGGCGGATCACGATCCTGGCCGCCATCATCTGCGTGGTCGGCATCAGCGGCGCCATTCGCCTGATCGAACGCGCGCGGATCGCCGATGGTCCCCGCCGGATGCGTCTGGCCGTAGCCTCAGGCCTGACCGCCGCCCTGTCTGCCTGGGCCACCCATTTCGTCGCCATGCAGGGATTCATCGCCGGCGTCCCCCTGACCTACGACATGGCGCTGACGGCCATCTCCCTGATCGTCGCCCTGATCACCGTCACCTTTGCGGCCTGTATTCTGATTGCCGGGTTCAGCCGCCTGTGGCGCACCATGGGGGTGCTGATCGCCATCTCCGGCATCGGCGCCATGCATTACACCGGCATGGCGGCCCTGAAGGTTCCGGCCCACATCAGCTGGGAGCCCTGGCTGGTCGCCGCCTCCATCGGATGCAGCCTGCTGATCGCCGGTCTGTCCGGTTTCTTCTATAAGCGCGCAGGCCTGGTCCGCCTGATCGTCGCCGGCGTCGGCGGGGCGGTGTCGATCATTGTGCTGCATTTCTTCGGAATGGCGGCGCTCAATATCGTCCCCGATCCGACCTACACCGTGCATGGAGGACTTTCGCCCGCCACCATGCAAGCCGTGGCCACCGCCATCGCTGTCACCGTCGGCGGCATCGCCGCCAGCCTGGCCTACATGGCCTATTCCTCGCGCGCCGGGGCTCTGCGCCGCATCCGCGAGGCGGTGGACGCCATGCCGGACGGGCTGAGCTTCTACGACATCGACGACAGGCTGGTGCTGTGGAACGCCCGCTATGCAGAGGTGAACCCGGAGATGGGCCCCTATCTTCAGGTCGGCGCCTCCTATCGCGACCTGTTGATGGTTGGCATCAATGAGGGTCGCTACATCGACGCCGTCGGCCGCGAGGAAGCCTGGATCACCGAACGCCTGACCGCGCGTCGCCAACTGTCCAGCAGTGTCGAGGAGCAGACGTCGAACGGCCGCTGGCTGCGCATTCAGGATCGCCGCACCTCGGAAGGCGGCATCGTCACCGTCTGCAACGACATCACCATACTGAAACGCGACGCCCAGGCCTTGGCCGAGGCCCGTGACGCCGCCGAAGAAGCCAATGTCGCCAAAAGCCATTTCCTGGCGAATATGAGCCATGAAATCCGCACGCCCCTGAACGGGGTGATCGGTCTGGCCCAGGCTCTGGCCAAGACCGAACTGACGCCGACGCAGCGCGAAATGCTGGACCTGATGCAGTCGTCGGGCCAGACGCTGCAGACCCTGCTGGGCGACATCCTTGATCTGGCACGGGTCGAATCGGGCAAGCTGGAGCTGACCGAGGACGCCTTCCACCTGGCCGCCGCCGCGCGTGAAGCCGCTCAACTCTATGCCGAGATCGCGCGCGAGAAGGCCCTGGGGTTCCACGTCGACATCGACATCGAAGAGGGGCTTTGGGTCCGCGGCGACGCCGTGCGCCTGAAACAGGTTCTGACCAATCTGATCTCCAACGCCGTGAAGTTCACGACCGAGGGTTTCGTCAGCCTGACCGTCCAGCAGGGACCGGAACAGAATGGCCTGCCGACCGTGCGCTTCACGGTTGAGGACACAGGCATCGGCTTCGACGCGGCGACACGCACACGCCTGTTCCAGCGCCATCACGCGGCGATTCGGCGGCTCGGGCCTGGGCCTGTCCATCTGCCGCCATCTGGCCGAAATGATGGGCGGTGCGCTGGATTGCGAAAGCGAACCGGGCGGCGGATCAGCCTTCATCCTGACCATGCCGTTGGTTCAATGCGACGCGCCCGCCCGCAAGGAATCCAAACCCGTTCTGCTGACTGACGGACCTGACGGCCTTCGCCGACGCGTGCTGGTGGCGGACGACCACCCGGTCAATCGCCGCGTCATCGAACTGATTCTGACGCAGGCCAATGTCGAGACCATCATGGCCGAGAACGGGGTCGAGGCGCTGGACGCCTTCCGCGCCGGGCATTTCGACCTGATCCTGATGGATATGCAGATGCCGGTGATGGACGGCCTGACCGCCACCCAGGAGATTCGTCTTCTGGAAATGACGGAGAGCCGCGCCCGCACGCCCATCATCATGTTGACCGCCAACGCCATGCCGGAACATATCGCGGCGGGGCGCTCGGCCGGTGTGGACCACCATCTGGCCAAGCCTTTCAATGCAGCGGAACTGCTGTCCCTGGCGGCCGATCCGTCCGTTCTGCTCAAGGATCAGGTCGCCGCCGCCTGACAGCCAGGCCTTAATGCGGTTGCGCCCTGTGCCTGATGCGTGTAATAGCCCGCGCTCTTGAATTCGAGGGTTCATGACCCCCGCCGCGCGGGCCCTTTCGTCAGCGCGGCGTTTCCGTTGTTTGTTGAGGCAGCCAGATGGCCGAGATCATTCTGAACGTTGACGTTCGTCAAGGCACCGGCACCGGCGGCGCGCGCGCCGTGCCGGGCATCCTGTACGGCGGCGAGCAAGCCCCCGTCGCTATTTCGGTGAACGAGAAGGACTTCAAGAAGTCGCTCTACACCGGCAAGCTGCTGGGCCACCTGGTCACGCTGAAGTACGGCGAAGAGACCCAGCCGGTCATCGCCAAGGACATCCAGTTCGACCCCGTGTCGGACCGTCCGGTCCACTTCGACCTGCTGCGCGTCGACGCCAAGGGCGAGATCAAGATCTCGGTCCCCGTTCACTTCAAGAACGCTGACGAGGCTCCCTTCTCGCGTCAGGGCGGTTCGCTGGAAGTCGTTCGTCACGAAGTCGAAATCGCCGTTCGCGCCGACAAGATCCCGGAAGAACTGGTTGTCGACCTGACCAACTCGCAAATCGGCGACACCATCCGCATGTCGGACATCAAGCTGCCCAAGGACGCTTCGGCCACCATCACCGACCGCGATTTCGTGATCGCCACGGTCAAGGTTTCCTCGGCTGCTCAGTCGGAAGCCGCTGACGAAGCTGCTGCGGCTGCTGAAGCCTAAGCCTTCGCTTCATCGACAAGATTTGGCCCCGCCCGGTTCGCCTGGCGGGGCTTTTCTTTGCCCGCCGCAACCGGCATGAGGACGCCATGATCATCATCGCTGGGCTCGGCAATCCGGGCGGCAAATACGAAAAGAACCGTCACAACATCGGCTTCATGGCCGCTGATGAGATCGCGCGCCGCTGGCGCTTCGGTCCCCAGCGCGCCAAGTTCCAGTCGATCATCTCGGAAGGCGAGGTCGACGGGACCAAGGTTCTGCTGATGAAGCCCCAGACCTATATGAACGAAAGCGGGCGCGCCGTCGGCGAGGCCGCGCGCTTCTACAAGATCAAACCCAGCGAGATCATCATCTTCCACGACGAGATTGATCTGGCGCCCGGCCGTTTCCGCATGAAGACCGGCGGCGGCGCAGCAGGTCAGAACGGCATTCGTTCGCTGATCAGCCATCTGGGCGCCGACTTCCGTCGGGGCCGCATGGGCATCGGCCATCCGGGCGAGAAGGAACTGGTCATGCCCCACGTCCTGGGCGACTTCCACAAGGCCGAACAGCCGTGGCTGGACGCCTTGCTGCAGGCCTGCGCCGACGCCCTGCCCTTCGCCATTGCTGGCGACGACGAACGCTATCAGGGCGAGGTCATGCGTCTGGCCCCCGCGCCCAAGTTCAGCCCCCGTCAGGCGGCGCGCGGCGAACTGTAGGGCTATCCGCCCCACTAGGCGTTGCCGTCAAAACGCCCTAGAGGCCAAGACGTGATCCGTTCCCAGGCCGACAATTGGTCGCTTGCCCAATCCCTCGCCTTCCTGGCGGCGGTGTTTGCGCTGGCGCTCGGCACGCTGTTGCCGTTCGCGGCCCTGGCGGCGGTCCAACCCGGCCACGCCATCGTCATCTGTTCGGCCGAAGGGCCGCAGACGATCCAGAGCGGCGGCGTCGATGGTCCGGCCAGCAAGCATGTAGGGGCCAAATGCGCCGCCTGCGTCATGCCGCTGGCCTCGGCCCTGCCCTGCCCGCCGGTCCCCGAGCCTGCGCGGATCATCCGCAAGATCGAGACGGTCCGCTATACGCCCGTCAGCGTCAGCCCCCCGCCCCCGGCCCGCGCCCCGCCGCGCCCGCCGTCAACCGCCTGAAACCAGACCATCCGCAGTCGGCCCGCAAGGCTTCGGCTTGACCGGCTGCGTCCGATTTTTCTGATTTCAGGACCATTTTCATGTCTCTCAAGACCGCTGCGGCGCCGTGCGCCCTGCTGCTGGCCGCTGTCGCCAGCCCCGCCTTCGCCTATTCCGCCCCTGCGGAAACCGACCCCGTCGTTCTGGACAGCGTCATCGTCACCGGACGGCGCAACGCCGAAGATCCCGCCGTCGTCGCCGACGCCCGCGCCCTGCTTAGCCGCACCCCCGGCGCAGTCGCCGTCGTCTCATCCGAAAGCTATGAGAACCGCTTCGCCCAGGGCTTTTCCGACACGCTTCGCAATGTGCCGGGCGTTCTGGCCCTGAAGCGGTTCGGCGAGGAAAGCCGCCTGTCCATCCGGGGTTCCGGCATCGCCCAGAGCTTCCACCAGCGCGGCGTCCTGTTCGCGCAGGACGGCGTGCCCTTCGCCGATGCGGACGGCTTCTCCGACTTTCAGGGCATAGACGCGCTCAGCGCCCGCTACATCGAGGTCTATAAGGGTTCCAACACCCTGCGCTTCGGCGGCGCCCAACTGGGTGGGGCGATCAATCTGGTCACGACCAACGGCCGCACCGCCGCCTATCAGAACCTGTACCAGCTTGAGGGCGGCTCGTTCGGCAGCATCCGGGGCCATGTCGAACTGGCGCGCCAGTACGGGGACTGGGACGGCTTCGTCGCCGTCACCGGCCTGAAAAGCGACGGCTATCGCCAGCAGAGCGATCAGAGCCAGGGTCGGCTGACGCTGAATCTGGGCCGCTCCTTCGGCGAGGACCGCGAGGTGCGGCTGATCTTCCAGGCCGCCGACATCCAGCAGTCGGTCCCCAGCGCCCTGTCCCTGAAGGACGCACTGGAAAACCCGCGCCTGACCTCGGCCAGCAGCATCACCAATGACAACGCCCGCGACCAGACGCTGAAGCGGATCACGCTTCAGACCCGCTGGCGCCTTAATGATTCGACCCTGTTCGAAGGCGCGATCTGGGGTTGGGAGAAGTCGCTGTATCACCCGATCTTTCAGGTCGTGGATCAGGAAAGCCAGACACGCGGCGCCTTTGGCCGCATCGACTGGAACGGCTCGGCATTGGGTCTGAAGGCCGACGCCTTCTACGGCTTCAGCTATCGTGACGGCGATCTGGACGCCCTGCGCTATGTCAATGTGCGCGGCTATCGCGGCGACATGACCGCGAACGGCCGTCAGAAGGCCACGGCGCTGGACGTCTTCGCTGAGGGACGGTTGTGGGTGCAGGACCATCTGGCCGTGGTGGCGGGCGGTTCCTACGGGCGGGCGACGCGCGACTATCAGGACCGGCTGAACACGGCCAATGACGCAGACCGGACCTATGACTGGTTCTCGCCGCGTCTGGGCCTGTTGTGGCAGGCGGATGATGGGGCGCAGGTCTATGCCAACATCACCCGCTCGGTCGAACCCCCGACCTATGGGGCGCTGGTGCAGGCGCCGCAGACGGGTTTCACGCCGGTGAAGGTTCAGGACGCCTGGACCGGCGAAGTCGGCGCGCGCGGACGGCGCGGTCCTCTGGCCTGGGACATCGCCGCCTATCGCAGCGCCATCAAGGGCGAGATGCTGAACTTCACGCTTGCTGCGGACAAGCTTCCCGCCACCTTCAACGCCGACCGGACCATCCATCAGGGGATAGAGGCCGGGCTGGACTGGCGCCTGCCGTTCGAACTGGCGGACGGCTCCCTGCTGCTGCGCCAGACCTATGCCTGGAGCGATTTCCGCTTCGACGGCGATGCGCGCTGGGGCGACAACCGCCTGCCGGTCGTGCCCGAACACGCCTATCGCGCCGAACTGACATGGCGCCATCCGTTGGGCGTCTTCCTGACCCCGTCCATCGAATGGCGGATCAGCCAGCCCTATGTCGACTATGCCAACACCCTGAAATCGCCTGACTATGCCGTCTTCGGCCTGAACGTAGGCTGGGAGGTAGCCAAGGGTCTTACCGTCTTTGCGGACGCCCGCAACCTGACCGACAAACACTATGTCGGCGAGTTCTCGGCCATCACCGACGCCCGCCTCGCCTCCACCGCCATCTTCTATCCCGGCGAGGGTCGCGCCCTCTTCGTCGGCCTGAGAATGGCCTACTGACGATGACGCGGTCTTCACCCCCAACGCCCCTGTCCGGGGCTTACCGCGCCGTCTGGCGCTGGCACTTCTATGCGGGCGTGCTGGTCATGCCCTTCCTGATGCTGCTGGCCCTGACCGGCGGTCTCTATCTGTTCAAGGACGAGATCGATCAGGCCGTCTATCGACCGATGATCCAGGTCGCAGATGGTCCCGATCAAGCCCCGCCCGACGCCTGGCTGATGATGGCGGCCAGGGCGGGTGAAGGCCGCGCCGCCAATGTCCTGGTCCCCCTTCGCGGGGATCAGGCGGTTCGCGTTCGTGTCGATCGTCCTGACGGCTCGCAAAGGACTGTCTTCGTCGATCCTCATACGGCGCGGGTCACCGGCATCACCGCCTATGGCGGGGTAATGGAGACGATCAAGGGGCTGCATTCCCTCAGCCTGTTCGGGCGCGCCATGAACATCCTGATCGAGATCGTCGCCGGCTGGTCCATCATCCTGTTCGCCACAGGGATTTATCTGTGGTGGCCGCGCGGGCGGGCGGTTGCGGTGCTGAAACCCGCGACTGGGGACGTACAGCGCCGTCCGTCCTGGCGCGATCTGCACGCCCTGACCGGCTTCTATGTCGGTGGAGTGGTGCTGTTTCTGGCGGTGACGGGAATGCCCTGGTCCGCCGTCTGGGGCGACCGCTTCATGGCCGTGGTGCGAGAGACAGGTCTGGGTCGCCCGCCAGCCCCCGCCGCCGCCAATCCCTGGAGCCACGCCAAACATGATCAGGCGCCCGCTGGCGTAGGCTGGACCATGCAGAACGCCGTCCTGCACGGCCATGCCGTCCATGATCCCAGTCTGGCGCGCGTCATGGCGACAGCCGAGGCCCAAACGCTGCCCCGGCCCTATGTCGTCAACATTCCGTCTACGCCCGATCTGGCCTGGACCGTCGCCCGCCAGACCCGAAAGGTCGAGGATGCCCGCAGCCTGTATGTCGACGGCCAGACAGGCGCGGTTCTGGCTGACGCTCGCTGGAGCCAGTTCGGCCTCGGCGCCAAGGCCTTCGAATGGGGCATCGCCGTCCATCAAGGCATGCAGTACGGCCAGATCAACCGCATCATCATGCTGGCGGGCTGCATCGGCGTCTGGGTGCTGGCGATCAGCGGTCTGGTCATGTGGTGGAAGCGCCGCCCGCCCGGACTGAGGCCCGCACGATTGGGCGCACCCGCCGCCCCGCCCGGCGCCCGCGTGCGCACCGCCGTTCTGGGGATCGTCATTCCCCTTTCCATCCTCTATCCCCTGACGGGACTGAGCCTATTGGCCGCCCTGCTGCTCGACTGGATCGTGCGCAGGCTGGCTGCGGCCCGACCCGCGACTTCCTGAAAGGACTGTCCGACATGAAACGCATCGCAACCCTCAGCGCCCTGCCCGCCCTGCTGCTGATCGCGGCCTGCAGCCAGGAGCCTGTCCGCTCCGCCGCCGATGAGGCCAAGCCCGTCGCCGAGATCACCGCATCCGACGCCTGGTGCCGCCCCTCGCCGAACGGCGCACAGGCCGCCGCCTGCTATGTCACCCTGATCTCGGAAGCCAATGACAAGCTGATGGGCGGCAAGACCCCGCGCGCCAGCGAGCTTCAGGTCCACGAGATGAAGACCGACAACGGCGTCATGAAGATGAACCAGATCCTGACCGGCATGGATCTGAAACAGGGTCAGGCCGTCATGCTGGCCCCCGGCGGCGCCCACCTGATGCTGATCGGTCTGACCGCACCTCTGGTCGCCGGTGAGACGGTTCCCCTGACGCTGGAGTTCGCCGCCGCACCCGCCGTGACGGTCGAGGCCGAGGTTCGCCAGCCCCGCGCCAGAGACGCCCAGCACGGCGGTCATTAAGCCATATTGAAGCGCGAGCCTGACAAACGGGTCGGAACCCGCTAAAGGCTCGCGCCTCAAGAGGATACCCATGGCCCTTAAAGTCGCGATCGTCGGCCTGCCCAATGTCGGCAAGTCCACCCTGTTCAACGCCCTGACCAAGACGGCGGCGGCCCAGGCCGCCAACTATCCGTTCTGCACCATCGAGCCGAACACCGGCGACGT
Source organism: Brevundimonas sp. (assembly GCF_018608325.1). GTDB lineage: Bacteria > Pseudomonadota > Alphaproteobacteria > Caulobacterales > Caulobacteraceae > Brevundimonas. Next base: position 39,100 of record NZ_JABAZW010000052.1, on the reverse strand, counting down.
GGCTGTGCCGGAGGCGCGCCTGAACGCCCTGGCCGAGATTGCAGGGTCCAAGGAAATCATTCCCGCCCGCATCACCTTCGTCGATGTCGCCGGCCTGGTGCGCGGTGCGTCCAAGGGCGAGGGTCTGGGCAACCAGTTCCTGGCCAACATCCGCGACTGCGACGCCGTCGCCTTCGTGGCCCGCTGCTTCGTCGATGATGACATCACCCACGTCGAGAACCGCATCGACCCCATCGCTGATCTGGAAATCATCGAGACGGAACTGATGCTGGCCGACATGGAAAGCCTGGAGCGCCGTCGCCCGCAGCTGGAAAAGCGCGCCAAGGGCGGCGACAAGGAATCCGGCCTGACGCTGAAGCTGGTCGATCTGGCTCTGGCTCAACTGAACGCCGGCAAGCCCGCCCGCACGGCCGACGTGTCCAAGGAGGACAAAAAGGCCTGGGACATGCTGCAGCTGCTGACAGCCCTGCCCGCCCTCTATGTCTCCAACGTCGAGGAAGGCAACGCCGACAAGGGCAATGAGCTGTCCGACAAGGTCGCCGCCCGCGCCGCCACGGACAACGCCAACTCTGTCGTCATCTCGGCACAGATCGAATCCGAGATCGCCGTGCTGGACGACGAGGAGCAGAAAGAGTTCCTGGAGACCCTCGGCCTCGAAGAACCCGGCCTGAACCGCCTGATCCGTGAAGCCTACAAGCTCCTGGGTCTGCAGACCTATTTCACCGTCGGCCCGAAAGAGGCTCGCGCCTGGACCATCCCTGTCGGCGCCACCGGCCCGCAGGCCGCAGGCGTGATCCACACCGACTTCGAAAAAGGCTTCATCCGCGCCGAAACCATCGCCTTCGAAGACTTTGTCGCCCTGCGCGGCGAAGCCAAGGCGCGTGAAGCGGGCAAGCTGCGCGCTGAAGGCAAGTCCTACGTCGTCAAGGACGGCGACGTGATGAACTTCCTGTTCAGCTGATCACCTATCTTTCCGTCATCCTCACCCTTGCGGCGGGGATGACGGTTCCGGCGGCTGGACACCCGGTTCAGTCTCGCCGTCAGACTTGCCTTTGAGCATCTTCTCAAGCGGGTTTCCCGGGTCCGGCGCACGCGGTGAACTGGGGCAACGCACCAGCTTCACCGTCATCATGTCCTGATCCACATAGGTCAGGTTCATCACCTCGCCAGTCGTGGCCATGTGAACCCGTTCCGTCCGCACCTGGCCATTCTCGACGCACGACAGGCTGGCCGCATAGCCGCTGCCCGTCTCACGGATCGATGCGATTTCACAGCTGTGGTCATGGCTGTCGAACTGCAGCGGCGTGATGGTGTAGGGGCTGTTGGCCCCTTGCGGCTGATCGCACCAGCGTAGATTCGCCGCCCAGACTCCCACAAAACTTCTCGGCCCGCGTGACGCCAGCGATGACGGCCCTTTGGGCTGCACCTGCTGCATCGCCTCGGGTGTGCGCAGGGGTTCGGCAGGTTCCGTCGGCGGATTGACGTCGCCATTGCCGCAGGCCGTCAAAAATGCAGCGGCGGCAAGTATCGGGAACAGCGTCGTTTTCATCCTTGCTGAACGCCAAGGCCCAGCTTGGGTTCAAACCCATGCGTTAAGTGCGGTTGATTCTGATAATCGTTCGCAGTACGACCCCGCTAAATCACCCATCGGGGCCATAATGCGCAACCTTCTCCTCCTCACCACCGCCGCAACCGCCTTCGGCGCCGTCCTGGCCGCCCAACCCGCCTTCGCCGACGACACGACCACGCAGGTCGCCCCGACACAGGTCGATCCGGTCACCGTCATCGCCACCCGTTCACAGCGTTCCGCCTCCCAGACGCCCGGCACTGTCAGCGTCATCACCAGCGACCAGATCGAAGCTGCGCTGGCCACCGACATCAAGGATCTGATCCGGTTCGAACCCGGCGTCAGCGTTCCTACCTCGCCTGCTCGCTTCTCCGCCGCACTGTCGGGCGCAGGCCGTGACGGCAACTCCGGTTTCACGATCCGCGGCATGGGCGGCGACCGCGTGCTGATCATCAATGATGGCGTGCGCCTGCCCAGCGGCTTCAGCTTCGGCGCCCAGGCGGTCGGGCGCGGCGGCTACAATGATCTGGACCTGATCAAGTCGGTCGAGATTCTGCGCGGCCCCGCCTCTGCCCTGTACGGTTCAGACGGCATTGCCGGCGCCGTAGCCTTCACCTCGAAAGACCCGTCGGACTTCCTGACCGGCGACAACGCCTTCGGCGCACGCGGGCGTGTGGCCTATAGTTCGGCGGATGAAGGCTGGACCGAGGGCGTGGCCTTCGCGGGGCGCACGGGCTCACTGTCAGGCCTGCTGGCCTACACCCGCCGCGACTATAAGCAGACGGAAAACCAGGGCGAGACCGATGGTGTCGGTTCAAGCCGCACCGAAGCCAATCCGCAGGACTTCACCTCCAACGCCGTACTGGCCAAACTGGTCTGGCAGGCTGCACCCAACCACACCGTCCGTCTGACCTACGACCATCTGGACTCGACGATGGACGGCGATGCGCTCAGCAGTCAGGGCGTCACCACCAGCACACGCCCCGGCCCGCCCCCTGTTGTCACCCGCACCATCGTCAATCAGGTTCTGGCCAAGGACGACACCAAGCGCGACCGCGTCAGCCTGGACTGGCGCTTCTCTGATTTCCTGGGTCTGACCGACGGTTCGGTCTCGGGCTACTGGCAAGACGCGACGACGCGCCAGTACACCTTCGAGGACCGCGACATCGCCACCACCGTCGGCACGGGTCCGACCACCACGGTCGCCAGCGACCGCGTCCGCGACGTGACGTTCGATAACACCGTCTATGGTCTGGCGGCTCAGGGCTCACGCATCTTTGGCGCAGGCACAGTTGCACAGCACCGCATCACCATCGGCGGCGACTGGTCGATGACCAAGCAGGAAGGCATCCGCGACGGCATCCTGCCTCCGGTCGGTGAAACCTTCCCCATCCGCGCCTTCCCCAAGACCGAATACCAGTTGGCCGGCCTGTTCGTTCAGGACGAGATTGAAATGCTGGGCGGCGCGCTCAGCATCATCCCGGCTGTCCGCTACGACTGGTATGACCTGTCGCCCAAGGCCGACGCCCTGTTCCCCGCCGCGACCAGCGGTCAAAGCGATGATCACATCTCGCCCAAGCTGGGCGTGATCTACTGGACCGGCGCGCATCTGGGCGTGTTCGCCAACTACAGCCTGGGCTTCCGTGCGCCCTCGCCGATGCAGGTGAACAACTTCTTCGAGAACCCGGTTTACGGCTATCGCTCCACGCCCAACCCGAACCTGAATCCCGAGACCAGCGAAAGCTTCGAAGCAGGCTTCCGTCTGCGCGACATCGATGTGGCGGGCGGCAAGCTGCGTCTCAACACGACCGCCTTCGTCACCCACTATGACGACTTCATCGATCAGGTGGTGGTCAGCGGCACGGGTGTCCCCGGCGTCGATCCGCTGGTCTATCAGTACGTCAACCTGACCGAGGTCGACATCAAGGGCCTGGAAGCCCGCGCCGACATCTACTGGAACAATGGCTTCAGCCTGATCGGTTCGGCCGCCTATGCCGAGGGCACGCAGACCACCAATGGCCGCACGAACCAGTTGGCCAGCATCGACCCGATCAAGGTGGTTGCAGGTCTGAACTATGCTGCCCCCTCAGGTCTCTGGGGCGCCTCGGGCACGGTCACATGGTCGGGCAAGAAGGATCAGGCCAGCTACACCATGCCCTGCGCCACGACCTGCTATCTGGGCGACAGCTTCACCCTGCTGGACCTGACGGCCTATTGGAATGTGACCGACACCGTCACGGTCCGCGCAGGCGCCTTCAACGTCTTTGACGAGAAATACGGCTGGTGGAGTGATGTGCGCGGCCTGTCCGACGCCTCGACCGTCAAGGACGCCTACACCCAGCCGGGCCGCAACTTCGGCCTGTCCCTGACCCTGCGCCTGTGATCGTCATGTCCGTCAACAGCCCCAAGAAGGTCCGCCCCATGCGCGCCATCCTGATCGCCGCCGCCCTGCTGACCTCGACGGCCCCCGCCGCCCTGGCCCAGCAGGCAGCGGCCCCCGCCGTCGCAACCGCTGCGCCTGCCCCCGCCAACGCCTTCGAGCGGGATCGCCAGTCGATCCTGGCACAGGCGGGCCAGTACCGCGTCCACTTCGACATGCGCGAGAACGTCAGCTTCAACGCCGACTATGATCCGCTGGAGGAGAAGCTGTCGGGCGGCAGCGAGATCGTACGCGTGGTTTACGACCACGGCGACCGCATCAGTCTGCAGCATACTCTGGTCATGGAGCATGAGGGCCAGTCGATCGTCGTCAAACACTGGCGTCAGGACTGGGTCTATCAGCCCCAGACGGTGCTGACCTACGCCGGACCGAACGAGTGGACGCTAACGCCTGTTCCGGCGGACCAGCGCACCGGGGCATGGTCCCAGACCGTGTGGCAGACCGACGATTCCCCCCGCTACGGCGGCGTCGGTCACTGGACCTATGACAACGGCCTGTCGGTCTGGACGTCCAACGCAACATGGCGGCCGCTGGCCCGCCGCGACGCGGTGCGCAACCCGATCTATGACCGCTATCTGGGCACGAACCGTCACGCCCTGACGCCCGCTGGCTGGGTCCACATCCAGGACAATGTGAAGATGTCGGGCCGCAATGGCGGCGAACCGGTCGCGATCGTGCAGGAGGACGTCATCAACACCTATGACCGGTCGACCAACTTCTCGACCAAGGCGGGCGATGACTACTGGGCCAAGACGCAAGGCTTCTGGGCCGCGATCCGCGCCGCCTGGGACGCCGCCATCGCCGCCGGCAACGGCGTGCATGTGGCGGAGGTCGGGGACACCGGCTCGGTCACCGGCACACCTCTGATGGGACTGGCGGACAAGGTGTCCAACGGCGAACTGAGCGAGGCCGCCGCCATCACCCAGGGGCGCGCCATCATCGCCCAGGCTACGGCTCGCTAGAGCCTTACCCCTTTCGCGGCCCCGCCACCCCTTTCAGGGCCGTGAGATCTCGACGCCGAAGGATCTGCCCCTTCGGCGTCGATTGATTCAGCGCCTTTGGTCAGCCGTCGCGTTGCGGATGGTGTTGAACTCAGCGGTAGGCTTCCATGCAGGCCAGCTCGTGCTGTCCGCCACCGTCAGGCCCAGCCGATACAGCAGGTCCAGATTCTGAAGCGCGGCGGTGAAGTCATAGTCCGCGCGCCATTCGTCCGACAGTTGGTGATAATACCGCGCCATCTGCCCTTCGTAATAGGGTTTGCCCGCCGCGATCCCGCCCTTGACGAAATCCCGCCCGGTCCACGGCATCAGGGCCGGAACCCCGCCCGCCGCAAAGTTGAAGTGGTCGGAACGGTAATAGAAGCCTTCTTCCGGGTATCCGTCGCCGGTGACCACCCGCCCCTGCACGGCGGCGAACCGGGCCAGAATGTCCTCCAGCTCCGACTTGCCGACGCCGAACAGCGCTACATCCCGCGTCGCAGGCGTGAAGGGCAGCATGTCGATGTTGATGTTGGCCGCCGTCTTGGCCAGCGGATAGACGGGGTCGGCGGCATAGGCTTCGGAGCCCAGCAGCCCCTGCTCTTCCGCCGTCACGTGCAGGAAGACCACGGTGCGTTCCGGCGCCGGTCCATTCTTGAACGCCCGCGCCATCTCGATCACACCCGCCGTGCCCGAGGCGTTGTCCCAGGCGCCGTTATAGATGTCGTCGCCGTTCGCATCCGGCTGGGACGCTTTGCCGACATGGTCCCAATGGGCGGAATAGATGACGTATTCGTCTGGCCGCTGCGTGCCGGTGATCTTGGCCAGCAGGTTGTTGGAGTGGATCACCTCGGTCGTCTCGGCGATGTCGACGTTCAGGCGGGCGTTCATGTCGAAGGCCCCACCCAGACCCGCCGCCTGCGACCGGGCCAGCACGTCGGCGAAACCGGCGCCCGCTATGGCCGTCGCTGTCTGCGTATTGATCGTGCCGGTGAAGCGCGCATCCTTGGCCCCCTTGATCGTCATCTGGGGCCGCGTTGCGCCACCCACTGAACGCCGCCAGCGCCCGTCCTCGGTCTGCAGGGTGATGACACCGACAGCGCCGCGTTCCAGCGCCTCCTGCGTCTTGTGCGTGGATGAGCCGTAGAAGTTCGGGTCCTGTCCCATGACGGCGGGCTGCCCCCGCAGCACGACGACGACCTTGCCGGTCAGGTCTGCCGATCCATAGTCGTCCCAGCCGCGCTCGGGCGCGACAATGCCGTATCCGGCAAAGACCAGCGGTGCATTGGCGATCTTCAGCGCAGGGTCCGCAGGCCCCGCCCGCAGGGTGATGTCTTCGCCCGACGTCAGGACATGCGACACCCCGTTCGCGCCTTTCCACGAAGCGGTCGGCGCCCGTTCAGGCCTGAAGCGAACCAGATCGACCGGCTGCAGCCACGAACCGTCACGACCGCCCGGCTCCAGACCCATCGTCTCATACTGACGTTGCAGATAGGCCAGGGTCAGACGCTCGCCGATCAGGCCGGGAAAACGGCCCTCCAGCTCATCCGAGGCCAGATATTTGATGTGGTCCGACAGGGTCTGGGCGCTGAACTGAGGCGTCGCCGCAGACGCGGTCGCAAAGGCATCCGTATGAGCGACGGGTGCAACCGCAGGGGCCGAGGCGCAGGCGGCCAGCACCAGGGCGGCCAAGGCAATGAAGGGCGAACGACGAAGGGTCATGAAGCAGGCTCTGAATGCATAATAGAAAAAGGGGCCGGATCAGACCCGGCCCCTTCATTTGGCGGTGGATTCAGCGACGCTGGGCGTCGGTTTCCGAACGAACGGGTCCGAACTCCGAACCCGTCTTCCACTTCGGCCATTCGCGGTCATTCGCCAGGGCGCGACCGACATTATAGAAGACCTGCAGGTCCTCGATCATGCCGCTGTAATCCCAATCCGGCGACCATTCGTCCGCCGCCTGGTGATAGCGTTTGGCGCCATATTCCGCCCGCGCCGCCTCACGCTGGGCGATGGGTTCGTCGCGGAACTCGCCACGGCTTCCAGCATAGGCCATCGGCACGCCGCGCTTGGCCAGCGGGAAGTGGTCGGAGCGGTAATAGGTGCCCGCCGCGTTCTCATAGTCGGGCATCAGGGTGCGGCCCTGCGGCTGGATCGCCGCCGCCAGACGCTCGTCAAAGTCCGACTGGCCATAGCCGGTGACGCCCAGGCCCGTGACCCGGCCATAGACGTTCATCGAATCCATGTTGAAGCCGCCGACGGTCTTGGCCAGCGGATAGACCGGGTTGGCGGCATAATATTCCGAACCCAGCAGGCCGCTCTCTTCACCCGTGAAGCTGATCATGACGACCGAGCGTTCGGTGGGCGGCGAGTTGCCGAACATACGCGCCAGTTCCAGCAGGCCCGCTGTGCCGGACGCATTGTCGACGGCGCCGTTGAAGATGCGGTCGCCGGTCGCGTCAGGCTCGCCCATGCCGATGTGGTCCCAGTGGGCGGTGTATAGGACCGTCTCGTCCGGGTGGGTCGTGCCCGGCAAGCGGGCGATGACATTGTGCGAGGTGATGCGGTCGGTCTTGACGTCGAACTCGGTCGAGAAGCTGGCGCCCGGCAAGGCCACCGGCTGGAAGTCACGGCTGCGCGCTTGAACCTTCAGGGCCTCGAAATCCAGACCTGCACGGCGGAACAGATCGACGGCCACGTCACGTTGGACCCAGCCCTCCATCGGCACGCGCTCGGAGGCGGCGTTCTGGCGCAGGATGTCGAACTGGGCCACGCCCCACGAGTTGGCCACCGTCTGCCAGCCGTAGGAGGCGGGCGCGGTTTCGTGGACGATCAGCACGCCCGCCGCGCCCTGACGCGCCGCCTCTTCGTACTTGTAGGTCCAGCGCCCGTAATAGGTCATGGCCTTGCCGCCGAAGGTGTTCAGCGACGGGTCTTCGAAATCGGCGTCATTGACCAGAACGACCAGGATTTTGCCGCGCAGATCCTGCCCCTTGAAGTCGTCCCAGTTCCGCTCGGGCGCCTTTATGCCGTAACCGACGAAGACCAGCGGCGCATCCTTCAGGCTGACGTGATCCGCAGGGCGGCGCGTCGAGATCGCCACCTCGCGCCCCTGCGTCAGCGGCAGGCTCCAGTCGCCCAGCTTCAGCGAGGCGTGGATGTTGGACTGGACGAAGCGGTTCAGGATCACATCCTGCGTCCACTGACCGTTCGGGCCGCCCGGCTGCATGCCCGCAGCCTCATACTGCTGGCTCAGATAGGCGATGACCTTGGCTTCAGCCGGGGTGGCGATGCCACGTCCCTCGAAGCTGTCGTCGGACAGAACCCGAATGTCCTCAGAGATGCGCGCCGCGTCAAAGACGGGCTGGCGATGCACCGCCGCCGGATTGGGCGCCGTGGCGCAGGCGGACAGAGCCGCACCCGCCATCAGGACGACAGCAAGGGAAGTGACGATACGCATAAAGACAGGCCCCACAGCCATGAAAGATGACCGGACCCTAGGGGGCCTGTCCGCCGGTGTCGATTCCGGACCCGATGCATTCGCGTAAACAAAAACCCGCCGGAGGGAACTCCGGCGGGTTTAAGCATTTCGTCTGATGGCGGAGCTTAGTGCGCCACGCCCTTCCAGATACGGCGGTAGCTGGCGTAGGTGATGCCCGCGAAGATCAGCAGGAAGATGATCACGCCGAAACCGGCTTGCTTGCGCTCGACCATCTTCGGCTCGGACGTCCAGGCGATAAAGGCCGCGACATCCTTGGCGTACTGGTCGACCGTCTGGGGCGAACCGTCGTCATAGGTCACCTGGCCGTTCTGCAGCGGCGGCGGCATGGCGATGAAGCCGCCGGGCGGAACATGCTTGGGATCCCCCGTCCAGAACGGCGTCAGATCGCCGGCCATGAAGGGATTGTAGTGCTGGCCGTCGCGGATGGTCACACCCTTGGGCGCATCCTTGTAGCCCGCCAGCAGCGAGTAGATGTAGTCGGCGCCGCCGTGGCGGGCCTTGGCCATCACCGACAGGTCAGGCGGCGCGGCGCCGCCGTTGCCCGCCGCCGCCGCCGTGGCGTTCGGATACGGATTGCGGAACTTGTCCGCCGGGGTGCCGTCACGCTGGATGGCTTCACCGGTTTCGCTATCGATGTCAGCGATCTGGATTTCCTTGGCCAGAGCCTTCACGACAGGGTTGTCGTTCGGGTTCGGATACTTCGGGTTCCAGAACGGACCATGAGCATCGCCCAGGTTCCGGTAGTGCATGAGGTTCATGCTGTGACAGGCGGCGCAGACCTCGTGATAGACCTTATAGCCGCGCTGCAGCTGGCCCTGATCATAGGTGCCGAACGGCCCGTCGAAGCTGAACCCGCCCGAGTGCGGATGGGCGGCGCCCCCCGAAGCCAGGGCCGGAGCAGCAGCCATCAGACCGACAGCAACGGCGGCCGAGGCGATGATGGTCTTGATCGACACGGTCTTCATTCCAATCGTCATGACGCTCAGCCCTTCTGCTCGGCGGAGTCCGCGCCGGTCAGGACCGGCTCGGAGATCGTCGCAGGGATCGGCAGCGGCGTTTCCTTCAGACCCACCAGAGGCATGATGATGAAGAAGAACGCGAAGTAGTAGGCCGTGAACAGACGCGTCAGCCACAGGTAGGAGTTCAGGTCGCCGTCAAACAGAGTGAAGGTCTTGAACGAACCGATCACAGGCGCGTCCGGCAGTTGACCGCCGCACCAGCCCAGACCCACGCCCACCACCAGGAAGATGATGAAGAAGGTCCGCATCGTCGGGCGGTAGCGCATCGAGCGCACCTTGGACGTATCCAGCCACGGCAGGACGAACAGCACGCCGATCGCGGCGAACATGGCCACCACGCCGCCGAACTTGTCGGGGATGGCGCGCAGGATCGCGTAGAAGGGCAGCATGTACCACTCGGGCACGATGTGCGCGGGCGTCTGCAGCGGGTTCGCCGGGATGTAGTTGTCGGCGTGGCCCAGGGCGTTCGGCTGATAGAAGACGAAGATCGCGAACAGGATCAGGAACAGGATGATCGCAAACCCGTCCTTGACCGTGAAGTACGGGTGGAAGGGCAGCAGGTCCTTCTTGGCGCGGTCCTTCGGGATCAGGATGCCGACCGGGTTGTTCTGGCCCGCAGCGTGCAGCGCCCAAAGGTGCAGGACGACGCAGCCCAGGATCGCGAACGGCAGCAGATAGTGCAGCGAGAAGAAGCGGTTCAGCGTCGCATTGTCGATCGCCGGGCCGCCGCGCAGCCAGATCAGGATCGGCTCGCCGATGCCGGGAATGGCGCCGATCAGGTTGGTGATGACCTCAGCGCCCCAGAAGGACATCTGGCCCCAGGGCAGGACGTAGCCCAGGAAGGCGGTGGCGATCATCAGGAAGAAGATCACGCAGCCGATGATCCAGATCATCTCGCGCGGCGCCTTGTAGGAGCCGTAATACAGGCCCCGCAGCATGTGCAGGTACACCGCGATGAAGAACATCGACGCGCCGTTGGCGTGGACGTAACGGATCAGCCAGCCGCCGTTCACGTCACGCATGATGCGCTCGACCGAGGCGAAGGCCAGGTCGACGTGCGGCGTATAGTGCATGGCCAGAACAATGCCGGTGATGATCTGCGTCATCAGGCAGATCGCCAGGATGCCGCCGAAGGTCCACCAGTAGTTCAGGTTACGCGGCGTCGGCAGCGACATGTAGTCGGCGCCGAAGCGGATGATGGGCAGACGGGTGTCCAGCCACTTTTCAACGCCCGTTTTCGGGACGTAGGTGCTCTCGTGATCGCTCATGATCCTCCCCTGGCCCTCAACCGATCTTTACGCGGGTGTCGGACAAATAATCGTAGTTCGGCACGATCAGGTTCAGGGGCGCAGGCCCCTTTCTGATGCGGCCGGACGCGTCGTAGTGCGAGCCGTGGCAGGGGCAGAACCAGCCGCCGTAGTCGCCGGCGCCGAAGGTCGGAACGCAGCCCAGGTGGGTGCAGGAGCCGACGACCACCAGATATTTCTCGTGACCCGGCTTGGTGCGCTCGGCGTCCGTCTGGGGTTCCTTCAGGTCGGGCGCATGGTCATCGGCGATGACGCGTTGCAGCTCGGCCGGGGTGCGATAGCGCACGAACACCGGCTTGCCCTGCCATTTGATGACGACCTGCTGGCCTTCCTGCACCTTGGTCAGATCGAACTCGATCGACGCCAGGGCCAGGGTGTCGGCTGCCGGGTTCATCTGGTTGATCAGCGGCCAGGCGATCATCGCGCCTGCGCCCACCGCAGCGGCGCCCGCTGCGATGTGAATAAAGTCGCGGCGATTAGGATCACCGCCTTCAGGGCTTTCAGTATGCACGACCGATTCGGCCACGTTTCACCTCTCGAACGCCGCTGAACAGACCTGGGGGCCCACCCTCGCCACGGCACGAACAAAGAACGAAGCCGGGAATTCCCTACGGCTGTTCGACCCACGCCCCCTCGGCGCAAGCTGCTGACGTTTCTTGCGAAACGCTCGCAAAACAGACCGCGACAAACCCCCTGACCGCGCGTATGTCAGGCCTTAGAATGCGTCTCGCCCTTTTTCAACCTGACATTCCTCAGAACGTCGGAGCCTGCATCCGATTGTCGGCCTGTTTCAGCGTCGATCTGCATGTGATCGAGCCCACGGGCTTCCGTTT
>NZ_JABAZW010000052.1:25455-27445 GCF_018608325.1 Brevundimonas sp. | reverse complement strand
GGCTGGTTCTGTTCACGACCAAGGGGGCCACGCCCCTGCCCGACTTCGCCTTCCGGCCCGATGACATTCTGTTGTTCGGAAAAGAAAGCGCCGGCGCGCCCGACTATGTCCACGCCGCCGCCGACGCGCGCGTGGTCATCCCCCTACGCCCCGAGGCGCGGTCGCTGAATCTGTCGGTCACCGCCGGAATCGCCCTGTGGGAAGGCCTCAGACAGACCGGACAGGTTGGCTGAACGCCACTCTCGGTCTAGGGAGCGCGCCATGAGCGACGCTTCCTTCTCCGATCCGCTGGACCTGAAAAAGGTCGAGACCCGCGCCTGGTTCGAGACCCTGCGCGACCGAATCCATGCCGCCTTCGAAGCGCTGGAGGACGCAGCCCCCGCCGATCTGTTCCCCGGAGAGCCCGGCCGTTTCGTCCGCACCCCCTGGGATCGTCCCGAGGGCGGCGGCGGCGTCATGGGCATGATGCATGGCCGTCTTTTCGAAAAAGTCGGGGTTCATGTCTCGACTGTTCACGGCACATTCCCCGCCGACTACGCCAAGTCCGTACCGGGCGCCGACGAAGACCCGCGCTTTTTCGCCACAGGCATAAGTCTGATCTGCCACCCGGTCAGCCCGCGTGTTCCCGCCGTTCACATGAACACCCGCTTCATCGCCACGACCAAGGCCTGGTTCGGCGGCGGCGGCGACCTGACGCCGGTTCTGGATGCGGATCGCCGTCAGGATCACCCCGACACCCTCGCCTTCCACGCCGCCATGCAGGCGGCCTGCGACGCGCACGACCCCGCGTGGCATGCCAAGTACAAGGCCTGGTGCGACGACTACTTCTATCTGCCGCACCGCAAGGAGCCGCGCGGCACCGGCGGCATCTTCTATGACCACCACGACAGCGGCGATTACGACACCGACTTCGCCTTCACCCGCGACGTGGGTCTGGCCTTTCTGGACATCTATCCCAAGATCGTCGCTGGCCGCATGGCCGAGGCGTGGACACCCGAGGAACGCGAAGAACAGCTGATCCGCCGCGGTCGCTACGTGGAGTTCAACCTGCTCTACGACCGCGGCACCATGTTCGGGCTGAAGACCGGCGGGAATGTGGATTCGATCCTCAGCTCCATGCCGCCCGTGGTGAAGTGGCCGTAAAGGCCTCCACTCTCCATACCCTCACAAGGTCCAACCAAAGCTCAGCTAGCTGACCTTTAAATCGTCATTCCGGGGCTGAGCGCAGCGAAGAACCCGGAACCCAGGGCTACGACTGCGCTGTGAGACGCATTCTATCTAGAGTGCAAGCCTCCTGGGTTCCGGGTTCGTCCTACGGACGCCCCGGAAGGACGGTTCTGAGTTGAATGCCGATTGATGACCTGATCCTGGGGTCAAGCCGGATGATGACGGAGTGCGACGCGACCTACCCCACCGCCTCCACAAACGCATCGCCCGCCTTGCTGCGATACCGCTCGCTGTGCCTCATCAGCCGAAACGGCCGCTCCGGCAGGGTGAAGTCCGCCATCACCAACCGCCCTGCCGCCACGGACGCATAGGCCACGCTTTCCGACAGGGCCGTGGCCCCCGCCCCGGCCTCAGCCGCCGCCAGCACAGCCTCGTTTGACGGCAGGGTCATGGCGATGGACAGGGTCTGCGGATCAACGCCCGCCCGCCGCAGCGCCGCCTCCAGCGTCGAGCGCGTGCCGGACCCGGCCTCACGCAGCACCCAGGCCTGCGTCGCCAGCGTCGCCGCCTCCAGCCGCCGCACGCCCGCCCACGGATGATCCGGCGTGACCAGAACCGCCAGCCGGTCAGACCCCACCACCGTCTGTTCCAGCATCGGCTGATCGATCTCGCCCTCGACCAGACCCAGTTCCGCCGCCCCGCTCAGCACCGCCTCGGCGGCTTCGCGCGTATTGCCGATGGCCACGTCCAGTTCGACCCCCGGATAGGCCGCATGAAACGCCGACAACCGACGTGGCAGCCAGGCGCTGGCGATGGTCTGGCT
>NZ_JABAZW010000052.1:23829-25445 GCF_018608325.1 Brevundimonas sp. | reverse complement strand
CCGCAGGGCGCTCATGTCCGCCAGCGCCGCCTCTGCCGCCGCCGCACGGGCCAACACCGCCTTGGCTTCCGGCAGGAAGGTGCGCCCCGTCTGGTTCAGCACCACGCCCCGCCCGACCCGGTCGAACAGATGCACGTCATGTTCGGCCTCCAGCGCCGCGATGGCGTTCGACACCGCTGACTGGGTCAGGTTCAGCGCCCGCGCCGCCGCCGTGACGTGCTCACGCTCAGCCACCGCGACAAAGATGCGCAGGCGTTCCAGGGTCACGATCAATCTCCAAATCGGATTGAAACGACCATAACTATCCGTTGGACCGCTGTCGATGCGCGGCGCATCAGCATGGGGATGAAGTCCGCCGCCCTGCCCTCGCCTGAATCCACGCCGCGTTTCGAGGCTGCGATGGCGTTCGGGCGCGCGATCCGGCCCGGCCTGTTGCTGTGCCTGCTGGTGACGCTGGCCGCCATCGGCCTGACCAGCATCGAACGCGACCTGATCGGCCATGTCTGGCTGGAGCCGCTGGTCCTGGCCATCCTGCTGGGCGCGGCGGTCCGCACAGCTTGGACGCCCGACGCCCGGTTCAAGGCGGGTGTGGATTTCAGCGCCAAGACCCTGCTGGAGATCGCCGTTGTCCTGCTGGGCGCCTCGGTCAGCGCCGCAACACTGTCGGCGCTGGGCCTGCCGTTCGTCTTCGGCATCTTCGCCTTGGTCGCCTTGGCCATCATCGTCGGCTTCGGCGTCGGACGGGCCTTGGGCCTGAACCCGCGCATGGCCCTGCTGGTCGCGTGCGGCAACGCCATCTGCGGCAACTCAGCCATCGCCGCCGTCGCCCCCGTCATCGACGCCGATGGCGAAGAGGTCGCCGCCTCCATCGCCTTCACCGCCGTTCTGGGCGTGATCGTGGTTCTGGCCCTGCCGCTGCTGGGCGGCCTGATCCACATGAGCGAACTTCAGTACGGCGCCCTGGCCGGCTTGACCGTCTATGCCGTGCCGCAGGTGCTGGCCGCCGCCGCCCCGTTCGGCGCCGCCGCCACCCAGACCGGCACCGTGGTCAAGCTGGTGCGCGTTCTGATGCTGGGGCCGGTCATTCTGGCCCTGTCGCTGATCGCAGGCCGCAAGACGCCCGGAACCAAAGGCCCCGGCCTGCATCGCCTGCTGCCGTGGTTCATCGTCGGCTTTCTGGTGATGATCGGCCTGCGCTCGTTCGACCTGATCCCGCAGGCGGCGCTGGCGCCCCTGTCCGCCGCTTCCGGCCTGCTGACCGTCGTGGCCATGGCGGCGCTGGGCCTTCAGACCGACATCCGCGCTGTGGCCCGCGCAGGCGGCAAGGTCATCGCCGCCGTCATTCTGTCGCTAGGCGCGCTGGTCCTGCTCAGCCTGGGACTGATCCGGCTGCTGGGACTTTGATCGCCGGATTTTCGCCCACGCGGTCCTCCTGCACCCCGTTCAGCTTGCCTCGGTGCGGCGCGATCCGCGCCACGACCAGAGCCGTCAGCCCGCCGATGATGGTGGCGATCAGCCGGTGCTCGGCATTAGCCAGCACCCCGCCATAACCCAGCGACACCAGCAGCACCACCGTCGCCGTGATCGCGCCGGTCAGGGTGGCGAAATGCGCCTGC
>NZ_JABAZW010000052.1:9337-23760 GCF_018608325.1 Brevundimonas sp. | reverse complement strand
GGCAAAGGCCGTCACCGCCGCCGCCGCAATCAGCCACGGATGGGCCGAGCCGACCTGTATGGCGAACACCGTGGCGGCGGCGCATCCCAGCAGCGTCCCCAGCACCCGCTGGACGCCGCGCGTCTGGGTCTCCATCAGGCCGGGCTTTAGCACGATCATCGCCGTCATCGGCGCCCAGGCCCAGTTCTGCAGATCAACCGCCCAGGCCACGCCCATGCTGATGCCGACGGCGGCGGCAGCCCGCGCCATGTGGCTGATCAACAGCTTGTTTCCGGGCGGCGGGGGCGCAGGCGTGCTGGGCAGACGCGCCGCCGCCTTGGGGAATATCCACGCCAGCAGCACGACCAGACCGATCTGCGCCGCGCTGCCGACCAGCACCCCGACCCCGCGCAACAGGGCCTGATCCAGCGGCCCGGCGTAATAGCCCGCGATCAGCATGGCCGTGACGCCCTGCAGCACCACCCACCAGACGTCTTCTTCATACAGGGCGATGGCCGCGCAAACCGCCGCCCCGATACAGCCCAGCGTCAGCAGCAGCCACGGAATCTGCCCCGCCAGCGTCCCGACCAGAGCCGCAATCATCAGGCCCAGCGCCGTACCGATCATCGCTCCCCAGCGACGCCCAACCAGGTCGCGCGACGCGGCCAGACCGACGACCAGCGCCGCCCCCGCCGCGATGGCGCCCTGTGTTGGCATGCCCAGCAGCATCCCGCCCGCCAGCAGGATCGGCATGGCGGGCATGCACAGGGCCGCCTCGCGCCAATAGAAGGGACGCCAGTGGCGCAAGGTCCGCTTGGCGACAGCCGCAGCCCCCATGTCAGATGCCGCTGCCCTGATCTTCGACCGGCGGCGGGGTCAGCAGCAGGAAGGCCCTGATCCATGCCGTCAGCACGGCCCGGTCGTTGGGCCGTTTCAGACTGTCGATCGCCTCATCCGCGACCAGATGCGGGATGCGGTCGCCGCGCCGTCCCTCGATCAGGGCGGCGGCGTATTCCGGCTGAAACTCAGGATGACACTGGAACGAGATCGCATCCTCGCCCCAGGCCAGACCGGCGTAGGGCGTGAACGCACACGACGCCAGCACCCGCGCATCGGGCGACACCGCCACGACCTGATCCTGATGCGAGACGGGAATGGAAATGGCCTGAACACGCGGATGCATCCACGGCTCTCTGGCCTGCACCTCATAGCGGTGCAGCCCCACGCCCCAGCCCTTGTGCGATTTCTCGACCACCCCGCCGAAGGCGTGGGCCAGCACCTGATGGCCGAAGCAGATGCCCACCAGACGGGTCTGCCCCCGCGCCGCCCTCAGCCAGTCGACCAACTGCGGAATCCACGGCAGGTCGTCATAGACCCCCGCCGCCGATCCGGTGACGATGGCCCCCTGAAACGCGGACGGATCATCCGGCAGATGGCCCGCCTGAACATTGAACCGCGTGGTCGGCACCCCTTCGCCCAGCAGGGCGCGGAAACGGGCGGGATAGTCGTCGAAGTCATCCTTCAGGTGTTCCGGCGGATGGCCGGTTTCCAGGATCGCGATACGGGTCATGCCGTCACCCTAATGCGCCGCATCAGAAGGTCCAGACCTCTGAGCGCCCGCCCGCATCACCCAGCGCCTTTGACACCCAGCCGCAGATTTCATCCGCCGCCGCCTCAGCCCCGGCGGGTGGGTTGACCACCACCATGGCGCAGCCGTTCATCTTCATCGGATTGATCAGGGGCCGCAGGCGCGCCTCGGCCACCAGCGTCGGCCCCGCCCTGCCCTGAAGCCTGCGGATGAAGGCGTCGAACGTCTCCAGATCCTTCAGCGGGGTCCAGATCGCTACCGTCGCCGACGGATCACGCCGTACGATGGCGACCGCCGCCTCGGCCGAGCGGATATAGTCGTCGGGCTTTTCAAACGGCGGGTCGATCAACACCAGCGGACCGCGCACCTTGCCGGCCTCAGCCGTCACGGCGTCATAGCCGTCGCCCTCGCGCGCCTCGGCATTCGCCCGTCCAGCCAGCGCCTCGGCCAGCATTTTACGCACCGGCGGGTTCAGCTCAAACCCGACATAGCGTCCGCCGTCGGTCAGGGCGTCGGCGATCAACAGGGGCGACCCCGGATAGAAGCGCACGCCGCCGTCCGGGTTCAGCCGCGCCACCTCTGCCGCCAATTCATCCATCAGGGGAGTACGCCCCTCTGCCGTCATCAGTTTCGCAACCCCGGCCTCGGCCTCTTTGGACCGCACGCCATCGCCCGACAGGTCGTACAGCCCCGCCCCGGCATGGGTGTCGAACACCGTGAGCGCCCCCGCCTTCTGGCGCGTTTTCAGCAGCCACAGCACCAGGGCGTGCTTGACCAGATCAGCAAAGTTTCCGGCGTGAAAGCTGTGGCGATAATTCATCCCGCCTCGTCCCCCGACAGGCCCTCGGGGTCAAGCGGAACTCATCCCCGCCCCAGTCAAGCTTGCAGAATAACTGATAGCGAACCTCACTCCGCGATATGGGCGGCATCGCCACTGTATCGACGCACCAAGGCTTTGACCTTTCAGGAAAACCTGAAAACAGCAACCTTCGATTGAAGCGATCCTATCAGCGAAACCCAGAAAAACCCATTTGGGAGATAGGATTTATTCCCCTCATCTCCGACAGCGCCGTTTCGCGCAGGAGGGGATCATGACCATCACGCCTACGCCGACAGTACGCCGACTATTATCCAGCGTGGCCATCGCCGCCTGCATCGCCGCGCCGACCTTCGCGCACGCGGAGGATGAACCTCAGTCTCAGTCGTCCCGCTCGAACGCCACACAGGGAGTGGCCAGTCTGGGCGACATCGTCGTCACCGCACGCCGCCGCGATGAACGCGCACAGGACGTGCCCATCGCCTTGACTGTGGTGAACGAGGAACTTCTGGACCGCACCGGCGCCTATAACATCGGCCAGATCACCCAGTTGGCGCCCAGCGTCCAGCTGCTCAGCTCCAACCCACGCAACACCGCCATCACCATCCGGGGGCTGGGCGCCAGCTATGGTCTGGCCAACGACGGGCTGGAACAGGGCGTCGGCATCTATGTCGATCAGGTCTATTACGGCCGCCCCGCCACCGCGACGCTGGACTTCGTCGATCTTGACCGGATCGAGATCCTGCGCGGACCGCAGGGGACGCTGTTCGGCAAGAACACCACCGCAGGCGCCCTGAACATCACCACCCGCGTTCCGTCCTTCACGCCCGAAGGTCAAACCGAGTTGAGCTTTGGCGACTATGGTTTCCTGCAGGGCAAGGCCACCTTCTCCGGCCCCATTATCGAAGACAAGGTCGCAGCCCGGTTCTCGATCGTGTCCACCCGCCGCGACGGCCTGCTGGACAATGTCACCGTGGGCCGCAAGCAGAACTCTCAGGAATCGATCAGCCTGCGCGGCCAGTTGCTGTTTCAGCCCACGGAACAGCTGCGCGTGCGCCTGTTCGCCGACTACGCCGACCTGACGCCGGTCTGCTGCACCCAGGTCTATGTCCGCGTCGGACAGACGCTGAAGCCTGCGTCGCTGCAGTTCCCGGCCCTGGCCGCAGGCCGCGGCTATACGCCCGCCAGCACCAATCCCTACGCCCGCATCGCCGACGTCGACAGCCCGATCCAAGCCGACCAGATCCACCGCGGCGTCTCGGCCATCGTCGACTATGATTTCGGCTGGGCCACCCTGACCTCGGTTTCCGCATGGCGGGCCTGGGACTGGGGACCGAAAAACGACCGCGACTACACCGCGCTGGACATCACCCGCCAGTCGGCCAACCCGTCGTGGCAGGATCAGTGGAGCCAGGAACTGCGCCTGTCTTCCAACGGTTCAAACCGCATCGACTGGACTGTCGGCCTGTACGCCTTCCATCAGGCGGTCGAGACGCACGGCGTCACCGAATACGGCAAGGACGCCGCCTACTGGCTCATCCCTGAGTACCGGGCCACGCCTAATGCTCCTTTGCAAAGGGTGCCGGACTCGCTTCTAGACGGCTACAAGGTCTTCAACGACAGCCGGATCGAGACGGATTCCTATGCCGTCTTCGGACAACTCACCTGGAACATCACGGATCGCCTGCACCTGACGCCGGGCCTGCGCTACACCAAAGAGGACAAGTCCGGCTGGTACAACGCCACTACTAGCGGCGGCCTCGTGACCAACAACAGCGATTACACATCCCGTCGCCTCGGCATCGCACGGGCCCAGAGCTATAGCGCCGATCTGTCGGACGATGATGTCTCGGGTCAGGTGTCGCTGGCCTATGACGTCAGCGACGACATCCTGACCTATGCCAGCGTCGCACGGGGCTACAAGTCGGGCGGCATCAACATGGCGGGCATCCCGAACCTGCCCAGCGGCCAGCCGTCCCTGACCAATGCCGTGGTCAAGCCAGAGGTGGTCACCACCTACGAACTGGGCCTGAAGACCCAGTTGTTCGACCGCCGCGTCACCGCCAATCTGGCCGCCTATCGCACCGATGTGAAGGATTATCAGGCCAATGTCGTCGACAGCGGCCCCAGCGCCCTGCGCGGCTACCTGGCCAATGCGGACAAGGTGGTGATTCAGGGCGTCGAACTGGACGCCTTCGCCCGCCCGAACCAGAATCTGGACCTGTATGCCAACGCCGCCTGGACGGATGCGAAATACGACGCCTTCACCAACGGCCCTTGCCCGCTGGAGCTGATCGGTTCGACCACCGTGGCCTGCGATCTGTCCGGCAAGAAACTGCCCGGCGTTTCGCCCTGGGCGGCGTCCATCGGCGCCGAGCTACACGGCAAGGGCGGCTTTCTGGGCCATCCGGGCGAGTTCTATGGCGGCGCCGACGCCAGCTATCGCTCGACCTACAACTCGGACGCCTCGGTTTCCCGCTACACCCAGATCGACAGCTATACGATCCTGAACCTGCGCGCCGGTTTCCGCGCCGAGAACGGCTGGGAGGCCTTCGTCTGGGTCAAGAATGCGCTGGACGAGAACTATCTGCAGTTCGTCAGTGTCCAGTCCGGCAACTCCGGTCTGGTCATCGGCAACCCCGGCGACCCGCGCACCGTGGGGATCACCCTGCGGGCGCGCTACTGAGGCCATTTATTAGATCACCAGCATCTCAGGCCCCGCGCCTGGGATGCTGTTTTCCTGAACATAGTCGCCAGTTGAAAAAACATCGCTCCGCGAATAGACTGCTCGGACAATCTGGAGGTCCGTCGCGTGAGTGTATCCGCCGCCTTCCTGCGCCTAGCTGTGCTGATCGCCCTGTTCGGCATCGGTCTTGGCATCTTCATGGCCTTCTCTGGACAGTTCGAACTGGTGTCCGTCCACGCCCACATCAACCTTTTGGGCTGGGTGTCGATGTTCCTGTATGGCCTGTTCTATCGCAGCTTTCCCACGGCCGAACGCGGCTGGTTAGGCCGCGCCCATTTCGGGTTTTCGACGATCGGCTTCCTGCTCTTCGTCCCCACCCTGACCGCCATCAAACTGGCAGGGCCTAGCCTTCCCTCAGTCCTGGGCGGCGCAATCGCCGCGCTGCTGGTTCTGATCGGCGCCGTCCTGTTCACCGTGGTCGTTTTTAGACACACGGGCCGAGAAGCGACGCCGACCTGAGGCGGCAACTGATGGATCAGGCCGACTTGTCCCAGTTCAGAACCACCTTGCCCGACTGACCCGACTTCATGGCCTCAAAGCCAGCCTGATAGTCAGAATAGTCGAGGCGGTGCGTGATCAAGGGGCTGAGGTCCAGACCGGCTTTCAGCAGGCCCAGCATCTTGCGCCACGTGGTGAACATCTCGCGCCCATAGACGCCCTTGATCGTCAGGGCCTTCAGGATGATCGCGCCCCAGTCCGTCTCCATCGGCTTGCCGGGAATGCCCAGCATGGCCATGCCGCCGCCCATGATCAGGGTGTCGACGCACTGTTTGAAGGCGATGGGCGAACCCGACATCTCAAGCGCCACGTCGAAGCCGACCTTGAGGCCCAGTTCCTTCATCACGTCGTGGATGTCTTCCTTGGTCGTGTTCACGGTGCGCACGCCCGGCGCCACCTTTTGCGCCAGGTCCAGACGGAAGTCGTTGATGTCGGTCAGCACAACCGTCCGCGCGCCCGCATGACGCGCCACGGCGGCGGCCATCATGCCGATGGGACCGGCGCCGGTGACCAGCACATCCTCACCCAGCAGGTCGAACTGCTGCGCCGTGTGAACCGCATTGCCGAACGGGTCCAGGATCGAGCCGATCTCATAAGGTACGTCGTCAGGCAGTTCGATCACGTTGAAGGCCGGGGCCACGACATATTCGGCAAAGGCGCCCTGACGGTTCACGCCGATGCCCATGGTCGCCGGGTCCAGATGGAAATGCCCGGCGCGCGCGGCTTCTGAGTTCAGGTCGATGACATGCCCCTCAGCCGAGACGCGCTGCCCCACCTTCAGGCGACGGTCCACGTCCTTGCCGATGGAGACGATCTCGCCGGCGAACTCGTGGCCGGTGATCATCGGGGTGGGCACGTTCTTCTGGGACCACTCGTCCCAGTTCCAGATGTGGATGTCGGTGCCGCAGACGGCGGTGCGGTGCACCTTGATCAGCACGTCTTCCGGTCCCGCAACAGGGATCGGCGCGTCAATCAGCTCAAGGCCGATGCCGGGCGCAGTCTTGGCCAGGGCTTTCATTGTATCGGTCATCAGATCACTCCTCATGGCAGAGGCCCCACGCCGCTCGCCAGAAAAACTCCCGTCGCTGAAACCGGCCATCGCGCGACGAGCGATGCCCTCAGGACAGGCCCGAGGGTGACGCCGAAAAACGGCTAGATGACGCCCAGTTCCCGCCCGGCCTTGGTGAAGGCCGCAACCGTCTGGTCGATCTGGTCGAAGGTGTGCGCCGCCGACATCTGCGTGCGGATGCGGGCCTGACCGCGCGGCACGACGGGGAACGAAAAGCCGATCACATAGACGCCCAGTTCCAGCGCCCGCGCTGCAAAGTCCTGCGCCAGTTTGGCGTCGCCCAGCATGACCGGAATGATCGGATGTTCGCCATCCAGCAGGGTGAAGCCCGCATCCGCCATCGCGCCGCGATAGCGATGGGCGTTGGCCGACAGGCGCGTACGCAGGGCGTCGCCCTCTTCGCCCTGCGCGATGCGGATGGCCTCAAGGCTGGAACCACAGACGGCGGGTGAAAGTGCGTTGGAGAACAGATAGGGCCGCGCGCGTTGTTTCAGCAGTTCGACCACCGACTTCTTGGCGCAGATGAAGCCGCCCATGGCCCCGCCCAGCGCCTTGCCGAAGGTGCCGGTGACGAAGTCCACCTCGACCCCGTGATGCGCGAACGATCCGCGTCCCTTCGGACCCAGGAAGCCCGTCGCATGGCAGTCGTCCACCATGATCAAAGCATTATATTTGTCCGCCAAGACACGGATTTCATTCAGCTTGGCGATATAGCCGTCCATCGAGAAGGCGCCGTCGGTGGCGATGATGATCTCGCGCGCGCCCGCCTCGCGGGCCTCCTTCAGGCGGGTCTCCAGCTCATCCATGTCGGAGTTGGCGAACCGATAGCGTTTGGCCTTGCACAGGCGCACGCCGTCAATGATTGATGCGTGGTTCAGACTGTCCGAAACAATAGCGTCGTTCTCGCCGAACAGAGGCTCGAAAATCCCGCCATTGGCGTCAAACGCGGCGGCGAACAGGATGGCGTCCTCGAACCCCAGATAGCCCGCGACGGCCGATTCCAGCTCTTTGTGGATCTCCAGCGTGCCGCAGATGAAGCGCACGGAGGCCGTGCCCGCCCCCCACTTCTGCTGCGCCGCGATCCCGGCCTGAGACACGCGCTCGTCGCCCGCCAGCCCCAGATAGTTGTTGGCGCAGAAGTTCAGAACGTCGCGCCCAGCAACCTGAATCACCGGCCCCTGACGCGAGGCGATCACGCGTTCAGGCTTGGTCAGGCCCTGCGCATCGATGTCTGTCAGTTCGCTGGCGACGCGGTCATAAAAGGATTGGGTCATGACATCCGCCCTACGCGCAAATTGCGCACGTTTCCACCTTCAATCAGGTCGCAGGTTGAACGGCTGACGCACTGCGGATCGGGCTGACGCGAATCTTGCCGCCGCAGGGCTGGAAGGCGAAGCCCAGGCTGATCCCGGCGGTGTCGCCCGGCGCCGTGGCGCGCATCGTGGCCACATTCGGACAGGTCTTCTGACCCGCCGCCTCGTTCGGCACCACATTCCACGCCACCTCGAAATAGGCCTTGGCCTGGGGCGCCAGATCGACCGGCGTCGGCGCCTGTCCCTGACGGAAATAGCTGCCGGGGCTCTGGTCCGCCCGCACCGAAGTCACCGCCTGCCCGCGCGCATCCAGCAGGGTCACCCCCGGATAGCCGGTCAGGGTGCAGGCGCTGGTCCCCACATTCTGCAGACTGAAGTTCCGCACCCGGTTACCCATGCCCGCATCGCCATCTTCCGCCACCATCTTCAACTGCGGCCCCTTGCAGGGCGCAGAGGCAGGCAGCACCCCGCCCTGCGCCGGGATCGGCGTCGGTTCAGGAACCGGCTGCGGCGGCGTGATCCCGCTGGTCAGGTCGGGTGCGGTCAGGGGCCGCGCGCAATGTTCCAGCACCGACACGGCGACCTCTTCATTGGGCGACAACAGGCTCAGAGTCGCGACTTCGCGCCCGTCGCGGCTGGTGGTCCACCATTCCACGCCCGAGCCGACATAGCGCGCGCCGCTGGCCGCCTGAACATTGCGCAGCACATAGTCCTGCCCCTTGTAGGTCATCTGGGCCGAGGCCTTGTCGGGATAGCGCGCCTCGATGGTCACGCCGCTGTCGCAGGCATAGTTGACGGCCAGCGCCTCTGACGGCGCCTGCGCCTGCCCGTCATCGGGCGCCGTGGGCTGGTCCGGCGCAGCCTGCTGGCAGGCGCTGACCCCGATCAGGGCGGTGATGGCGACGAAGGCGGTCAGTCGATGCAGCATGGTCAGGCTCTCCCCTTTCGCCCCTTAACGACGTCGTCGCTGAAAGGCTCCGCTTTCAATGATCGCCGGTTGGCGTCTCCATCAGTTCGATCAGCACCCCGCCCATGTCGCGCGGATGCAGAAACACCACCGGCGTCCCGTGCGCCCCGATGCGCGGCTCGCCCGTGCCCAGAATAGTCACCCCCTTGGCCCGCATCTCGGCGATGGCGGCGTGGATGTCGGCCACCTCGAAACAGACATGATGTTGGCCGCCCTTGGGGTTCTTGGCCAGAAAGCCGGTGATCGGGCTGGTCTCGTCATAGGGTTCGATCAGTTCGATCTGGGCCGTCGGCGTATCGACGAAACAGACCTTCACCCCCTGCGCGGGCAGGTCGAACGGCTCGCCGATCTTGGTCGCGCCCAGCACGTCGCGGTACAGCCGGATCGAGTCCGCGATGGACGGCGTCGCCACGCCGACATGGTTCAGGGCGCCGATCATGGCTTGTCCTTGTTGGGCGCGGGCTGGGCGTAACCCAGCCGCTGGTTCAGCTTCTCGATCAGGTCGACCGCCGTGTCGGCGATGGCCGAGCCGGGCGGATATCCAGCAGCGGCTGCACGTCTGAGGGTGGGATCACGCCGCCGACCACGATCATGATGTCCGGCCGGCCCAGCTTCTCCAGCTCGGCCTTCAGTTCCGGCACCAGCGTCAGATGCCCCGCTGCCAGCGACGAGGCGCCGACCGCATGGACACCCTTCTCCACCGCATCGCGCGCGGCTTCTGACGGCGTCTGGAACAGACTGCCCGCCGTGACGTCGAAGCCCAGATCGCCATATCCGGTGGCGACCACCTTCTGGCCCCGGTCGTGCCCGTCCTGCCCCAGTTTGGCGATCAGTATGCGTGGCGGCCCGCCGTCGTTCTCCACGAAGGTCGCCACCATGTCGCGCGCTCGGGCGAAGCGCGGATCCTTGCCCGCCTCCTTGGCATAGACGCCCGACACCGTCTGGACCGTCGCCACGTGACGCCCGAAAGCGGCCTCCAGCGCATCTGAAATCTCGCCCACCGTCGCCTTGGCGCGCGCGGCCTGCACGGCCAACTCCAGCAGGTTGGCATTGCCTCGCGCCCCATTGGTCAGGGCCTCCAGCGCCGCATCGGTCGCCGTCCGGTCGCGCTCGGCCCGCAACCGTTTCAGCTTGTCGATCTGGGCGGCCAGCACCGCCGCATTGTCGACCTTCAGCATCGGAATGTCGTCGACGACGGGGTTCAGATATTTGTTCACCCCCACCACCGTCTGCTGGCCGGTGTCGATCCGGGCCTGTGTCCTGGCGGCGGACTCTTCGATCCGTAGCTTGGGAATGCCCGCCTCGATGGCCTTGGCCATGCCGCCCAACGCCTCGACCTCGGCCATGTGGGCGCGCGCCCGCATCGCCAGTTCGTGGGTCAGACGTTCGACGTAATAGCTGCCGCCCCACGGGTCGATCACCCGCGTCAGCCCCGTCTCCTGCTGCAGCAGGATCTGCGTATTGCGCGCGATCCGAGCCGAGAAGTCGGTCGGCAGGGCCAGCGCCTCGTCCAGCGCATTGGTGTGCAGGCTCTGCGTCTGACCACCCGCCGCCGCCATGGCCTCGACCATGGTGCGCGAGACGTTGTTGAAGACATCCTGCGCAGCAAGGCTCCACCCGGAAGTCTGACAGTGCGCCCGCAAGGACAGCGACTTGGGATCAACCCCGCCTTCCCTGCGCACCGCTTCGGCCCACAGCAGGCGACCGGCACGCATCTTGGCCACCTCCATGAAATAGTTCATGCCGATGGCCCAGAAGAAGCTCAGGCGCGGCGCGAACCGGTCGATCGGCATGCCTGCGGCCACCCCGGCCCGCAGATATTCGATCCCGTCCGCCAGCGTGTAGGCCAGTTCAATATCCGCCGACGCCCCCGCCTCCTGCATGTGATAGCCGGAGATGGAGATGCTGTTGAACTTGGGCGTCTCCTGCGCCGTCCAGGCGAAGATGTCGGCGATGATCCGCATCGAGGGTTCGGGCGGATAGATGTAGGTGTTGCGCACCATGAACTCCTTCAGAATGTCGTTCTGAATGGTCCCGGTCAGCTTGGCGTGCGGCACGCCCTGTTCTTCCGCAGCGACGACATAGAGCGCCAGGATCGGCAGCACCGCCCCGTTCATCGTCATCGACACCGACATCTGGTCCAGCGGGATACCGTCGAACAGGGTCCGCATGTCATAGATGCTGTCGATGGCCACGCCCGCCATGCCGACATCGCCCTTCACCCGCGGGTGGTCCGAGTCATAGCCCCGGTGCGTCGCCAGATCGAAGGCGATGGACAGGCCCTTCTGCCCCGCCGCCAGGTTGCGGCGATAGAAGGCGTTGGATTCCTCGGCGGTCGAAAAGCCCGCATACTGCCGGATCGTCCACGGATTGCCCGCATACATGGTCGGATACGGCCCGCGCATGAAGGGCGCGAACCCCGGCAGGCCGTGAAGCTGCTCCAGCCCGTCCAGCGCCTGCGCGCCATAGGCCGTCTCGACCGTCAGCCCCTCGGGCGTCAGCCACGGATCGCGCGTCGGTCCCTGCCCCGTCGCGCCGAGGTCCAGGTCGATCTTGCTGAAATTGGGAAAGCTCCCAGACGCGCTCATTGGGCCGCCTCCTCAAAGGCTGCGGCGAAGCGGATGGGCGTCAGCGGTTCGCACACACGCGTGACTGTCACCGCCGGTTCCCCCCCCGCTTCGACCGGCGCCGACCGCACATCCGCATCCACATATTTTGTCACGCCGATGATCTGGGCCGCACCGTTCTTCAACGCCGCCTCACGCACAGCCCGCGCACGGGCGATGCGCGGCTGGATCACCCCGCCCTTCAAGGCTTCGATGACGCCACCCTCGGCCTCAATGGTCTGGAACTCGGTCCAGCCCGCCAGCGCCAGATCATGGGTCCGTGCGTCCAGATACCAGCTGCCCGCCGCCGGATCATCGACCCGGCCCAGATTGGCCTCTTCCATCAGCACCAGTTGCGTATTGCGCGCCTGTCTGCGGGCAAAGGCGTCGGGCCGCCCGGTGGCGCGGGTGAAACCGTCCAGCACCACCACGTCCGCCCCGCCGACCGCGCCTCCAAACCCGGCCGCCGTCAGGCGCAGCAGGTTGGGCCACGGATCACGCGCCGACAGCATCCGCCGCGACGACCGCGCCTCGATGATCGCCTGCGTCTCCACGCCGAACGCGCGCGACAGGTTCGCCCAGATCAGCCGCATGGCCCGCACCTTGGCCAGGGCGTCGAAATATTCCTGATCGACCGACAGGCCGATGACCACGCCCTTCAGCGCCGCCTCGACCGACAGGCCCGCCTCAACCGCCGCCTTCACGTAGGCGACCGCGCTCGACGCCGCAAAGGCCAGTTCCTGCGCAGCCGATCCGCCCGCCTCATGGGCCACGCGTCCGCTGGCCAGGAACAGGCTGGCGTCGGGATAGACGCCCGCATGACGCACAGCCGCTTTAGCCGCCGCGCTCAGTTCATCGTCTATCCCGCGCGGCGATCCACCCGCCTCCGCAAAGGCCGAGATCGGGTCCAGATGGAAGCGCAGCATGGCGCGGGGCGAACCCTTGGCTACAGCCGCCAGCGCATCCGCCGCCTCAACGCCCGCGAACCCGGCGTCCAGCGCCACGGGCGCCAGTTCCAACGCCACGCCCTGCAACGCCCGGTCCAGCGTCGCCACATCCGCCAGAACCCCGCCGCTGAGCAGCACAGAGGCTGCGCCTTCCTGCAGATCGGTCAGGACGGCGGCGTTCACCGCTTCCGCGTCGTCGCCCTCGACCTGAGTGCGCAGATCCCATGCCCGTCCTTCGGCGTCCGATGGCCGAGGCGCGAACACCGGCTGCACCCCAGTCGCCCCGGCGTACAGCGGCCGCGTCACCAGTTGGTCCGCATCTAGATGCAGCAGCGATTCAATCGGCCGCTCTTTCAGCGCCTTCTGAGCCGCCTCACGCCATTCAAGCGGCGTGGGCGTAGCGAAGGATGACATCACCCGAACTCCACCAGCACATCATCCGCCGCCACCGGATCGCCGTCCTTGGCGCCGACGGCCTTCACCACGCCGTCGCGCTCGGCCTTGAGTATGTTCTGCATCTTCATGGCCTCGATGATGGCCACGGTCTCGCCGGTCTTGACCTCCTGGCCCACCACCACCGGGATCGACACCACCAGACCCGGCATTGGGGACAGCACCAGTTTCGACGTATCCGCCACCGCCTTCTCCGGCAGGCGGGCGTACAGTTCGGCGACGTGCGGGCGCAGCACCCGCACCCGCGCCTTGGCCGCGCGGTGGCGAATGTCGAAGCCGTCGGCGACGCGCTTGACCTCAGCGGTGAACGCCTCTCCGTCCAGATCGGCCTTGAACTGGGCCAGACCGGGCCGCCAGTCGATGTCCGACAGGCGGATGTCACCGCCGCCCGTCAGGGTCAGGATCATCTCCTCGTCCTCGTCATAGGACAGGCCGACGCCGTGCGGGGTCTTGTCGATCATCACGATCCAGTCGGTGCGCTCCGACGGGTCGCCGTCCTGTTCGGCAATCACCTCGTGCATCGCCAGGGCCGAGGCGATCAGGATGCGTTCCTGCATCTGCGTCGGGCGCAGACCGTTAAAGCCGTCCGGGAACTCGTCCTTGATATAGCTGGTCGACAAGTTTCCCGACTTGAACCGGTCCTGATCCATCACCGCCGCCAGGAAGGGCACATTGTGGCCCAGCCCCGCCAGATGGGTGTCCTCCAGCGCACGGGCCATGCCCTCGACCGCATCCTCGCGCGTCTCGCCCCAGGCGCACAGTTTGGCGATCATGGGGTCATAGAACATGCTGATCTCGTCGCCCTCGCGGACGCCGGAGTCGTTGCGGACGGTATAGCCCCCCTGATCACCCTCCTCTGGCTGCTCATAGCGGACCAGCCGCCCGATCGAGGGCAGGAAGCCGCGATAGGGGTCTTCGGCGTAGATGCGGCTTTCGATGGCCCAGCCGTTGATCGACAGGTCGTCCTGCGCAAAGGCCAGCTGCTCGCCCCAGGCCGAACGGATCATCTGTTCGACCAGATCGACGCCGGTGATCAGTTCCGTCACCGGATGCTCGACCTGCAGGCGGGTGTTCATCTCCAGGAAGTAGAAGCTCTTGTCCTGCCCCGCGACGAACTCGACCGTGCCTGCCGAGTCATAGTTCACCGCCTGCGCCAGAGCGACGGCCTGCGCCCCCATGGCGGCGCGGGTGGCTTCGTCCAGCAGAGGCGACGGCGCCTCTTCGATGACCTTCTGGTTGCGGCGCTGGATCGAGCATTCGCGCTCGAACAGGTGGACCACATGGCCGTGCTTGTCGCCCAGCACCTGAATCTCGATGTGGCGCGGGTCGATGATGAACTTCTCCAGGAAGACCCGGTCGTCGCCGAACGCGTTCAGCGCCTCGGCCTTCACCGCCGCGAACCCTTCGGCCATGTCGTCGTCGGAATGGGCCACGCGGATG
>NZ_JABAZW010000052.1:0-9327 GCF_018608325.1 Brevundimonas sp. | reverse complement strand
CCGCCGCCGCCCGCCGAGGCTTTGATCATCACCGGATAGCCGATCTCGCGTGCGATCTTAACCGCCTCATCCGGGGTTTCGATCAGGCCCATATGACCCGGCACGGTCGAGACGCCCGCCTCGGCCGCCAGCTTCTTGGAGCTGATCTTGTCGCCCATGGCGTCGATGGCCTCGGGGTTCGGGCCGATGAAGGCGATGCCCTCGTCGCGCAAACGCCGCGCGAAGCCTGCGTTCTCCGACAGGAAGCCAAAGCCCGGATGCACGGCCTGCGCCCCCGTCTGGCGCACCGCCTCGACGATCTTGTCGGCCAGCAGATAGGACTGCGCCGCAGGCGCCGGCCCGATCAGCACCGCCTCGTCGGCCATCTCAACCGCCAGCGACCCGGCGTCGGCCTCGGAATAGACCTGCACCGTCTGGATGCCCATCTTGCGGCAGGTCTTGATGATCCGAACCGCGATCTCGCCGCGGTTGGCGATGAGGATTTTGGAGAACATGAGCGGTTAATCCTCACCGTTTTTTTTGAGGGCGCGTAGGCGAGCAACCAAATCTGCATATTGGTAGACAGCCTTGAGCAATTCTTTTGCTAGTTCGACTGCCAGCTCGGCCTCTTCCCGACCGATACTATCGTAACTTTTGGCCTCAATGTGAGCAGCATCGTTGCCGAGAAGGCGAAGTTCATCGGCAGCCTCAAGGAGTTCTTTCGGCACGACTACGCTATCGC
Organism: Brevundimonas sp.; assembly: GCF_018608325.1. Classification (GTDB taxonomy): domain Bacteria; phylum Pseudomonadota; class Alphaproteobacteria; order Caulobacterales; family Caulobacteraceae; genus Brevundimonas. The sequence goes on along the minus strand of NZ_JABAZW010000052.1, from coordinate 8,606 downwards.
CGAGGTTAGAGAGCCGGGCTTTCAGATCTTTTCCCGAAGCACATCGGTCCGCACACAACTCTTCAAGAATGCGCCGAACCATCAGCGCCGTAGCCTTATAGGCCTGCGCTGAAAAACAACTGATCGCCTCTTCGAGGCTCTCAAGTATATTGCTTGGAAGGTTTGTAGAATCGAAATCGAGAGTTTCGGGAGGATACCTCTCGACCACAATTCCTTCATCCTGGACGACAAAGGCGATAGCTCTACAGTCAGGATTGGGGCATCTGCGCACCCCAGCTTGGCGAACAAAGCCGTGGCCTGTCCAAGCGATATCTTTGCAGTTCGCGAAGCCCGCGAAGGTGCCCAGATTACCACAGGCAGAGCACCTCAGCCCGGCTGCAACGGGGTCTACCCCTTGACTTTGGCCCACAATTTGGAAGGTCATGAGGCTCTCACAGCGGAATATTGTCGTGCTTCTTCCAGGGGTTTTCCTGGACCTTGTTCTTCAGCGTCCGCAGCGCCTTCACCAGTCGCCGCCGCGTCCCGTGCGGCATGATGACGTCGTCGATGTAGCCCAGCCCCGCCGCCACGAAGGGATTGGCGAACCGCTCCTTGTACTCCGCCTCGCGCGCGGCAAGCGCCACCGGGTCGCCCGCCTCCTTGCGGAAGATGATCTCGACCGCGCCCTTGGCGCCCATGACCGCGATCTCGGCGGTGGGCCAGGCGTAGTTGACGTCGCCGCGCAGGTGTTTGGAGCTCATCACGTCATAGGCGCCGCCGTAGGCCTTGCGCGTGATCAGGGTCAGTTTCGGCACGGTCGCCTCGGCATAGGCGAACAGCAGCTTCGCCCCATGTTTGATCAGGGCGCCGTATTCCTGCTTGGTCCCCGGCATGAAGCCCGGCACGTCCACCAGCGTCACCAGCGGAATGTCGAAGGCATCGCAGTAACGCACGAACCGCGCGGCCTTGCGGCTTGAATCGATGTCAAGCACGCCCGCCAGCACCTGAGGCTGGTTGGCGACCACGCCGACCGTCTGGCCGTCCAACCGCCCGAAGCCGGTGATGATATTCTTGGCGAAGTCGGCGCCGATCTCGAAGAAGTCGGCCTCGTCGACCACCTTCAGGATCAGTTCCTTCATGTCATAGGGCTGGTTCGGGTTGGCCGGGATCAGGGTGTCCAGCGACGGCTCATCGCGATCCGGTTCGTCATAGCTCTCGCGCACCGGCGGCTTTTCGCGGTTCGACAGGGGCAGGAAGCCGATCAGGCGGCGCCCCTCCGACAGGGCCTCCAGATCGTTCTCGAACGCCCCGTCCGCGACGCCCGACTTGCCCGCATGAACGCGCGCGCCGCCCAGATCCTCATGGCTGACGACCTCGTTGGTGACGGTCTTCACCACGTCCGGGCCGGTCACGTACATGTAGGACGTGTCCTTCACCATGAAGATGAAGTCGGTGATGGCGGGCGAATAGACGTCGCCGCCGGCGCACGGCCCCATGATGACGCTGATCTGGGGAATGACGCCGCTGGCTAGCGTGTTCTGCAGGAAGATGTCGGCGTATCCGGCCAGGCTCTCGACCCCCTCCTGAATCCGCGCCCCGCCTGCGTCGAACAGGCCGATGATCGGCGCGCCGGTCGTCAGGGCCATCTTCTGCAGCTTGACGATCTTGGCCGCATGGGCGCCCGACAGCGACCCACCGAACACCGTGAAGTCCTTGGAGAAGACATAGACCAGACGCCCGCCGATGGTCCCGCGCCCCGTCACCACGCCGTCGCCAGGGATGCGCTGATCCTGCATTCCAAAGTCGTGGCTGCGGTGCTCGACGAACATGTCGGTCTCTTCGAAAGAGCCCTCGTCCAGCAGAACGTCGATGCGTTCGCGCGCCGTCAGCTTGCCCTTGGCGTGCTGGGCGGCGATACGCTTTTCGCCGCCGCCCTGTTTCGCGGCGGTGCGACGACGCTCCAGTTCTTCAAGGATGGCTTGAGTCATGATGGATTTACGCCTCTTGTTCGTGGAGGAAGGAGTGGCGGCTTCATCGCAAATACGCAAACGCAACTTTGCAAAAAGTGTGGAACTGCGCCGACTTGCAAAGGACGTCTTGATGATCTGCAAAGTTGCAAATGGCTGAGAAGCTTTTCCTTGGCGCCAAGTTGCGAAAACTGCGCGAGGCGCGCGGCTGGACTCTGGAGGCCTGCGCCGAACGTCTGGGCCTGTCGCCGTCCTATCTTTCGCAATTGGAGACGAACCAGCGCCCCGCCACCGCGCGGGTGCTGATCGCCCTGACGCGCGCCTTCCACGTCGACGCCAGCCTGTTTGATCTGGAGGGCGACGCCCGCCTGATCGCCGACCTGCGCGAAGCCACCACCGACATCGCCGGGCAGGCTGAACCGCCCACCGCCGCCGAGCTGAAACAAGCCGTCGCCAATACGCCGCGTCTGGCCCGCCAGTTTCTGGCCCTGCACCAGACCTTCCGCCGTCTGGACGAGCGGGTGAAGGCGCTGGACGACACCCTGGGCCGTGACGAACATGGCGCCAGCGTCGCCCTGCTGCCCTACGAAGAAGTGCGCGACTTCTTCCACTATCGCGACAACTACATCGACACCCTGGATACGGCGGCCGAGGCCCTGTCGGCGACCCTGCCGCAGGAGGGACAGGTCGAACGGGCGCTGGAGACCGCGCTCAGCGACATTCACGGCGTCCGTGTGGTCAGCGTCGGCGGCCAGCAGGCGCTGCGCCGCTATGATCCCGCCAGCCGCGTCCTTACGCTGGACGGCTGGCAACCGGATGCTACCCGCTCCTTCCAGCTGGCGCACCAGTTGGCCCTGCTGTCCTTCCGCGATCTGATCGAGGCGGAACTGGATCAGGCCGCCTTCCGAACCGATGCGGCGCGCGACGTGGCCCGCGTCGGTCTGGCCAACTATGCGGCGGGCGCGCTGCTGTTGCCCTACCGCGCCTTCCTTGAGGCGGCGCGCGAGGAAAAGCACGACATCGACCGGCTGCGGACCCGTTTCCAGGTCAGTTTCGAACAGGTCTGCCACCGCCTTTCGACCCTGCAGAAGCCCGGCTGGCGCGGCGTGCCCTTCTATTTCGCTCGCGTGGACATGGCCGGAAACATCACCAAGCGACACAGTGCGACGCGGTTCCAGTTCGCCCGTTTCGGCGGCGCCTGCCCCCTGTGGAACGTGCACGAAGCCTTCGCCGCGCCCGACCGGATCGGGGTGCAGTTGGCCGAAATGCCGGACGGTTCGCGTTACATCTCCATCGCCCGCAGCGTGTCCAAGCCCAGCGGCTCATACCTCGCCAACGACCGTCGCTACGCCCTTTCGCTGGGATGCGAGGTCGAACACGCCTCGGCCCTGGTCTATGCGGCCGGTCTGGACCTGAACGGCCCGGCAACCCGCATCGGCGTCAGTTGCCGCATCTGCGAGCGCACCGACTGCACCCAGCGCGCCTTCCCGCCCATCGACCGCACCCTGCATGTGCCGGAAAACGAACGCGGCGTGGTGCCCTATACGCTGGATGGCCCGCGCACGGATCGTTACTGACCCACGATCCGACCTCGACAAGCCGGGCGGGCGGCGGGAAAATCGCACCATGACCTCCCCCTCCTCTTCTGATCCGATCGGCGTCGCTGTCGTGGGCTATGGCCTGGCGGGCCAGACGTTCCATGCGCCGCTGATTTCCGCCACACCGGGCCTGGCCCTGCGCGCCGTCGTCTCCTCCCGTCCAGAAGCGGTTCACGCCGACTGGCCGCAGGTCGAGGTATTGCCTGATCTGGACGCGGCCCTGTCACGCGACGACATCGGCCTGATCGTCGTCGCCACGCCTGACGCCCTGCACGCCGAACAGGCCATCGCGGCGCTGGAGGCGGGTCGCAACGTCGTGGTCGACAAACCCTTCGCCCAGACTCTGGAACAGGCCGAGCAGGTCGCCGCCGTCGCCGCCCGATCCAAGGGCGTCATCAGCGTGTTCCAGAACCGGCGCTGGGATGCCGACTTCCTGACGCTGAAGCGCCTGATCACCGACGGCGAACTGGGCGAAATCGCCGTGTTCGAAAGCCATTACGACCGTTTCCGCCCCCAGGTCACCGACCGCTGGAAAGACAAGCGCGACGGGGGCGTCTGGGCCGATCTTGGTCCACACCTGATCGATCAGGCGGTCCAGTTGTTCGGTGCGCCTCAGTCGGTGCTGGCCGACATGGCGCGACAACGCCCCGGCGCTCCGGCGACCGACTGGTTCCACGTCGTGCTGCAATACGAGCGGCTGCGCGTCATCCTGCAGGCCAGCCACATCGCCGCCGACGCCAGCCTGCGTTACGCCGTCCACGGCACAGGCGGCAGCTTCATCAAGCGCGGGCTGGATGCTCAGGAAGGCCAGTCCAAGGCTGGCCTGCGTCCCGGCGACGCGGATTGGGGCCTCGACCCCAATCCCGGCGAACTGATCCGCCAGATCGATGGCGAAACCGTGCGCCAGACCGTGACGCCCGAACGCGGCGAGTATGTCCGCTTCTACGCCGGCGTCCGCGACGCCATCAGCACCGGCGCCCCGCCGCCCGTGACGCTGGATCAGGCCTTGACGGTCATGCGGATTATCGACGCCGGTGAACGCAGCGCGGCCGAGGGGCGGCGGATCGAGGTGTAGCCGCACCCTACCGCGAGTTCATCTACCCGCCTCATTCGCGCCTCATTTCGCTACGCATGTAGCGCTACAAATGTAGCGGACATGGAGAAGGCCGTGATCGAGTCCCTGCCCCGGCGAGAACGCGAAGTCTTCGAGACCCTGTGCCGACTGGAATCGGCCACCACCGCAGGCGTCCGCGCCGCCCTGTCCGACGCGCTCAGCGATTCCGCCATCCGCACCCTGCTGGCCCGGCTGGAGGCCAAGGGACTGGTCGAACGCGCCAACGGCGTGGACGGCTTCCACTACAGCCCCGTGCCGCGCACCGAGGCCGTCGCGGCAGGCGCCCTGCAACGGATGGTCGACACCTTCTTCTCCGGGTCCGCCGCCAACGCTGCGACCGCCCTTCTGGGCATGGGCGGCAAGATCACCGCCGACGAGGCCGAGGCGCTGGAGCGCGCCATCGACGAAGCGCTTGGACGCAAGACAGGGGGACGCAAATCATGATCGGCGCCGTCTTCATCTCCATGCTGGTGAAATCCAGCCTGATCGCGGGCGCAGGCCTGACCTGTTCGCACCTGCTGACCCGCCGCCCGGCTGACCGCGTGGACATTCTTCGCGCCACGACCTGCCTGCTGCTGGCCCTGCCGGTCATCACCGCCCTGTTCCCGGCGCTGAATCTGGCCGTCCTGCCCGCCGTCGCCCCGACAACCCATCTGCCCCTGCCCATGTGGCAGGGCGAGGTCACGCCCCTGCCCGGCGTCGAGGTGTCCGGCAGCCTGCCCTGGCCGTCGCCCCTGCATCTGGCCGCCGCCGTCTGGCTGATGGGCGTGGTGCTGATCGCAGGCAGACTGGCGCTGGGCGTTCTGACGCTGGATCGCTGGACCCGTCAGGGCCGCGCCGTCCAGTGCCCGACCTGGCTCAGCCATCTGGAGCGTCTGACGCGCGGCACACAGCCCACGCTGGTCTCGACTGACCGCGCCGCCAGTCCGCTCAGCTGGGGCGCTGCGCCCGGCGTCATTCTGATCGATCCAGCCAGTCTGGCCCAGCGTCAGGCCGCGCCCGCCATCCTGGCCCATGAACTGGCGCACCTGCGGCGGCATGACTGGGTGTTTCTGGTCCTGTCGCGCCTGACCCTGGCCCTGTTCTGGTTCAACCCGCTGGTCTGGCGTCTGCATGCTGACCTGGCGGCTCGCTCCGAGGAGGCCGCAGACGCAGCGGCCCTCCAGACCATCGACCGTCATCTCTACGCCAAGGCGCTGGTGCGTCTGGCCGCCCATCCCTCGCCCCGCGCCACGACCGCTCAGGCTTCGACAGCCATGGCGGCGGACGCCAAGTCCCTGAAAAAGAGGATCGCCTGCATCATGTCCGATACGTCCGCTCGCCGCCGCCCGATGACCGTCGCCCTGACGGTCGCCGCCCTCGCCGTTGTCGCCACGCCCTTGGCCGCGCTGGAAATCAGCCGTCAGGCCTGGGTCGAGGCCACGCCGCCCGTGCCCCCCGCTGCGCCTGTTCCCCATGCGCCGCCGACGCCGCCCGCACCGCCTGCGCATCTGACACTTGCGGCTCTGGCGCCCCTAGCGCCCGTTCCGCCCGCACCGCCTGCGGCCCCTCCGGCGCCAATGACCTGGGCTGCTCTGCCTGCACCGCCCGCCCCTCCGGCGCCGCCTGCGACGCCTGTACCCCCGGCCCCGCCTGCTCCTCCGCCCCCCGGCACGCAGGGCTACAGCTACCGATACGTCTATAATGCGGAAATCGACGCGGCCTCAGAGGCGCGCGACCAGGCTCGCCGCGAGGCGGATCAGGCCCGCCGTGAAGCCGATGCCGCCCGGACCCGCGCGGACGCCGCCCGCGTCGTCGCAGAGGCCCGCCGTCACGAAGATGCACGGATCCGCACCGAAGCCGCCCGCCAGCAAAGCCTCGCCACCGCCGCCCGCATCACCGCCACCCAGGCGGCGGCCATGGGCGAGCGCGCCCGTATCGAGGCTGAACGCAACCTGGGTCAGGCGCGCGTGGAGATGCGCAACGGCGCAGTCCATATGCGAAGCGGCGCCGCCGAAATGCGGCGTGAGGCGGTGCGTCTTCAAAGCCCGGCCTATCGCGCCCAGAAGATCGCCGACAATCGTGCGCGCGGAAACACGGTCACTGACGCCCAGTTGATCGAACTGTCCCGGACCCTGCCCGCCCGCGCCACCGAAATGGAGCGCAACGCCGACACGCTGGAGCAACGCGGCCGCACCCCGGCTTGATCGTAATGCGTCGGGTCTGAGCGGATCAGGCCCGGCGCAACTCCGCTTCCAGGGCCTCGGCCAGATCGCCGCGCCCGGCGACCGCCACACCGCCCGACAGCCCCAGCCAGCCCGCCATTCGCTTCAGTTCATGCGCCAGTCGTGCGGGGGTGTCGGCGTCCGCCTCCGGTTCTCGCCACGCCGCCTGCACCCGCAGTTCGCCCGCCTGTCGGTCAGACTTCAGATCGACCCGCGCCGTCAGCGTCTCGTCCTGCAGAAACGGCAGCACATAATAGCCATGCAGCCGCTTGTGCGCAGGCGTGTAGATTTCCAGCCGAACCTTCAGGCCAAACAGCCGCTCGGTCCGGTCGCGATGCCAGATCAGATTGTCGAACGGCGACAACAGGGCCTGCGCCGTGATCTTGCGGGGGCTGCGCGCGTCCGGGACCAGATAGGCCGCCTGTCTCCAGCCCGTGACCGCCACCGGCGTCAGTTCTCCCGCCTCGACCAGTTCGCCCAGCCGTGCCCGTGCATCATGGGCTGGCAGTCGAAAATAGTCGCGCAGGTCGGCCAGGGTCGCCACGCCCATCGCCCGCGCCCCGATCATCATCAGCCGTCGCTGCGCCTCGTCATGGTCAGGCGTCGGCATATTGACCACAGCATCCGGCAGCGCCCGCTCCGTCAGGTCATAGACCCGCTCGAAATTGCGCCGCGTCTTGGTCGTGATGAAGCCGGACCAGAACAGCCATTCCAGCGCCCGCTTGCCGTCCGACCATGACCACCAGCCGGGCGCGCCGCGCGGTCCCTCGGCGAAGTCGCCGCCCGTCACCGGACCGCGTCGTTCGATCTCGGCCAGAACCTGATCGATATAGTCGCGCCGTTCAAGTCCGAACCGGGCCAGACCCGTCCACAGTTCGCCGTCGCGCGCCCGTTCCATGCGCCAACGCAACAGGGGCTGGGTCTCCATCGGCATCAGCGACGCCTCATGTCCCCAGTATTCGAACAGCGACGGCTTCGCGCCCCAGGCCTCTGTCTCCAGATGCTCGCGCGGATAGTCCCCCAGACGCGAGAACAGCGGCAGATAATGGGTGCGGCTGACCACATTGACGCTGTCGATCTGGACCACGCCCAGCCGCCCCGCCACGTCCCTGACCTGCCTGCGACCCGCCATCGACGGATGGGCCTTTCCAAACCCCTGCGCCGCCAGGGCGATGCGTCGGGTAGCGTTGGCGCTGAGGGTTTCGGTCATGGGCGCTCCGGTCGGCAATCTCGGCTCAGGCCGCAGCTGTCACACTTGGGCATCCGCCAGCGGCGGGCAAGGCCGCAGGCTCGTCGAACAACCTGCGCACGTTTGATTACAGCCTGGAGAAAATTGGTGCAGACTGCCGTGCGATGAGGCTTTGTGAACGTTCACTCTCGCGCTAGACGAGATATCGGAGGGAATAATCAAATGGCAGGACCAACGGGGGACTCCGGTCCCGGCATCGCGGGCGACGACCGCGTCAACTTCGCCTTCATCGCCCTGATCGTGGCGGTCGCCACCATCGGCGGCTTCATGTTCGGCTATGATTCCGGCGTCATCAACGGCACGCAGGACGGGCTGGAGCAGGCCTTCAACCTGTCGGCGCTGGGCACAGGCTTCAACGTCGGCGCCATTCTGCTGGGCTGCGCGTTCGGCGCCTTTGCAGCAGGACGTCTGGCCGACGCCATCGGCCGCCGCACGGTGATGCAGATCGCCGCCGTCATGTTCATCATCTCGGCCATCTTGGCCGGCGCTGCAGAC
>NZ_JABAZW010000043.1:28680-31132 GCF_018608325.1 Brevundimonas sp. | reverse complement strand
AGGCCGATGTGATCTCCGACAGCGCATCCGCCGCGCGGATCGGCGAACTGCCCGCCGCCAATCTGGCCGAGGCCCTGCAACGCGTGCCCGGCGTGGCCATCGAACGCGAGGTGGGCGAGGGCCAGTTCGTCAGCGTGCGGGGGCTGGGGCCGCTGTTCCAGTCGGTGACCCTGAACGGCGCGCCGGTCGCCTTCAATGAGAACATCCGCAACTCGACCCAGAGCGGACGTCAATTCCGTTTCCGCGCCCTGTCCGCCGAACTGCTGGCGGGGGCGCAGGTCACCAAGTCCGCCACGCCTGACCTGATCGAAGGCGGCATCGGCTCCAACATCGACATCGAAACCATCAGCGGACTGGGCGGCGATCCCTTCCTTAGCCTGCGCGTAGGCGGGGCGGTCGAGGACCGGGCGCGAGCGATGCGGCCGGATGTTTCGGTCGCCGGACGGATGGTGTCCGGGGACGGCGACTGGGGTCTGGTCGGCGGGCTGGCGCAGGAAGAACGCTCAGTCGTCTATGATCGTTTTCAGATCCAACGCTATGTCGATCTGACGCTGGACGGCGGCCGCGTCGCCGCGCCCAGTGATGTCCGCACCACGGTCGAGCAGGAAGAGCGACTTCGCCGCAGCCTGTTTCTGGGCGGCGACTGGGCCGCATCGCCGACGACACGCTTCAGCTTCAACAGTCTGATCTCCACCTTCGACAACACCATCCGCGAAGACCGTCTGGTCTATGGGTTGGGCGAGTTGCTGATCGCGCCGGGGGTACAGACGCGGGTGCGCGACGGCGTGGTCGTGGCGGCGTCTGTCCCCGCAGGCCACATCGACAACAACACCGAGTTTTCGCAGCAGGCGCACCTGAACCTGATCGTGTCAGGCAGGGCCGAGTTCGTCGTGGGCGACTGGCTGGCGACGGCCCGCGTCTCGGCCTCGCGCGCCCGCTCGCGGCTGGATACGCCGCTGGAGCGTATCTACGCCCAGTCGATCCAGAAGACCGCCTATGCCGTCGATCTGGACGGGGCGGTGACCAACCGGCGCGCGGCCAGTCTGACGACCGATCTGGACCTGCTGGACTCCACGGCGCTTAGGAACCAACGGATCGGGGTGCGCGCGATTGAGTCCGTCGATGACGACCTGACCCTGATGGCCGATGCCCGAAGGGGGCTGAGCCGGGATATGGGGCTGCTGCGTCTGTCAGAGGTGAAGTTCGGCGTTCAGATCAGCGACCGCAGCCGCGACTATCAACGCCGTGACCGTGAGGCCGTGCTGCGTCCGGGCGCGGTGATCACGCCTGACTTCATGGGCGGCCAGACGCCGAAGGGGGTATTCGACGGCTTGATCGGGCGTCAGCCGGGCGGTTGGGCCACGGCGGATTTCGGCTGGTTCCGCGACGCCTTTCATATTCCCAACGAAAGTGACGGCATCATCGTCCTGCCGCGCGACCTGACGCCGACGGGGGCCGATCTGCGTAACTCTTACGCCGTGTCGGAGCGGGTCGGGGCGGCCTATGTGCGGCTGGATTTTGATGGGGCGGCGGGGGCGGTTCCCTTCTTCGGCAACTTCGGCCTGCGCGCCGTGACCACGCGCACCGGTGTCGATGGGGCGCTGGTCGAGACGGGCGGCGACGGCGCCCTGGCCATCCGCCCCGTGTCCCATGCAGGGGAGGCGACCCTGCTGTTGCCCAGCGCCAATATCGCCTTCGATCTGGACGCCCACAGGCGGCTGCGGCTGGCCGCATCGCGCACCATGACCCGGCCTTCGCTGGCGGACCTGCGGCTGGCCACGGCCCCCGCCAGCATGCTGGTCTCCAGCATCTATGAGCGCGGGCAGGCCGAGATCGACGGCCCGTCCCCCGGAACCATCTTTTCCGGCATCGGCGGCAATCCTGCGCTGAAACCCTATGTCTCGACCAATCTGGACCTGTCTTATGAGTGGAGCTTCACCGACGGCGCGCTCAGCATTGCGGTGTTTTACAAGCGGATCGACGACTTCATCGCTCTGGTCGCCGCGCCCGAACTTCTGACCTTCGAGACACGCGCCGGGCCGCTGGTTCAGGCGCAGGTGTCGATGCTGCGCCCGCGCAATCTGGGACAGGCCGAAAGCCGGGGCGTGGAGGTCGGCCTGCACAAGAAACTGTCGTCCGGTTTCGGCCTGTGGGCCAGCGCGACCTGGACCGACAGTCACGGGCCGAACGGCCAGACACGCCTGACCGGGGTTTCCGATCTGGCCTATTCGATCAATCCGTTCTTCGAGCGCGGGCCGGTGTCGGCGGGTCTGTCGTGGTCGTGGCGGTCGGCCTTCAAGTCCGAGGCTGATATGCAGGGGGGCGGGGTGTCCGACTTCATCATCGCCTCCGCCGGTTATCTGGACGCTCAGGCCAGTTATGACCTCACGCCCGCCGCCCAGATCGTGATCGCGGCCTCCAACCTGACCGACACGACCGATCTGGCCTATGA
>NZ_JABAZW010000043.1:0-28670 GCF_018608325.1 Brevundimonas sp. | reverse complement strand
GCCGCCTGCTGCAGCTTGGCCGCGTCGGTCGCAGCCTGACGGTCAGCCTGCGGTGGTCGATGTAGGCGGGGCGGCGATTTTTCCTGCCCGCACGGCGACGGATGATGAGTTGCGATCCGGGGCGCAGTCGCCGACAGACATTGGCGGTGAGACCAGAAGACGACGCATCATGAGCGGGAACGAGACACAGGCAATGTCCGGGGCGTCGCTGACTACGCTGGACCTGACGGACTTTCATGGTGACGCGGATCGCCGCGAGGCCTTTCTGAGAAACCTGCTGGATGTGCTGTACGCGCAGGGCTTCCTGTATCTGAACGGACATGGCGTCGATCAGGGCTTGATCGATCAGGTGCTGGCGGCGTCAAAGCAGTTCTTCGCTCTGCCGCTGGACGACAAACTGCAGATCGAGATGGTCCGGTCACCGCACTTCCGGGGCTACAATCGCGCGGGGCTGGAGCTGACGCGCGGCCAGCAGGACTGGCGCGAACAACTGGACATCAACACCGAGGCGGCGCCGTTTCTGCTCGGGCCAGACACGCCTGCGTGGCGGCGGTTGCAGGGGCCGAACCTGTGGCCTGACGCGATGCCTGAATTGAAACAGGTGCTTCTGGCCTATCAGGCCGAGGTGACGCGGGTTGGCATCGAACTGCTGAAAGCCATCGCAGCGGCTCTGGGCCAGCCGGAAAACACCTTTGCTGAAATCTACGAGCCCGACCCGTCGCAACTGATGAAGATCATCCGCTATCCGGGGCGGGATGTGGCCCAGACGGATCAGGGCGTCGGCGCCCACCGCGACGGCGGTTTCGTCACCGTGCTGCTGCAGGATAGGACGCCGGGCCTGCGGGTGCAGGCGGACGACGGATCGTGGATCGCGGCGCCGCCCGTGCCGGGGACCTTCGTCATCAATGCGGGCGAACTGCTGGAGTTGGCGACCAATGGTCTGGTCCGCGCCGCCATCCATGATGTAGTCGCGCCGCCTGCGGGTGACGAGCGGTTCTCGGTCGCCTTCTTCCTGGGCTCGCGGCCTGATGCGGTGGTGCCGGTCATTCCGCTGTCGGAGGACCTGAAGCGGGCCGAGCGGGGCCTGTCGGTCGATCCGCTGAACCCCATCTTCCGCGAGGTCGGCCAGAACCAGCTGAAAAGCCGCCTGCGCTCACATCCCGATGTCGCCGCCGCCCATTATGCGGATGTCCTGAACCTGATCGAACGACCTGCGGACGGCTAGGGGGCGGCTGCGGGGCGCTGTGGCGCGGGCGGATCGCGCATAGGCCGACGGCGTGGTTCCGGTGGTCTGGCGGAACAGCTTGTGGAAATGCGAGCGGCTCAGGCCCACTGCACTGGCGACCTGTTGCGATGAGGGCGCGCGGCCTTCGGTCCTCAGCATCTCACAGGCGGTCTGGATCAGGACGTCGTGTTTTTCCGCCAGAGACGCCCCTTCGGGATCGCAGCGGCGGCACGGACGAAACCCTGTGCCGCGCGCCTCGGCCAGCGTGTCATGCAGGCGGATGTTCTCAGGCAGGGCGTGGCGGGCCGGGCAGGTCGGGCGGCAATAGACGCCGGTGGTGATGACCGAATACCAGAACTGACCTTCCGCGCTCGGATCGCGGCGCATCAACTGAGCCAGACGGCGACCGCGCAGATTCATGTCGGACGCGGCGTTGAAGAGGCGGGTGACTTGGTCCATGGCGAAAATCCCTATGGGCGCGGTTACATGAACCAAGGACGCCGACGGGCGCAGACAGCCTTACGGTCGGACCGTTTTTTCTTCAGAAGGCGGCTTCAAAACCCAGACGCACGGTCAACGGGCGCAGCGGCACGACTTGCGGCTGGGACAGCTGATAGGGCGAGCCTATGCCGTAGCGGATGCCCGACACATCCATCGGATTGGAGACGCGCAGGGTGAAGGCGCGGCGGTCGTCGCCCAGCCGCGCGGTCAGGGCCGTCAGCAGATAGCCGCCCTGCGGAACGTCCAGCCCCACGCCCACGCCCAGCCGCGACCGACCGACATAGCGGAAGTCTGCGCCCAGCCGCAGCGGCAGGCCCGCCACCAGCCCCGGCTGATAGTCGAAACTGAGTTGCCCGCCGACCGGCGCCACATTGGGGATGTCGCCCTTGCCCGCCGCAATGATGCCGATGCGGGTCGGCGTCAGCTGGCTTTGGTTCAGGAACAGGCCGCCCGAGACATCCAGCACGTCCGTGGGCCGCCAGGCGGCCTTCAGAGAGATGAACTTGATCACGCCGTCGCCGACGTTGTCGGTGACCATGTCGCCGCCGGGCGTGATGATGTCGGCCTGCACATCGCGCCAATCCATCCACCCCGCAGAGACTTCGCCCGTCAGTCCATGCCAGGGCTCATAGGTCCGTGCGCCCAACTCCAGCAGGGTGACCCGGTCGCCCTGATAGCGTTCGAAGGCGCCGTCTGCCTCATTGACCCCGGCGGGGCGCACGGCCTGCTCCAGACGGGCGAACAGCGTGGTGTCCGGCGTCACGTCCCAGCGCGCCGACAGGCTGGGGCTGAGGCGATAGTTGATGCCGGGGTGGTCGCGTTCCTTGGCGCGCAGATCAGCGGCGACCACCTGGATGTCATTGTCGATGCGGGTGCCGGACAGGCGCGCGCCGACCGCGAACCGCCAATTCGGCGCCGGGGCGACCGAGGCCTCTCCGAAGGCCGTGGCCTCGGCGAAGGTGCGTTTCAGGTCGGCGCCATAGGCTGGCGTGAAGGACGCCATGACGGTTTGGCGTCGACGCTCGACCGTGGTCTCCCCAAAGGCGACCGCCACCCCGCCAGACCAGGTCAGGCCCCGCGACGGCGCCATGTCGATCCGCAACTCGGATGAGGTGCTGGAGGCGGTCTGGGTGCGGTCCACCACGATCGGATAGGCGTCGCCGCCCAGGGTGGCATCGAACCGCTCATCCAGCGTATGACGCGACACGCTGGTCGCCGAGGTCAGCCGCGCCGATCCCAGCCAGCGCCGCGCGGTGACGCCTGCCAGGGCGATGGTGCTGGAATAGGGTTCGCGCACACGGCCGGTCTTGAGCAGGCGCGCGCTGTCGACGGCGATCGTCTGGGCGTCTCCGGCCTGAACCTTCTGGGCCACGCCGACCACATCGACCGTCCAGTCGCCATTGGTCCAGCGCAGCGTCCCGCGCGCGCCGGTCGTGTCCACATAATCGGAGTTGCGCAGCCCCAGCGTCGGATTGTCCAGAATGCCGCCGTCGCGCCGGGCATAGGCCACCAGACGCCCTGCCGTCTGATCGCTGAACGGTTGATTGAGAACCACGGCGACATCGCCGCTTTCGGCCCCGCCCGATGTCGCGGCGCCGCCCAGGATCAGACGCCCGGACGCCTCGTCCAGTTCGGGTGCAGCCGGTTCGATACGCAGCACCCCGCCGATGGCGCCGACCCCGAAGCGGGTGCCCTGAGGTCCCTCGAACACCTCGATCCGGCGGATGTCGACCAGGGCCAGATCCGGGTCGGGTGATCCGAAGCTGAGGCGCAGATCGCCCAGATATTGCCCCACCGTCGCCTGCAGCGGACCGTTCATGGCCGAGTCCGCCAGGCCTCGCACGAACAGCTTGTTGCGGCCTGTGCCCTGGCGCGTGGAATCCACTGTGGCGGTCAGGTCCGCGACGGCGTCACTGGTGGCGGCGCCTTCGAATCTTTGCAGCGCGCCGTTGTCGACCGGGGTGCGTCCTGACGCCTGCGACAGGCCGACGGGCGGGGCGGCGGTGACCACGATCTCGCTAAGCTGGGTCGTGACCGGAGGCGGCGGCGTTGCGGCTGGCGTCGTTCGAGGCGGTGCGGCCTCGATGCGATAGGCGTCTTCACCGATCAGGACAGCGCGCGCGCCCAGCGGCTGCAACAGGCGTTCGAACGCCGCATCCACCGTCATCCGCCCCCGCAGTTCCGGGGTTCTGCGTCCGCTCAGGTCGGTCGAGATGGCCACATCGACGCCCGCCTGGGCCGCCAGACGGTTGATCGACTGCGTGGCGGGGCCTGCGCTGACCGAAAAGGTCTGCGGCGCGCCAGCCTGTGCGGCCAGCATCCCTGCAACCACGACAGCCGCGACGCTCACGAGGCCGGTCTCGGCTCCAGCCTCCAGCCCGCACCTTCATCGACGACAGAGACGTCGAGCAGGCGGGACAGACGATCCTTCTGATCTTCAGGCGCGGCGCGGGTAGTCAGGCTGCCGCTGAACCGGCGACCGGACAGGGCGGGGGAGACGGTGATGGGCCGGTTCAGCGCCCGCGCCAGATCCTGCGCCACGACGCCCAGCGCCTCATCGGCATAGGTCAGACGCCCCTCGCGCCAGGCGGCGACATCATCGGGCGACAGGGTGCGCCGATCCAGACCGCGAGGGGTCGAGATCACGCTGTCGCCGGGGTTCAGGGTCGCGGTGTCGGCGGGGGCGTCCACACGCACGCTGCCTTCGGACACGGACACCCGCACCCCGTCCTGCAACTGGGTCACGTCGAAGACGGTGCCCAGGTCCGTCAGGGTGGTTTCGCCCACGACCACCACGAACGGATGGGCGTCGTCATGCACGACGGTGAACAGAGCACGTCCACCCTCCAGCCGCACGTCGCGCGGCTTGCGCCGATCCATCGCCAGCCGGGTGCCGCCGTCCAGCGAGACGACCGAGCCGTCGGCCAGGGTCAGGGTGTGCTGTTCGCCCGGCGCTGTCTCCACCGTCCAGGGCTGGGCGCGCTGGCTGTTTGCGAACCAGACGCCGCCGATGACCACCGCCGCCAGGGCGGCGGCGACCGCCGCCAGCGACCGGCGCGGCAGGCGGCTGATCTTTCCAGCGCGGAAGGGCTGAACAACGCGCACGGGCGCGGTCTTCAACGCCTCGACAGCGTCGGCCTCGGCGCCCGCCAGCCGCCAATAGGCCTCGGCGTTTCGAGCGTCGGCCGCCATCCAGGCGTCCCACGCGTCCCATTGATCGAAGCCGGGATCATTGACCTGAACCAGCCAGTCCAGAGCCTCCCGGTCGACATTTCTTTCTGAAATGGTCATCCCCATGCCCCTAGGACGCCGCGCCTTGCGATATGCCTCACGGTCTGTCCCCCTCAAGGTCCAGAATTGCCGCATAGGCTCGGCGAAGATGCTTTTCGACAGTGCTCAGACCCATGCCGAACTCCTCGGCGATGCGACGCTGGGTCAGGCCGTCGATGCGGTGGCGTCGGAAGATGGCCGCCGCCGGATCACCCAGATCGGACAGCCGCGCCTCGACCTTGGCCAGAAGCTGCACGGCCATCAGGCGCCGCTCGGCCTCGGCTGAGGCGATGCCATCCCGCGGCAGGTTGGCGGGTGTGGACCATTCGGCGTCGCGCGCCGCGGCGCGTCTGGCCCCGCGTTTGCGGTCCAGCACGGCGGTATAGACCATGCGCAGCAGATAGGCGTGGGGGCTGGCGACCGGTCCGTCGGCTGATTGCAGCTTCAGCCAGACGTCCTGAACCACATCCTCGGCGTCGCCGCCTGCGCCCATGGCCTGCGCACGACGGACCAGCGCCGGGCGCATCTCGTTGAAGACAGCCTCTAACCCACCAGTCGGAATGTCAGACGACCCGCTCATCAACCCCGCCATAGCCTTGGCCTGCGTCGGGTGGCAACCGTGACGATAGACCATCCGCCGCTGGCGACAGCGACGGATGGCGCTCTAACGCCTTATTGCGCGTAGGGCGGCACGCGCAGGTTCAGGCTGATGTTGGCGTTGCGTTCGGCATAGAGGGCCGCTTTTTCCGCATAGGCCGGATCGTTCCACGCCCAGGCGGCGCGTTGCAGCACCTCATAGATGCCGTCGGTCTCATTCTTGTTCAGTTCCGGCCAGCGCCACTCCTGTTCACGACCGGCATAGGCCGCGACGAAGTCGGCGGCGCCGCGCAATGAACGCCCGTCCTCTGAGCGATAGTTCCACAGGTCCACGCCGACGCAGCGCGCCTCGTCGGCCAGATCAAAGGCCGCCGTCAGGGTCCAGGTCGTATAGTGCAGCGACCGGGTGCGCGTCAGTTCCTTGGGCAGGCTGCCGTCAGGATCGATCTGGGCCGCCAGACGCCGGGTCTTGGCGCGTTCGGCGATGGCCTGGGCCGCATCATCCATGCCTGCGAACAGGGCGAAATGGGTGATGAGGGTGTCGTAGTAGAGGCCGTGGTTGTTCTCGGCGGCCCGCTCCTGACGCCCGATGGTGCTGGTCGCCATCCACTGCACCAGTTCGCCGAACCAGTCCTGAAGCGCCTCATTCTCTTCGCGGGTCAGGGCCTCGGTCGGCAGCAACAGGCCCGCCGCCTCGACCACCCGCACCAGACGGTGGGCGTCGATGACACCCTCGGCGCGGCCCGAGACGCGGCCCGGCACGGCCTGGCCGTGGTTGAAGTTGGGGTTCATCTTGGTCGCCGGGTCAAGGAACCACACCCGGATCATTTCGGCGGCCTTGGCGGCGTAGCGTTGATCGCCGGTGAAATAGTTGGCCAGGGCCAGGGCCTGCACGTCCTGGCTCATGCCCTCCAGACTGGAGACGTCGAAGGCCTTGGTGTCCTTCTCTGGGTTGAACTGGCCGTCGCGGCGTACATAGGGCAGGCCGTGGGGCTTGGAGCGGTCCGGCCACCAGTAGGGGCCCATGCTCATATAGTCGTGCTTGTCGCCGCTGGCGGGCGTCATGGTCTTGGTGACGACCGTATAGGGTTCACGCGTCAGGGCGGCGTCGGCGCGGGTCTTCAGTGCAGCCCACGCGGGCTGAAGCGAGGCGTCGTCAGACAGGCGCGACTTGATGGTGGTCAGCCAGTCGGGGCGCCACAGGAACGTGCGGCGACCGTCGAACGCGGCCGAGTATCCTGCGGAGCCTTCACAGACGGGCGCAACCTGGCTCTGGGCGACGGCGGGCAGGGCGGTGCAGGCGACGCCGATGGCCGCAAGCGAGGAGATCAGACGTTTCATGCTGGAAATCCTGGCCGGCCGCCGCGCTGACAGCACGACGGCCGGGCGTTAGGGTCAGTAACGGAAGCGGACGCCGAAGTAGTACTGGGTGTTGCCCTCGCTCACTTCGGTCACGGCGTCGTAGCCAGGCTTGTACATGATGTCGCGGGCGTTGGTGACGTTCAGCGCCTGCAGCTTCAGCTGCACATTGCGGTTGATGTTGTAGTTGGCCGACAGGTTCAGGATGCCCGAGCCGCGAACGCTGCGGTTCGTATTGCTGTTCGGCTTGGAATATTCCGAACGATAGCGATAGGCGGCGCGCAGTTGCAGGCCCGCACCTTCCCAGAACACCGAGGCGTTGGCGTTGTGACGCGACAGGCCGCGCAGGCCCGCAGCATCCACATAGGGGCCGACGCTGGACGGATCAGGGAACTCGAAATCAGCATCGGCATAGTTATAGCCGCCGCTGACGCCCAGACCCGACCACAGGCCCGGCAGTTGGCTGAAGACTGTGCTGCCGGTGATTTCGAACCCGGTCAGCTGGCGCTGGGTCTGGTCGTTGGCGGGGGCGACGGCGTTGAAGGTCGTCTCCACGCCATTGGCGATGATCGAGGTGGTGAAGGGCTGGACCGCGTCGAACGAGGCGTTCTTGATCCACTTGTGATAGACGGCGAACGAGAAGGCCGTGTCGCGGTTCAGGTAATATTCCAGCGACGCATCCAGGTTCCAGCTGTCCAGCGGCTTCAGGTTGGGGTTGCCGGTCTGGGAGTTGGCCAGAACGCCCTGAACCGTGGTTGCAGTGGTGTCTGGCTGCGGGCTGATGCCGACATTGAAGTCTTCGATGCCTGCACGGGCTATGGAGCGCGATGCGCCGAACCGCAGGCGGGTCTTGTCATTCAGATCGAAGTTCACATTGGCGCTGGGCAGCCAGTAGTCATAGTCGCCCGTGCCGCGGATTTCGCTCAGCGTGCCCGGCACGGTGACGATGGTCGCCGCAGAGCCGCCGACCGACGGGGTGACCAGAACCTCGGAGCGATAGCCGCGCGAGTCCACTTCGGTCTTCACATAGCGGACGCCGAAGTTGCCGGTGAAGGGCGTGTTGCGCAGTTCGCCGCCGAAGGTGGTCATCAGATAGACGGCGCTGATCGTCTCCTTGACGTTGATGTCTTCAGGACCGCGCGAGTCCTCCATCAGCGGGTTGGAGTCGCGGCCGGTGTAGGCGCGGAACAGGCAGTCGTTGTCGAACGTCGCCCACTTGCGGATGTTCGTCGAGGACTGGGTCATGAACTCCGACGCCGGGAAGGCCAGGCGGCAGTTCTGGTTGGCCTGGGCCACGATCTGGGCGGCGGTCATGCCGTCGCGGGCGATCGGGATGTTGACGTCGCCGTTGTTGGCCAGATCGGTCTTGCGGGTGTGCTCCGAATAGCGGACGCCCGCGTTCAGGCTGCGGAAGAAGCCAGTCTGCGACAGGTCATAGACGCCGTCGAAACGGACCGCCGCCAGCTGGTCCTTGCGGTCGGTCGCCCGGCGATAACGGGCGTAGTTGGTGTTGGCCGCCACGGTCGTCGACAGGAAGGACGACGGATCGGTGATGTCGAAGTTGCCGAAATCAACCGTCGGCACCACGTCGTCAGAGGCGTCCAGCGTATAGGCCACGCGCGTCGGTGAACGCATGTTGGTCGACTTCTGCGTCTCGACGCGGTGCGATTCCGAATAGGAGACATCACCCGACAGACGCAGGCGGTCGCCGTTCCAGCGGCCTGACAGACCGGCGGCCTTGTATTCTTCGTCGCGCAGGCGATCCTCGTTCTGGACCTCGACGTTGGAGTTGCCGCGATACGAGATCAACGCGCCTTCGCTGTAGCGGCCGCCGTCGCCGATGATGATCGGGTCGATGCCGCGAGCCGCCTCGGTGATGGCCAGCTGGTTGCGGTTTTCGAGGCTGGAACGCTTCGAATATTGGGTGTCGAACAGGAAGTCGATGCGCTCGGACGGACGCCATTGCAGCGACCCCATGAAGCCGTCCCGCGTTTCCTTGGTCGCGATCTGACGGAAGGTGCGTGAGGTGGTGGCGAAGTACAGCGGCGATTCCGTCGTGCCCGCACGTTGGGCGGTGGTCAGCTTGTCGCGCAGGCCGCAGTTGAAGCTGGTGCCAGCGGCCGTCTGGACGGCGGAGGTGCCCGTGATCACCGTCGGGTTCACGGCATCCGTGTTGCACGGAATGAAGGCCGAGTTAGTGGTGTAATAGTCTTCCGGCGACGCCTGGTCCTGGTGCTGATAGCCGACGCTCAGGCCGAAATCGCCTGCGCGGGTGTTCAGCCAGCGGTTGGTCCAGGACAGGTTGGCCCGGTAACCCATGCCGTCGCGGCCGTGGATGGCGTCATCCTTTTCCTGATAGACGCCGCGGTATTCGAACTGCAGGCGGGGCTTGGCTTCCAGCGGGCGGATGGAGCGCAGCTCGATCACGCCGGCGATGCCGCCGTCGACGAAGTCAGCCTGCTGGGTCTTGTACACCAGCACGCCGTTGACCAGTTCTGACGGGAACTGCTGGAAGGCCACGGAACGGTCGGGACCGGCGGTGGAGACTTCGCGGCCGTTGAAGGTCGAGAAGCTGAGGGTCGGGCCAAGGCCGCGCACGGACAGTTCGTTGGCGTTGCCCTTGAAGCGGTCGGCGGTGACGCCGGTCACACGCTCCAGGGTGTCGCCGACCGAGTTGTCGGGCAGAGAGCCGATCTCGTCGTTGATGATGGCGTCGACGATGACCGCCGAGCTGCGCTTGAACTCGATGGAGCTGCGTTGCGTGGCGCGCAGCCCGGTGACGACGACGTCCCCGACGTCGGTCTGGTCGTCTTGCGGCGCGGCTTGAGCGGTGGCTGCGGCTTCCTGCGCAAGGGCAGGCGCTGCGACGACCGCGAGCGCAGCGGAGGCCAGCAACACAGTGCGCAGGCGTCTCGTGTGGTTGAACATGGGATCCCCAATCTTGAGCGTTTCCGGTCCGCGCCCGTGGATCGAGCGTCGTATCGTCGCGTAGGCTAGACCGGAAATGACACCGGTGGCAAGATTGGTCGAGCCAGAATCTTTCAGAGCTTCTGTCAGGGTGAAAAAGTAAGGCGAAACGGGTGTTTAGTGGAATTCTTCAGTATGCGGTTCGACCGTTTCCGGCTTTGCCTGTCCTCTTTTGGGATAGGGCGTTTGTCTCTGTCCGTGTGCGTGTGAACGCTACCAGCGTGACGCCGGAGGACACGATTCAAATCTCCCCGAACAACTTTTCCCTGGCGGGTTTCTCTCTGACACGGTGCGGGCGTTTCTGGCGTCGCATCGTCGTGCTGAATGCTCTGACCCGTCGTTCCACCGCTTTCGATCGACCAGTTTCCTTTCCTCTGTTCCAAGGACTTCCAATGTCTCGTTCATCCTTGATGGGTTGCGTGTTCGGTCTGGCGATGGGGGCGGCGTTTGCAGCTCCGGCCAGCGCCCAGGTGGAGCGCGGCGTCCTGTACCAGACCGCCCCGGCGATGAACGCGACCATCGTCAACCGCGTCTCGCCGCAGATGGACGCCCTGCTGGATCAACTGATGACCGAGGGCCGCAGCATGACGCTGGACGGGGTTCGGGTGTTTGAGGCGAACGACAAGTTCCTGCCCGGCAAGATCGCCATCGGCCTGGCCCATGCGGTGATCGAGGCGCCGGTGGGCGATCCGCGCCGCGCCCGGTTCTTGGAGGGGTTTCGCCGCCTGTCCGAGCTGACGCTGAACGACACCAACGACAGCTGGGGCATATATTATTACATGTCCGCCCTGCATCAGCTGAACGAGGCAGGATTGCTGGATCAGGCGGTGGCGCCGGAGACGCTGGTGAAACTGCGTCAGAATCTGGATTGGCGCCGGTTCGTGCGTCAGGACGATCTGACCCTGATCAACCTGCCCAACAACTATTATGGCGTGGCCTACAGCATCGCGCGCCTGCGCTATCTGATGGGGTGGGAGGATACGTCCGCCAGCGAGGCCTTGCTGGCCAAGACGCTGGAGCATTTCCGTCAGTATTCCGGTGAGTTCGGCTTTGCGGACGAAACCACGGGGGAGGGGCGTTTCGACCGCTACAGCGTGCTTCTGATCGGCGAGATCGCCCAGCGGTTCATCGAAACCGGAGTGGCCCCGCCGCAGGAGGTCAAGGACTGGCTGCGTCGTTCGGTCGATCTGCTGCTGCCGCGTTTCAACCTGCGGGGCGAGGGTTTTGAATATGGCCGCAGCATCGGCGCCTATGGCGAGACGGCCTTCCTGGAGGTTCTGACCGCCGCCGCATCCCTGAACCTGCTGAGTGATGAGGAAGAGCGGATGGCCTATGCCTTCTCGTCCCGCATCGCCGCGCGATACGTGGACTTCTGGCAGGACAGCGGGACGGGCTCGGTGAACCTGTGGGATCACGGGCGAAAGACCGACGACTATCGCGGCAAGCACCGGATTCTGGGCGAGAACATCAGCCTGTCGCACCAGCTGTTCTACACCAACGCCCTGTGGAACCAGCGCGGCTATCGTGACCGGGCGCCCGACGCGGGCTATGCGGACTGGCTGAAGACCCTGCCGCGTTCGACGACGACCTGGTTTTCCAAGGGGGCTGAGGATCGGCTGCTGATCACCTATCGCGACGGCGACCGGGTCATCGGCCTGCCACTGATCAACGGCGGTCCCGGCCAGCATATGAACAACCCGTACTTCCCGGTTCCCTATTCGCCGGGCGTTCTGGCGGGCGCGGCGGACGAGACCTATCCGCAGCTTCTGCCGCGCGTGACCCTGTCGGACGGCAGCGTGCTTCAGCCCCTGTCATGGTTCACCAATGTAAAGGTCGAGGTCGTCGGTCAGACCACGCGCCTGACCTACAGCCTGCCTGCGGTGGACCGGATGGGTCAGGACGCGCCGGTGCGCGATGATCGCGTCAGCGCCAGAACCGTCTATGAGCTGTCGCCCGGACGGATCACCCGCCGTGACGAGATCACGGCGCGTCGTGGCGTGACGATCCAGAAGGTCGATCTGGAGCTGGGCAGCTTCTCGTCCGGCGCTCAATCAACCGATCAGGGCGTCGTGTTCGCGCTGGGCGATGTCGCAGCCTTCCAGGGGCAGGGGATGAGCTGTGACGCCACGGCGGCGGACGGCGGCGCCTATCGCACGCCAGTCGGGCCGTTGCGGACGGTTGTGCGTTGTCAGGCGGATAGTCCGGGCCGGACCTGGACCGGCGGCTGGAGTGTTCAATTTCGCGACAGGTGAGGCGGCGCCTGGGGCGGACTTTTCAGCGGAAGGTTCGCCCAAGCCATAGAATCATCACGTCTTTCATAACCGCAACACAGATTGAACAAATCCGCCCCGCGCCAAGGCGTCGCTTTGACCTGATGGACATGAGACCGTAAGTCTGGGTGACTCGGACGTGCGGCTTTGCCCGCGTTCGCCGTCCCCATGTTTCCTTTTCGGAGAAGACGACCCGCCACATGTCCGTCAGTCTTCTGCTGTTTGTCATCCTCGCCCTGCCGTTCATCGGCGCCCTGATCGCGTCCGGTCTGCCCCGACATGCGCGGACCTCAGCGGCGATCCTGTCGTGGGTCATCGCTCTTGCCAGCCTGATCTGTCTGGCGGCGCTGTGGCCCCGGTTTCAGGACGGAGAGACGCTGCGGCACGAGATTGAGTGGCTGCCGTCGCTGGGCATCAATCTGGTGGTGCGGCTGGATGGGCTGTCGTGGCTGTTCAGCTGTCTGATCCTGGGGATCGGCGCGCTGGTCGTGCTGTATGCGCGCTATTATATGTCGC
Source organism: Brevundimonas sp. (assembly GCF_018608325.1). Taxonomy (GTDB): domain Bacteria; phylum Pseudomonadota; class Alphaproteobacteria; order Caulobacterales; family Caulobacteraceae; genus Brevundimonas. The sequence continues at coordinate 15,965 of NZ_JABAZW010000043.1, read as the reverse complement.
CGAAGGATCCGGTGCCGCGCTTCTTCTCCTTCCTGCTGGCCTTCATGGGCGCGATGCAGGGGGTCGTGCTGGCGGGCAACATCATCCAGCTGGTGGTGTTCTGGGAACTGACCAGCCTCTTTTCCTTCCTGCTGATCGGATACTGGCACCAGAACCCGGCCGCGCGCGAAGGTTCGCGCATGGCCCTGACCGTGACCGCGACTGGCGGTCTGGCCCTGCTGGTGTCGATGATCCTGATCGGCAACATCGTCGGCAGCTATGATCTGGATGTGGTTCTGGCCTCGCGAGAGCTGATCCAGGCCAGCCCCATGTACACGCCGGCCCTTGTGCTGTTGCTGCTGGGCGCCTTCACCAAGAGCGCGCAGTTCCCGTTCCACTTCTGGCTGCCGCGCGCCATGGCGGCGCCGACGCCGGTCAGCGCCTATCTGCATTCCGCGACCATGGTGAAGGCAGGGGTCTTCCTGCTGATCCGCTTCTGGCCGGTCTTTGCGGGCACGGACATCTGGTATCTGCTGGTCGGGGGCGCCGGTCTGGCGACCCTGCTGATCGGGGCCTGGTGCGCCATCTTCCAGCATGATCTGAAAGGTCTGCTGGCCTATTCGACCATCAGCCATCTGGGGCTGATCGTGCTGCTGGTCGGGTTCGGCACGCCGCTGGCCCTGATCGCAGCCATCTTCCACACGGTCAACCACGCCACCTTCAAGGCGTCGCTGTTCATGGCGGCGGGCATCATCGACCATGAGGCCGGGACGCGCGACATGCGCAAGCTGAGCGGTCTGTTCAAATTCATGCCCTTCACCGCGACCCTGGCCATGGTGGCGGCGGCGGCGATGGCGGGCGTGCCGCTGCTGAACGGCTTCCTGTCCAAGGAGATGTTCCTGGCCGAGGCGGTGGCCAACTCGAACGCCAACGCCCTGAGCACCGCCTTGCCCTTCCTGGCGACCCTGGCCAGCGCGTTCAGCGTCCTCTATTCGCTGCGCTTCATCCACAACACCTTCTTCGGCCCGCCGCCGACCGAGCTGGATCGCGTCCCGCATGAGCCGCCCGCCTGGATGCGCCGTCCGGTCGAGATTCTGGTGGGGCTGTGCCTGCTGGTCGGCGTCCTGCCCGCCATCACCGTCGGCCCCTTCCTGAGAAGCGCCGCCGTCTCGGTTCTGGGCTTTGATCTGCCCTATTACAGCCTGGCTCTGTGGCATGGCTTCAACCTGCCGCTGTTCCTCAGCCTGACGGCTTTGGCGGGCGGGGTGCTGCTGTATGTGATCTTCGGCAAGCGCATCAACAACAACCCGCGCGGCGCGCCCTGGGGCTGGCAGAAGCTGAACGGCGGCTGGATGTTCGAGCGCGCCATGACCGGCCTGGCCAAGGGCGCTGCGATGCTGGTGCGGGTGTTCGGCACCGAGCGTCTGCAGCCGCAACTGCGCGGCATCGTCCTGGTCGCCCTGCTGGCGGGCGTGGCCGCTGCTGTCAGCGCCGGGATCGGCGTCCTGCCGATGGCGCCTGCGCCGGATCTGGCCGATCTGGCCTTTGCGGGCATCTGGCTGGTGGGGGCAGGCTGTGCCGTCGCGGCGGCCTGGCAGGCCAAGTATCACCGGCTGGCGGCGGTCGTCCTGATGGGCGGCGCGGGTCTGGCCAGCTGTATTTCATTCGTCTGGCTCTCGGCGCCGGACCTGGCCCTGACCCAATTGCTGGTCGAGGTGGTGACCACGGTTCTGCTGCTGTTGGGCCTGCGCTGGCTGCCCAAGCGGCTGGAGACGATCCCCGTTCCCGCCGGGCTTGAGCGCCGCTCTCGCCTGCGCCGCCGTGTCGATCTGATCATCGCGGGCGCGGTCGGTCTGTCGTTGGCGGTCGTCGCCTATGCGATCATGACCCGCCCGGCGGTCGAGGGGATTTCGCGCTTCTTCGTCGAGCACGCCTACAAGGACGCGGGCGGGCGCAACATCGTCAATGTGATCCTGGTCGACTTCCGCGCCTTCGACACCTTTGGCGAGATCACGGTGCTGGGCATCGTGGGCCTGACCATCTTCGCCCTGCTGCGCCGGTTCCGTCCGGCCAGCGACAGCCTGCCTGAGCCCAGCCAGAAGCGGGTGCAGAACAAGTCGGACCGCGACCGCGACAACCGCAATGAAGGCGACACCCTGAAGGAGACCATGCTGATCCCGCGCGTGGTGATGCGCTGGATGTTCCCGTTCATTCTGCTGCTGGCGGCGCATCTGTTCCTGCGCGGGCATGACCTGCCGGGCGGCGGGTTCGCGGCGGGCATCGCCGTCGCGATCGCCTTCGTGCTGCAATACATGGCGTCCGGCGCGCGCTGGGTCGAAGAGCGCCTGACCATCCGGCCCATCGTCTGGATCGGTCTGGGGTTGTTGATCTCGGTGGCCAGCGGTCTGGGCGCCTGGGTGTTCGGCCAGCCCTTCCTGACCACATGGTTCCAGTACGCTGACCTGCCGATCCTGGGCCGGGTGCCTCTGGCCAGTGCGGTGGTGTTCGACCTGGGCGTGGTGGTTCTGGTCGTGGGCGCGACGGTGCTGATGCTGGTCGCCCTGGCGCACCAGTCGCTGCGCAAGTCACGACCGCAGGATGAGGAGGGCGCACAATGATGGAGCTGGTTCTGGCCCTGGCCATCGGCGTGCTGGCGGCGTCGGGCGTCTGGCTGCTGCTGCGTCCGCGCACCTTCCAGGTCATCATGGGACTGGCCCTGCTGTCCTATGCGGTGAACCTGTTCATCGTGGCGATGGGACGGCTGCGTACAGGCGCGCCGCCTGTGCTGAAGGGCGATAATATGGACCCCAGCCACTATACGGACCCCACGCCGCAGGCCCTGGTGCTGACCGCCATCGTCATCGGTTTCGCCCTGACGGCCCTGTTCCTGGTGGTCATTCTGGCGGCGCGCGGCATCACGGGCAGCGACCATGTCGACGGCAAGGAGCCTGAGGCATGAGCATCTGGCAGACCCATCTGATCATCGGCCCCATCGTCCTGCCTATGGCGGTGGCGGCGGCCATGCTGCTGTTTGACGAGCGTCGCCGCGTGCTGAAGGGCGCGCTCAGCCTGGGGGCCATGGCCGCCATTCTGGTGATGGCGCTGGTGCTGCTGCAGGAAAGCGCGACAGGGGCCACGGGCGGCGGCGACACGGCGCGCGTCTATCGTCTGGCCGACTGGATGGCGCCGTTCGGCATCGTGCTGGTTGCGGACCGTCTGTCGACCCTGATGGTGGCCTTGACCAGCGTGCCGGGCGCCTGTTCGCTGATCTTCGCCCTGGCGCGCTGGGACCGGGCGGGGCCGCGTTTCCATGCCCTGTTCCTGCTGCTGATCATGGGGGTGAACGGCGCCTTCCTGACGGGCGACCTGTTCAATCTTTTCGTCTTCTTCGAGATCATGCTGGCGGCCTCTTACGGCCTGGTGCTGCATGGATCGGGCGAGCGGCGCATCCGGGCGGGTCTGACCTATATCGCGGTCAACATCACCGCATCCTCCCTGTTCCTGATCGGCGTCAGCCTGATCTATGGCGTGACCGGCACGCTGAACATGGCCGATCTGGCCGTGCGGATTCCGCAGATCGCCGCCGACAGTCGCGGCCTGTTCCATGTCGGGGCGGCGGTGCTGGGCGTAGCCTTCCTGATCAAATGCGCCATGTGGCCGCTGGGCTTCTGGCTGACCCCGGCCTATTCGGCGGCCAGCGCCCCGACGGCCGCCGTCTTCGCCATCCTGTCCAAGGTCGGCGTCTATGTGATCATCCGCCTCAGCCTGCTGCTGTTCGGCGAGGGGGCGGGGCTGTCGCACGGTTTCGGCCAGACCTGGATCATGGTCGGGGGACTGGCCACGGTCGCCTTCGGCACGGCGGGCCTGATCGGCTCGCACGATCTGTCCAAGGGGGCGGGCTTTGGCGTCATGGTGTCGTCCGGCACGGTTCTGACCATCGTGGGGCTGGGCGGAACCGAGGCCCTGGGCGGGGCCATCTTCTATCTGGTCGGCTCGACCCTGGCCTGCGGGGCGCTGTTTCTGCTGGGCGAGGTGTTGCAGCGGGGCAGGGAAGAGGACGGCCTGCAGTTGCGCGCCGTGTTCGACGACGAATACCGCGACCCCTTCCATGACGAGGAGCGCAATGAGCCTGGTCTGGTCATTCCCGGCGCCGTGGCGGCGCTGGGAGGCCTGTTCCTGATCTGCACCCTGATGGTGGCGGGCCTGCCGCCGTTGGCCGGCTTCATCGGCAAGCTGGCCATGATCGACGCCCTGATCGGGGCGGGCGGGACGGCATCCTGGGGGGTGATCGCCTTCCTGTCGCTGTCCAGCCTGGGCGCGCTGATCGGCCTGACGCGGCTGGGCGTGGGGGCCATCTGGGTGCGGGAAGAGGATGCGCCGCCGCCGGTCGTGGGTGCGGCTGAGTTTACGGCCATCACCGGCCTGTTGGGCGCCTGTGTCCTGTTGGCCGTGTTTGGCGGTTCGGGCCTGCTCTACGCCCAGCATACGGCGGAATGGCTGGCCCAGCCGCAGGCCTATGTGCAGGCCGTTCTGGGAGGCGGACAATGAGGGCTGTGTTCCCCCACCCGATCCTGTCGTTGGGCCTGTTTGCCGCCTCGCTGTTGATGAGCGCGTCTGTCGCGCCGCCGTCTCTGGTGCTGGCCGCGCTGGCGGCTGTGCTGGCTCCGCAGGTGATGCGGGTGCTGAGCGTGGACCGTGTGCGGATCCGTTCGCCCAAGGCTATTCTGCAGCTTGCCGGGGTGGTGACGGTCGATGTGATCCGCTCGAACTGGGAGGTGGCGCGGGTGATCCTGGGCCATCGCCGCCATGAGCGTAAGGCGGGCTTCATCCATATCCCGCTGCAGATGCGCGACCGGCATGGTTTGGCGATCCTGGCCATCATCATCACCAGCACGCCCGGCACCCTGTGGGTCGAGTATGAGCCGGCGACGGGCCAACTGCTGCTGCACGTCCTTGATCTGGTGGATGAGGACGCCTGGGTCGAACTGATCAAGACCCGGTATGAGCGCCGCCTGATGGAGATCTTCGAATGAGCGCGCTGGTGCTCGCCTGGGGGCTGGGGCTGGCCCAGTTGATGCTGGTCACGGCCATGGCGCTGACGGCGTGGCGGATCGCGCGCGGGCCGCGGGCGCAGGACCGCATCCTGGGCATGGACGCCCTTTATCTGAACGCCATGCTGCTGATCGTCGTGTTCGGCATCCGCACCGGCAGCCCGCTCTATTTCGAGGCGGCCTTGATTATCGGCATGTTGGGCTTTGCGGCGACCGTGGCCCAGTTCCTGATGCGCGGCGAGGTGATCGAATGACGGGCGCAGACCTGCCGCTGTGGGCGGCCATTCTGATCGTGGCGCTGGCGATATTGGGCGCGGGCCTGTCCTTGCTGGGCGCGGTGGGCCTGACGACCTTCAAAAGCTTCTACGAACGGGTTCACGCCCCGACGCTGGGCGCGACCCTGGGCATGGTTCTGGTGCTGATCGCCTCGACCGTATTCTTCACCATCATCGACGGGCGGTTCATGCCGCGCGAGATCCTGATCGGCCTGTTCCTGACGGTGACCACGCCGGTGACCCTGACTCTGCTGGCCCGCGCCGCCATCTTCCGCGACCGCACCGAGGGCAAGAAGAAGGTTCCGGCGACCAAGGAAAAGTCCGCGCAATCCTGATAGCGTTGCGATGAAAGATGATCGACAGCCGCCGTCGGTCAGCCTAGGTCGGAAACGACCTCTTTTTCATCAGGACGCCAGATGCCCTCCGGATTGATCGCCTTGCTCGATGACGTGGCGGGCATCGCCAAGCTGGCGGCGGCGTCGATCGATGATGTAGGCGCAGCAGCGGGAAAGGCCTCGACCAAGGCGGCGGGCGTTGTGGTCGATGATGCGGCGGTGACGCCGCGCTATGTCACCGGTCTGGCCCCCAGTCGTGAACTGCCGATCATTACCAAGATCGCGATGGGGTCGTTCCGCAACAAGCTGCTGATCATCCTGCCGATCGCCCTGTTGCTGACGGCGTTCGCGCCCTGGGCCATCACGCCGATCCTGATGTGCGGCGGAACCTATCTGTGTTTCGAGGGGGCGGAGAAGCTGCTGGAGGCGTTCGGCCACGGCGGTCATGCCGAGGCGGCGGTGGTGCAGGGCGACGCCGCCCTGCTGGAGAAGACGACCGTCGCGGGGGCGGTGCGGACCGACCTGATCCTGTCGGCAGAAATCATGGCCATTTCTCTGGCCGATGTGGCGCACCAGCCGATCCTGACCCAGGCGGCGGTTCTGGTCATCGTCGGCATCGCCATGACCATCGCGGTCTATGGTGTGGTCGGCCTGATCGTGAAGATGGACGACATCGGCCTGCATCTGGCCAAGCGCGCGGGCGGCGGCGGAATGCGGGCGTTCGGACGCGGACTGGTCAAGGGCATGCCGGTGGTTTTGAGCGCCCTGTCCGTCATCGGCACGGCGGCCATGCTGTGGGTTGGCGGCGGCATTCTGGTGCACGGCACGCATACGCTGGGCCTGCACTGGCCGTCCGAGCCGCTGGAGCATGTGGCGCATGGCGTCGGTCAGGTGTTCGGCCCCCTGGACGGCGTGGTCAGTTGGCTGGTGACCGCTCTTGGATCGGCGATCATCGGCGTGATTGTCGGGGGCGTGGTCGTTCTGCTGGTTCATCAGGTCGGGCGGTTGCTGCCGAAGGAATCGCACTAGGACGGATCGTCACGGGGGGAGGGGCTGTCACGCGACTGCAATCCCCGCCCGCTAAAGCCCGCTGAGCCCTGTCGGAGTTGCTGATGTCCTTGCCGCGTATCGCCGCCCTTGCGGCCCTGGCCGCCGTGTCTTTTGGAGGCGTGGCCACAGCCCTGACGGTTCCGGCACGGCAGTCCGCGCCTCTGGTTTCAGCGGCGGCTCTGGCCCCGCCCAAGCTGATCGTCACCATCGTGGTCGATCAGTTCAGCGCCAATCTGTTCAACCAGTACCGCAGCCGTTACGCGGGCGGCCTGCGCCGTATGGCCGATCAGGGACTGGTGTCCACCAACGGCTATCAGACCCACGGCCTGACCGAGACCTGCCCCGGTCACTCGACCGTGCTGACGGGCATGCATCCGACCGAAACGGGCATTCCCGCCAATGACTGGATCGACACCAAAACGGGCAAGGAGATCTATTGTCTGGCCGCGCCGCAGAACCATCTGGCGCATGGCCGTGACGACACCGACAACGGCCCCGTCGGCCCGGACCAACTGCGCGTCACGACCGTCGGCGACTGGCTAAAGGCTATCAGCCCGGACAGCAAGGTCATGGCCGTCTCGGGCAAGGATCGCGGCGCCATCAATCTGGCCGGTCATCAGGGCCAGGCCTTCTGGTTCACCGACGGTTTCGGCCTGACCACCTTTGTCGAGCCGGGCCAGACGGCGCAGGCGAAACTGGCGCCCGTCGCCGCCTTCAACACCGGCTTCAAGGCCTGGATGGCGGCGAACCCGGTGACCTGGGACTATCAGCGCGAGGAATGCCGCGCGCTGGCGGGCGACTGGACCATTCGCGGCCAGACCTTCCATTCCGTGCTGCCGCCTGCGGGCCTGAAGTTCGACACCTCGCCCCTGCTGGACGAGCAGACGCTGAAGGCCGCCGAATACCTGCTGGACAGCCAGCGTCTGGGGCAGGGCGCGACGACCGACATGCTGGGCGTCAGCCTGTCCGGCACCGACCGCATCGGCCATATGTACGGCACGCAGGGGCCGGAGATGTGCGAGCAGATGTATCGTCTGGACACGGCTCTTGGCGCCTTCCTCGACAAGCTGTCTCAGGTTCCGGGCGGTGCTCTGGTCGTGCTGACAGCGGACCACGGCGGTTCTGACTTTGTCGAGCGTCTGCACCAGAACGGCTATCCCGACGCGCACCGCGTCGATCTGGCGCCCATCGCCACGATCAACGCCACCCTGCGCCAACGCTTCAATCTGGACGCCAATCCACTGCAGATGGGCGGCAGCGGCCTGATGGTGGCGGACAAGGAGCGTCGCTCTCTGGCCGATCCGCTGCGGACCCAGGTGGCGGAGGCCGCCGTCGAACTGCTTAGCGCCGTGCCGGACGTGGCCTTTGTCGACACGCGTGACCGTCTGCTGACCGACCCGCTGCCTGACAGCCGCCAGCCGGAGATGATGACGGTGCGCGAACGGATGCGTCTGTCGACCCTGCCAGAGCGTTCGCCCGACATCATGATCGCCTTTGCACAGGCTGCAAATCTGGGCGGACGCGTCGGCGGCACCCTGGCCGGTCACGGCACCCCGTGGGAGTACGACCGCCGCGTGCCGATCATCTTCTGGTGGCCCGGCGCCCATGGTGAAGAGCGGTTCCTGCCGATCCGCACCATCGACATCGCCCCGACCCTGGCCCATGTCATGGGGGTGCCCGCACCCAAGGTCGAAGGCCGTTGCATGGACCTGAACGGGTTCGCCGTTTCGGACTGTCCAGCGACGGAATTGACGCCCGCCAGATAAACTCCTGTTTCGGGGTCATAAACTCGTGTTTCCCGGCGGGGTGGCGGCCTTACGCTAAGGAAGTTTCAAAGGCACAAGGGGGCAAATCGCCCATGTCGTCCGCAAGGGTGACACTTGAGAGCTGACAGGAAACGTCCATGAACAGAGCCCGCCGCGCCCGCATCGTCGCGACACTGGGGCCCGCAAGCCGTGCCCCCGGCACCGTCAAAGCCCTGGCCCAGGCCGGGGTGGACGTGTTCCGCCTGAACTTCAGCCACGGCTCGCACGAAGACCACGCCGCCGCCTTCAAGGCTGTGCGCGGGGCCGAAATGGCGCTGCAGCGTCCGCTGGGCATTCTGGCCGACCTGCAGGGGCCGAAACTGCGCCTGGGCCGGTTCAAGGACGTCGAGATCTCGGTCAAGCCGGGCCACAAGATGCGTTTCGACCTGAACCCGGAACTGGGCGACGAGACGCGGGTGCAGATGCCGCATCCCGAAATCTTCAAGGCCCTGCGCAAGGGCATGCTGCTGTTGCTGGATGACGGACGGGTGCGTCTGCGCGTTGGTGAACGCACGGACGAATGGGCCGATGTGACGGTTGAAAGCGGCCTGAAACTGTCGGACCGCAAGGGCGTCGCCGTGCCGGAAGCCGTCATCCCGGTGTCGGCCCTGACCCCCAAGGACCGTGAGGATCTGGCCTTTGCCCTGCGTCTCGGCGTCGACTGGGTGGCCCTCAGCTTCGTGCAGAAGCCCGAGGACATGGCCGAACTGAAGCGGATCGTGAACGGTCAGGCGGCGTGCCTTGCCAAGATCGAGAAGCCCGCAGCCCTGGCCGATCTGGAAGCCATCCTCGACTACTGCGACGGCGTCATGGTCGCGCGTGGCGACCTGGGCGTCGAACTGGACCCTGAAGACGTGCCCGTGGCGCAGAAACAGATCGTCCGCGCTGCCCGTAACCGCGGCGTGCCGGTGATTGTGGCGACCCAGATGCTGGAATCCATGACCAGCGCGCCTGCCCCGACCCGCGCCGAGGCCACCGACGTGGCCAACGCCGTGTACGAAGGCGCCGACGCCCTGATGCTGTCGGCGGAAACCGCATCCGGCGACTATCCGCTGGAATCCGTCGGCATCATGAGCCGCATCATCGAGCGCGTCGAACGCGACCCCAACTGGCCCAGCCTGATGGGCGCCGAACACGCCGGCATGGACGAACAGGACGTGGATGCTCTGGTCGGCGCGGCGGCCATGGCGGCCAGCGCGCCGTCGACCGGCTGTCTGGTGGTCTTCACGACGCTGGGCGGCACCGCCCGCCGCATGGCGCGCGAACGTCCGCTGAAGCCGATCCTGGTGCTGACGCCCAATGCCAATACGGCGCGTCGTCTGGCCCTGGTCTGGGGTCTGGAGACGCGGTTGGGCGATCAGCCGGATTCGCTGGAGAACGTCACCGACGATGCGGTGAACAGCGCCATCAAATACGGTCTGGCCGAGCCGGGTCAGCGCATCCTGATTCTTGCCGGGACGCCGTTTGGCGCACCGGGCGCCGCCAATCTGCTGCGTCTGGCCCACGCCCCCGCCGCCAAGTCGGGCGCGCGCAAGAAGTAGAACCGTCACGCCGCGACAGCCCTCTCCCTCTTGCGGCGGGAGAGGGCTAAGATGCGGAATGACTCGGGTTTGCGCATGATCAAATACATCGGCTCCAAGCGCGCCCTGCTGGGGCACGTGACCGGCGCCGTATCCAGCGTCCTGCCGCAGGGCGGGCTGGTCTGCGATCTGTTTTCCGGCACCGCGCGGGTCGGCCATGCGCTGAAGAAACAGGGCTTTCGCGTCTGGTCCAACGACTACAACGCCTATGCCCACATGCTGGCGACCGCCTATGTGCAAGCGGACCGCGAGGTCTGGATCGAACGGGTCGAGGCCGTGCTGGCGGAACTGCGCACGGTGCAGCCGCAGGCGGGTTGGTTCACCCAGGCCTTCTGCCACGACGCCCGCTTCTTCCACCCCGACAACGGCGCGCGCATCGACGCCATCCGTCACCGGATCGAGGCGCTGGATCTGGAGCCGGAGCTGAAGGCCATCGTCCTGGTCAGTCTGATGGAGGCCGCCGACCGGGTGGATTCCACGGCAGGCGTGCAGATGGCCTATATGAAACAGTGGGCGCCGCGCGCGTTGAAGACGCTGGAACTGCGCACCCCCGACATCGTCCCCGCCGTCGACGGGCCGTGTCGCGCGACCCAGGGCGACGCCCTGGAAATGGCCGAGGTGGTCGAGGCGGACCTCGTCTATCTGGACCCGCCCTATAACCAGCACTCCTATCTGGCCAACTATCACTGCTGGGAAAGTCTGGTGCTGTGGGACAAACCCGAGACCTACGGCGTGGCCAACAAGCGTATCGACGTGAAGACCCGCAAAAGCGCCTTCAACAGCCGCCCCGGCATCGGTCCGGCGCTGCAGTCGGTGATCGAACGGGTTCGCGCCCCGAATCTGATCGTCAGCTTCAATGACGAAGGCTATCTCAGCCGCACGGATCTGGAGGCCATGCTGGCCTCACGCGGTCATGTCCAGGTGGTCGAAATCGCCCATCCTCGCTATGTCGGCGCCCGCATCGGCATTCATAATCCCAAAGGTGAGAAGGTCGGCCAGGTCGGGCGTCTGCGAAATGTCGAATATCTGTTCGTGGTGACCGATCGTCCTGTAGCTCTGCCGGTCGCAGCCTGAATTAAAAGCAGTTTCTCGGCTTGCCGCAGCGGAACCCGAATCGCGGCGTGCCGTTTCCCGCCTATGGAACCGCCCCTGTCACCGCCCCCGTCACGTCGTCGCAAGAACGTTGACGGCCAGCATTCGGCGATGGAGCCCAAATCATGGGCGCCGACGGAAAAGGCGAAGGCGGCGCGTTGCTATACGCACAACACACAGCATTTTGCCGCGCGTGACGCCGAACCCGGTCTAGTGGCGGATGAGGAGGCCGAGCCCGCGCTGCGTCCGCCGCCGACCTGGATGCTGCTGCTGGCCGGCGCGGCGATTGCGACCCTGATGGGCGTGCTGGTGGGCGGTCTGTTTCTGGAGTTTTAGCGCGTCAGGCGTCAGCCAGCAGGGCCTTGATCGGCGCCCAGCTACGACGGTGCGCGGAACAGGGGCCTAGCGCCTTCAGGCCCGCCGTATGCGATGGCGCATTATAGCCCTTGTGGCTGGCGAAGCCGTATCCGGGGTGTTCGGCGTCCAGTTCGATCATCAGCCGATCCCGCGCCGTCTTGGCCAGGATCGAGGCCGCCGCGATGGACAATGACAGGCTGTCACCCTTGACCACCGTCTGGATTTCGCACGGCAGTTTGAAGCGGTAGTTGCCGTCCACCAGGGCCGCGACGGGCTGCACCGACAGGGCCTCGACGGCGCGGCGCATGGCCAGACCCGTGGCGTGCAGGATGTTCAGTTCGTCGATCTCCTCCACTGAGGCGAAACCCACGCCCCAGGCGACGGCGCGGGCCTTGATCTCCGGCTCCAGCAGGGCGCGGCGTTTTTCGGTCAGGGCCTTGGAGTCATCAATGCCGATCGGCAGATCGTCGGGGTTCAGGATCACCGCCGCCGCCGACACCGGCCCCGCCCAAGGCCCGCGCCCCGCCTCGTCCACACCGCAGACGTGACCGTTGACCCGCTGGATCAACACGGTTTCGAGGTCCAGAGTCGGGAAGGTTCTGGGGTTAGCAGGTGTCTTGGCCATGCCCCGCCATCGCATGAAGCGGGGCGGGACGGAAGTGGACCAGCAGGATGTTCGTTAGGGGTGGGAAGCGGGCGTTCAGTCGATTTTTCCAGCTAGGCGAGCGGTCTGCTTCGGCTTCGGATGCGGCACCCTCACAAGCCGGGGGGCGCCGCCTGGAACTTGGGGGCTCCGCAAGCTTAGAACTTTGCCGTTTATGGTTCCCTCATATTGCTCGGTCTCACGCACTGGCGGACCGCCATCGATTCGCATCCACTCGTGGGTGGCCTGAAAAGCGATGTGTTTGCCGACGATCTCAACTGGCCATATTTCGCCGCCGTAACAACCGCCTTCGCAAATCGTGAAAACGACCTTCGGGTTCGGTGCGTCCGCATCCAATTGAACTTCGAATCCGTCTGCGTCGCCCGTTTCCTCGCTGTATCTGACATTGCTGTAGACGCCGCTCAGGGAAGAGGCAGGATGCTGCGCGCATCCCCAGAGGACGCAGGAAGCGGCGAGCAGCATCGCGGTTCGAACGATCATCGGTCAATGATGCATCCAAAGTTGAGGCGTCCGCAACGGGTCGGACTACGACCTTCGCTCCGAGCCGTGAAGCCGAGATGGGCGTTAGGGGCGGATATCGGACCCTGCCAACAGCCGTTTGGGGTGGAAAGCGGACATCAGTCTTCACAGAGGTATGGTTCGGCAAGCTTCCCGCCTTCGACCTTGCCGTGGCAACCAAATGTAGACCTATGCGCCTCACAGCGCCCGGCCACGGCAGCGCCTACTGATGTTGACTTGAAGTTTTCCGGCAAGTCGCTGAGGCACCTTCCGAGGCAATCCGATTTGCCCTGACAAGGCTTCCCTGCGTCTTGATAGTCCATTTGGCAAAATGAACTGCCGAAGGGAGCAACGCTCTCATAGCCGCCAGACGCTCGACATGCCTCAATGTCGAAAGATGTCCGGTGCAGCGGAGTGGCTTGAGCGCAGCTAATCATAGCCAGCGTTAGGAGGGCAGCAGCTATCCTTGCCATGACTTTCATGGCCAAGCTTTGCCTCTCAATGATCAGGTCCGCAATGGGTCGGCTTGCTAAATTGGTGCCCGCGCCAAAACTGGACATCCGCCCACCGGCCAGTCAGCGGCCGCTCTGAAATTCAGTTAGGGGTGGGAAGCAGATGCGAGATCAATCGATCGGAAGCATATATCAGCATCCAACCTTCGAGCAGCTTTCCAGTATGTTGCCAATCATCACCAGCCAAAAGGCGACGACTACCAATGGGGCTAGCAAGAGAGTGCGCAGCCCTTTTCGGCCATTCTCCCGAACATCAAAAACCAAGAGAGCGATCCAAGCGCCAGCTATCAAAATTTGAAGGTAAAGCCAGGGAGGCTGCGCTATCGGAAGAATGTAAAACAGCATTACCTTCACCCTAGTCGGTCCCGATACAATCGACGGCTAGAGACCTATGCGCAATGTCCGAAACGGGTCGTTTTGCGAAATCAACCTGCGCGGCGAACCCAGACATTCACAGCCCGTCCTACCGACGCTCGGCGGCTGAATAGGCGCCACGAAGGGGCCTAGGCTCTGGGCTCTACAGGTCGTCCACATGGGCGCGGGCCTGATCAGCCAGGGCGAAGAAGCGGTCGCGGACTTCGGCGGCGAAGGGGTTGTCGCGTTCGATGGCGCGGAAGACGGCGGGGCTGTCGTGGCGGACCATGTCGACGGCCTGCATCAGCCGTTCGAAACTGGCCGTCGTCATCCGCGTCGGCAACGGCTCCATGTTCAGCAGGACGCGCGCGATCAGGTGGGTCAGGCCCTGAACCACGGCAGCCTCGCGGTCGTGTTCCTCCGGTGTGACCTGAAACACCTTCAGCTTCAGCGCATGGCGGCAGAAGGCGGCGACGCGGCGGGCGTCCTTGGCGCCGCGCACTTCGCTGACCGCGATCCGCAGCCCCGCCACCCCATCCTTGCCGCTCTGCGGGCCGAACAGAGGGTGGGAGCCGACAATGCGGACGCCCTCGGGCAGAGCCGCCTGCATCGCCAGTGCAGGCTTCACCTTCACCGAGCCGACATCGACCACCAGAGCATCCGACGCCAGATGGGGGCGTATGGCGGACAGGGTGTCCTCCAACGCTTCGACCGGCACAGCCAGCACCACCACCGGACAGGCGGCGGCGGTCGCCAGATCGGTCAGGACCGCATGTTCATCGCCCTGTGGCGCCGCCGGATCATAGGCCACAACATCGAACCACGCCGACAGATGCCGCGCAGCCAGACGCCCGAAAGCGCCATAGCCGATGAGGCCAAGACGTTCTTTCTGCACCGTCATCCTCGGGCTTGACCCGAGGACCGGGCGCGGATCGGGCTTTGCGTCAGACGATCAGGCAATGCGGCGGAACCCTCGATCCTCGGGTCAAGCCCGAGGATGACGGAGAAAAGAAGTACAGGCCTCACAGGGTCTCCTGGAACCGCACTGGCTGACCGTGGGCTTTGCCGATCAGTTCGCCGTCCTGCATCACCACCCGCCCGCGCACGATGGTCGCCATCGGCCAGCCGGTGGCCTCGAAGCCGTCGAACGGGGTCCAGCCGCAGCGCGAGGCCTGCTGGTCGTGGGTGATGGTCTTCTTGGCCTTCAGATCCACGATGGTCAGGTCGGCGTCATAGCTGACGGCCATCCGTCCCTTATTGGCCGTGCCGAACACCCGCTGGGCGCCCGCAGAGGTCAGGTCGATGAAACGCTCCAGCGACAGACGGCCATTGGCGACATGGGTCAGCATCAGCGGCACCAGCGTCTGCACCCCCGGCATCCCGGACGGCGAGGCCGGATAGGGCTTGGACTTTTCTTCCTTGGTGTGCGGCGCGTGGTCCGAGCCCAGCACGTCGGCGACGCCCTGCTGCATGCCCCACAGCCACAGGGCGTCCACATGGTCCTGCGACCGGATCGGCGGGTTCATCTGGGCATAGGCGCCCAGCCGCTCATAGGCCTCGGGCGCGGCCAGGGTCAGGTGCTGGGGCGTGATTTCGACGGTGGCGACATCCTTGTGGAAGCGCAGATAGTCCATCTCGTCCTTGGTCGTGACGTGCAGGACGTGGATGCGCGCGCCCGTCTCCTTGGCCAGACCGACCAGACGGCGGGTCGAGCGGATGGCGCTTTCGGCGTCGCGGACCTCGGGGTGGCTGGTCCAGTCGCCGGTGCGGGCCAGACCGCGACGCTCGACCAGACGGTATTCGTCCTCGGAGTGGAAGGTGGCGCGGCGGCGCACATTGGACAGAACCTTGCGCACCCCCTCATCGTCCGCGATCAGCAGGTCGCCGGTCGAGGCGCCCATGAAGACCTTGACCCCGCAGCAGCCGGGCAACCGCTCCAACTCACCTAGATAGTCGGCGTTCTCATGCGTGCCGCCGACGTAGAAGGCGTGGTCCGTCCACATCCGGTTGTTCGCCCGCACCAGCTTGTCGGCCATGGTGTCGGGGTCGGTGGTGTTGGGGTTGGTGTTCGGCATTTCGAACACGGCGACGACCCCGCCCAGAGCCGCCGCGCGGCTGCCGGTCTCAAGATCTTCCTTCCACTCCAGCCCCGGCTCGCGGAAATGGACCTGGGTGTCGATGACGCCGGGCAGGACCGTCAGGCCGGTGGCGTCGAACGTCTCGCCCGCCGAGGCCTGCGACAGGTCGCCGATGAAGGCTATCTTGCCGTCGATGACGCCGACATCGGCCAGACCGCGTCCGGCATGATTGGCCACCTCGCCGCCTCGGACGATCAGGTCATAGGTCTGGGTCATCGCCGCACGTCCTCAATATCCATTCACCGTCATCCTCGGGCTTGACCCGAGGATCGGAC